>NZ_JAPEPI010000001.1:3419339-3730188 GCF_026340305.1 Streptomyces sp. NBC_01381 | reverse complement strand
ACCGCGAGCGGCAGCGTCGGGACGATGTCGAAGCCGTCCATGGTCTTGCCCGCCTTCTCGCGCCCGGCGCGCAGGTGGCGGATCGCGGTCTCCTCCAGGTGCTCGGCCGCAGGGAAGATCAACAGGGCGCCATCGGCGATCTCGCCGGTCTGCTCCAGGTTCTTGGGGCCGATCGCCGCGATGTACAGGGGGATGTGCTCGCGCTGCGGGTGGACGGTGAGCTTGAGGGGCTTGCCGGGGCCTTCCGGCAGCGGCAGCGTCCAGTGCTCGCCCTCGTAGGAGAGACGCTCGCGCGTCATCGCCTTGCGGACGATCTCGACGTACTCACGGGTGCGGGCGAGCGGCTTGTCGAACCTGACGCCGTACCAGCCCTCGGACACCTGCGGTCCGGAGACACCGAGGCCCAGGCGGAAGCGGCCGCCGGAGAGCGAGTCGAGCGTGGCGGCCGTCATGGCGGTCATCGCGGGCTGCCGGGCCGGGATCTGGAAGATCGCGGATCCGATGTCGATACGTTCGGTCTGTGCGGCCACCCAGGACAGCACCGTCGCGGCGTCCGAGCCGTACGCCTCGGCGGCCCAGCAGACCGCGTAGCCGAGCTTGTCGGCCTCCTTGGCGACGGCGAGATTGTCGCCGTCCATTCCCGCGCCCCAGTAGCCGAGGTTGATCCCGAGCTGCATGGCCGAATCCCCTTACTGCGCAGTAACGTCCCTGTGCCGGGGACTGTAGCGCGTGCCGGTGAGGGCCGTCAGGGGCGGGCGGACGGGTGGCGGAGTTGTCCACAGGCGCCGGTTTGCCCACAGCCCCACCCGCCGCGGGGGCCCGGCCAGTAATCTCAGCGCCCATGGAGCAGAGGCATCTCGGCCGTACCGGCCTTCGCGTGTCCCGGATCGGACTCGGCACCCTCACCTGGGGGCATACCGACGAGAGCGACGCCGCCGACCTGTTGAAGGTGTTCTGGGAAGCGGGCGGCAGCCTCGTCGACACGGCGGATGTGTACGGCGACGGGGAGGCCGAGTATCTGCTCGGCAGGCTCATAGAACGGCTCGTGCCGCGGCGTGACCTGGTCATCGCCACCAAGGCGGGCAGCGTCCCCGACCCGGAGCGACGCTTCGACGGCTCGCGGGGCCATCTGCTCTCCGCGCTCGACGCTTCGCTCGCCCGGCTCGGCACGGACCACGTCGACCTGTGGCAGGTGCACGCCTTCGACCCCGCCACACCGCTCGACGAGACGCTCCAGGCCCTGGACATCGCCGTCAGCAGCGGCCGCGCGCGCTATGCGGGCATCTCGAACTTCTCCGGCTGGCAGCTCGCCAAGGCGGCGACATGGCAGCTCGCGGCGCCGGGCACCCGCACCCGCCTGGCCAGTACGCAGATGGAGTACTCCCTGCTGCAGCGCGGCATCGAGCGCGAAGTGCTGCCCGCCGCGCAGGACCTGGGGGTGGGCCTGCTGCCGTCGTCGCCGCTGGGGCGCGGGGTGCTCACCGGCAAGTACCGGCACTCCACTCCCGCCGACTCGCGCGGCGGCTCCGAACATCTCGCACCGTTCGTCGCGCCGTATCTCGACGACGCCGCGAGCCGCATCGTCGACGCGGTCGCCACGGCGGCGGACGGCCTCGCCGCGACGCCCCTCCAAGTCGCCCTCGCCTGGGTGCGCGACCGCCCCGGAGTGACCGCGCCGATC
This sequence comes from Streptomyces sp. NBC_01381, assembly GCF_026340305.1. Taxonomy (NCBI): domain Bacteria; kingdom Bacillati; phylum Actinomycetota; class Actinomycetes; order Kitasatosporales; family Streptomycetaceae; genus Streptomyces; species Streptomyces sp. NBC_01381. Next base: position 3,728,507 of record NZ_JAPEPI010000001.1, on the reverse strand, counting down.
GTCGGCGCGCGCAACGCGCAGCAGCTCACGGCCGCTTTGTCAGTGGAGACCCTTAGTCTTCCTGACGAGATCTGCCAGGCGCTCGACGATGTGTCGGCGCCCGTGCACCGCTACCCCGATCAGGACTGGAGCACGCTGTGAGTACGGAGCCGCCGACCGCTGCCGCGGAGGAAACCGCCACCCCCGAGGGCACCGAGCCGGAGACCCCGAGCGTGCCGGACGCGGACGCGCCCGAGGGCGATGCTGCTGCCGCGGGGGGCACCGCGGCAGCGGAGCTCTCCGCGGGCAAGATCGCCGCACGGAGCGTGCCGGACGCGGAGACGCAGGAGGGTGCGGGCGAGAGCGACGCGGGGGACGCTTCCACCACCGAAGCCGCCGCCGAAGCCAAGGAACTCTCCGAGACCGAAGCCGAGATCGCCGCCCAGCGTGAGCTGCGGGAGCGGATCGAGGAGCGCAAGGCCGCCAAGCACGGACCCGTCGACGCGGGGGCGAAGCTCAGCGGCAAGGCCGCCGACCTGCTGGCGGCCGTCCGGGCCGTGGAGAGCGGCGAGCAACCGGTGGCCAGCGCCTTCACCGAGCCCGCGCCGGCACCGCGCAGGGCGCCCGAGCCCCAGCCGGTGCGTCGGCCGCAGCCCGTGGCGGCCGCCGCGGGGCCCGACGACGAGGCCATCGAGGCGGTCCGTGCCGTGCTCGCCGAGGGCGGGGGCCCCGCAGCCCTCGCCTCGCGCACGGCGGCGGCGCTCGGCGAGGGGGCCGACGCTCAACTGCGGGACGACCCCTGGCAGTTGCTCCGGGTCGGCGGCGTGCGAACCGAGCAGGCAGACGGGTTCGCGCGGGCGCTGCTCGGCGCGGAGTGCGGGCCCGACGACGAGCGCAGGGGGCGCGCGATCACCGTATGGCTCCTGGAGCAGGCGGCCGTCGCCGGGCACACGGCCCTGGACGCGTCGGCGCTCACCGCCGCGCTCGGGCAGCGTGCCGTGCCGGACCCGGACGCGGCGGTCCAGGGTGCCATCGCGGAGGGCGACATCCTCGTCTTCCAGGACGCCATCGAGACGCCGGGAGCGCCTGCACCGGCACCGGCGGACGACGAGGGCGAGGGCGAGGAGACCGAGCGCCCGGTCCGCGTCCTGGTGGGCCTCGAGCAGTACGCACTGGCCGAGGAGAGCCTCGCCGACGGGCTCGCCCGGGTGATCAACTCCCTGCCGAAGGAGGACGGTTCGGGACCGTCGGCGGCCGACTGGGAGTCCGCCGCGGGCGAGGCGTCCGGTTCCACCGCCGAGCTGATCCGCGAGGTCGCCGGGCACGGGCTTGTCCTGCACACCGGCGGCGAAACGGCCCGCGCGGAGCCCGCCGCCCTGGCGGCCGCCGCCGAGGCGCTCGGCCTGCGGGTGTGCGCCGCCACGCACAGCACCGCGGGGCGCCGGCGCCTTGCCGGGCTCGTCGGCTCGGACGAGGCGGCCGCCGTGACCGTGGCGGGGCTGCTCTCCGGGGCGGAGGGGCCGGGGCGGGACAGGGACGGTGCGCTCGCCCTCGACCTCCTGGTGGTCCTGGACGCGCCGCAGCTGGACGTGGAGAGCGCCGCGATGCTGGTGGAGTCCCTGCCGGACGGCGCCCGTCTGGTGCTCAGCGGTGACCCGGGGGTGCTGTGGTCGGCGGGCCCCGGACGGGTCTTCGCGGACCTCGTCACGGCGCGCTGCTGCCCGCAGGTCGTCTCCCGCACGCCGGATCCGGGCCCCATCGGGGAGCTGGTCTCCGGTGTCGGCATCGGCGAGCTGAACCAGGTCGACGCGCCGGGCAAGGAGGTCGTGATCGTCCCCGTGCGGGACGCGGGCGAGGCGGTGCACCGCACGGTGCAGCTCGTGGCCGACTCGGTGCCGCGGGCGATCGGGGTGCCCCCGCAGGACACCCAGGTCGTCACCCCCGGGCACGGCGGGGCGGCGGGTACGCGCGCGTTGAACGCGGCGCTCAAGGAGCGGCTGAACCCCGGCCCCGGCCGGTTCGGCGGCTTCGACCCGGGCGACCGCGTCGCCCACGTCCCGGCGCCGGGCCGCACGACTCTGGGCCGGGTGGTCCGGGCCGACGCGGAGGGGCTGCACCTGGAGTGTGACGGCGCGCCCGTCGTCGTACCGAAGGAGCGGGTGGAGCAGACGGTCCGCCACGCCTGGGCGCTGACCGCGCACCAGGCGGTGGGTCTGACGTGGCCCGCGGTGGTCGTGGTGCTGCCGGGTGACGCGACGGCCGCGCTGACCCGGGCCTGGGTCTACACCGCGTTCAGCCGCGGAGAGCGCCACCTGTCGGTGGTCCAGGGCGCGGAACAGGCGCTGCCGCGGGCGGTGGCGGAAGTCCTCCCGAAGGACCGCACCACCCGCCTGCAGCCCCTCCTGCGCCCCCAGATCCCGTCCACCACCTGACCGCGGGCGGCCGGGGAGGCGGGGGAAACCCCGGCTCCCCGGCCTCCACCTTGGCCTGACCGCCTGGTCAATCGCTCACCCGGCGATTGGCGCTGTGCCCACCCGTTCCGCCCTGCGGAACGCCTGCCCACAGCAGCGGACGGCACCGCACCGCCCCCAGGCCCCCGGGCCCGCGGAAATCAGCGATCGGCGTCCAGCGGACTGCGGTCGTCGTCCACGTCGACGACGTCGACCGCGTCCGCCCCGCCCGCATCGTCCGCATCGTCGAGGTCATCGGCCTCGTCCAGCTCCTCCACCGCCTCCAGCGCCAGCGCGGCCGCCGCCGCGACCTCCGCGTCGAGGTCCTCGTCGTCCAGTTCGTCGTCGAAGACGGTGCTGACGTCGAAGCGGCAGACGATCCGGTGCGGGTCCGCCTGGTCGAAGGGGAGCTCGAGCCATTCCCCCGGCTCGGCGGGCTCGTCGAGGGCGGTCACCCAGAGCGTGGAGTCGCCCTCCTCCAGGCCGAACTCCTTGTGCCGGGAGGCGATTTCGTCCGGTTCGAACTCGCCGAAGAGCACGCCGAGCGCGGCGTGCACGCTGCTGCCGGCCGCCACGGCGGCCGGACTCTCGCCCGCCACCGTGTCCGCGTCGAGATCCGCGACCCGCTGGGCCTGGGCGAGCAGCCGATGCGGCTCCGCCACGGTGTAGTCCCTGCGGATCAGCACGCTGAGCGCGTTCGGCTCCTCGGGCCCCTGGTACGGCGGCACGTCGCCGTCCGCGCCGGGGATCTCGAAGGGCGTGACCTCGTCGTAGCGGTCGTAGAGCAGCTCGTCATAGGTCTCGGCCGCGGCGGCCAGCTCATTGAACGCTTCGTAGACGGCCGGGTCGTCCTCCCCCGACCTGCGTTCGACCGCGGCAAGGTGGCGGTCGAGCGCGGTCTTGACCGCCTCGGCGGCGGCACGTACCTCGGCAGCGGTGGGCTGCGCAGCATCAGACATAGTGCAGACGCTATCCGTACCGGGGCTGTACTTGCACAATAGATGCGATGCCGGAATACGAATTTGTCGACGTGTATGTGCCACGCGGGCTCACCCGCAAGGAAACCACGCGTCTGCTGACAGACCACGCGGAGTACGGACACTGGGAGTTGGACCGCCTGAGCCTGCACTCGGACGGCAGCCGCAGGGTGCGGCTGAAGCGGCGGATCATCCGCCAGCTGCGGGCCACTTGGTAACGCGAGACGGACACAGAGTGACTTGATACGTACGGAACGGAGTGGGCCCCGCCGAGGCGGGGCCCACTCCGTTCCGCGCTGACGCCCGGCGCCCGGCGCCCGCGATCAGGCCGCGGACCGCGCCCTGCGGTACAGCACCGTCCCCGCGAGCAGCATGCCCGCGCCCACCGGCAGCGCCACACCCACCGGCAGCGAGCTGCCGGTCTGAGCGAGCTGGTCGGAGCCCTTGGGCGGGGTGACGAGCTGCGTACCCGGCCGGTTCGGCTCGGTCCGGTCGCCCGGCGGCTTCTCCCCCGGCGTACCGGGGTCCTCCGGGTCGCCCGGTTCCTGCGGCTTCTCGGGCGGCTGAGGCTTGCCCGGCGGCTCCGTCGGCGGCTTCTCGCCGCCCGGCGGGGCCGCTTCGCCCGAGTCGTTGGCGCACTCGTTGCCGGTGGTCGCGTTGCCGAGACCGCCGATGGTGACGCTGTTGCCGCAGACGTTCACGGGCACGTCGACCGGCACCTGGACGCTGTTGCCGGAGCCGACGCCCGGCGAGTCACTGGTGTGCGCCTCGGCCTGCGCGCCGCCACCCGAGGGCCGCGCACCGCTGTCGCCCCTGTCCGAGGTGTTGGCGCAGCTGTTGCCCGCCGCGGGATTGAGTACGCCGACCACATTGACGCTGTTGCCGCACACGTTGACCGGAATGTCCACGGGGAGCTGCACGGAATTGCCGGAGAGTACCCCCGGCGAATCCGAACTGCTTCCGGCGGCGCCCGAGTCGGCCTGCGCGTAGCCACCGCCGATGGCGAGTACGCCGGTCGCGGCCGCCACTGTGATCAGGCCTTTTCGAGTGACCTGTCGCATAGGTTCTACCTGCCTTATGACCTTCTGGAATGCGCACGCGCCTTGGGGTACGTGCGCGGAATGCCCGAAGGCCCCGGAGCGCATGGCACGCACTCCGGGGCCGACCGACTCAGACCCTCATGGGGTGAGGCACAGCAACGTCACTTGTTGACGCAGGTGTTGCCGAAGGCGGGGTTCAGCAGCCCGATCACGGAGACCGTGTTGCCACAGACGTTCACCGGAACGTGCACCGGGGCCTGAACGACATTGCCCGAAAGCACACCGGGAGACTTCACGGCGGCACCCTGGGCACCGGCGTCGGCGACGGCCATGCCCGCACCCGCGAGCACCAGACCACCAGTGGCAGCCGCAGCAGCGACGACCTTCTTGATCATTATTCCTCCTTGTTGGCAATGCGATCCCAGCCGCGGACCGCACCACCTGTAACGAGGAGGAACTAATGAGGCTACGAGCTTATGGTCGCTTTCACTCTTTTCAGTCCGGTGCGTACGCGCTGACGATTACCGATGTGTCGTTTCAGCGCACAATACGGTCAATCGGGGGCGCGCGGACCGGCTTTCAGGACGCGTCGATGAACCGGTCGAGCACGCGCACGCCGAACTTCAAGCCGTCCACGGGCACTCGCTCATCCACGCCGTGGAACATGCCGGCGAAGTCCAGTTCCGGCGGCAGCTTCAGCGGCGCGAAGCCGAAGCCGCGGATGCCGAGGTCGTCGAAGGACTTGGCGTCCGTGCCCGCGGAGAGCATGTACGGGACGGCGCGGGCGATGGGGTCCTCGGCCTGCAGCGCCGTCTGCATGGCGTCGACGAGCGCGCCGTCGAAGGTGGTCTCCAGGGCCTTGTCCGCGTGCACGTCCTCGCGCTTCACGTTCGGGCCGAGAATCCGGTCCAGGTCGGCGAGGAACTCCTCCTCGTACCCCGGCAGGAAGCGCCCGTCGACATGCGCTGTCGCCTGCCCCGGAATGACGTTGACCTTGTAGCCCGCGCCCAGCTGGGTCGGGTTGGCGGTGTTCTGCAGCGAGGCGCCGATGAGCTTGGCGATGCCGCCGAGCTTGGCGAGCGTCTCGTCCATGTTCTCGGGGTCGAGCTCGGTGCCGAGGGCGTCGCCGAGCTCGTCGAGGAAGTGCCGCAGCGTCTTGGTGACCCGCACCGGGAACTTGTGCCGCCCCAACCGCCCGACCGCCTCGGACAGTTCGGTGATGGCGTTGTCCTTGTGGATCATCGAACCGTGGCCCGCGGTGCCGTCCACGGTCAGCTTCATCCAGTGCATGCCCTTCTGGGCCGTCTCGACGAGGTAGAGCCGCAGCTGCTCGTTGACGGTGAAGGAGAAGCCGCCGACCTCGCTGATCGCCTCCGTGACGCCGTCGAAGAGCTCCCGGTGGTTGTCGACCAGGTACCGGGCGCCGTACGTGCCGCCGGCCTCCTCGTCGGCCATGAACGACAGCACGATGTCGCGCGGGGGCTTGCGGCCGCTGCGCATGCGGTCGCGCACGACCGCGAGGGTCATCGCGTCCATGTCCTTCATGTCGACGGCGCCACGGCCCCAGACACAGCCGTCCGCGATCTCCCCGGAGAAGGGGTGGTGCGTCCAGTCCTGGGCGTTCGCCGGTACGACATCGGTGTGGCCGTGGATGAGCAGCGCGGGCCGGGAGCGGTCCTCGCCCTCGATGCGCGCCACCGTGGAGGCCCGTCCGGGGTGCGATTCGAAGATATGCGGCTCCAGACCCACCTCGGCGAGCTTCTCCGCGACGTACTCGGCCGCCTTGCGCTCGCCGGGGCCGGAGTGGTCGCCGTAGTTGCTGGTGTCGATGCGGATGAGATCGCGGCAGAGATCGACGACCTCGTCCTCGCCGGTCACGGGCTGCGACCGGTCCGTCTTGCCTGCCCTGTCGGCCCTGCTCGACTCGCTCACGCTGGTTCCTCCCGCTATCGCTCCTGGTGGTCCCCTTCATCCTCCCGCGCCCACCCCCTGACACCCAAGGCCGGGCACCGGCCGACATACGCCGTTCACGCGCGTGACCTGTGTGATCAGAGGGCCCCGAATGTTTGCTATGGTTTTCCACGTCGCCGCGGGAAACCGCGACAGACACCACCTGGTCCGGGTGGCGGAATGGCAGACGCGCTAGCTTGAGGTGCTAGTGCCCTTTATCGGGCGTGGGGGTTCAAGTCCCCCCTCGGACACAGAGTTACACCGCGAAGAGCGGGCCAGGATCTCCTGGCCCGCTCTTCGCGTCATGCTCCCTGGGCCCCACCAGTCTGGAGCGCGACCCACACCCCACAGCATCGACGTCCGGGAGCGGGGACTTCATCGAGCGGCCTCCAGGATGGCGGCGGACCGCTCCTTGAGATGGCGGATCAGGGCGATGACGAACGGCACGCCCTGCCGCTCCATCTCCTCGATCGCCCGGAAGCTGGACGCGAGGCGCCGCGTGTCCACCAGGACGGCCGCGCCGAGCGCCCCCTTGAACAGGCCGTTCCACAGGAACCGGAAGCGCTCCTGGCCCGGCGTGCCGAACAGGTAGAGCACCAGCTGTTCGTCGAGTCCGATCCGTCCGAAGTCCAGGCTGACCGTGGTCTCGGTCTTGTCCGCGACGCCGATGAGGTGGCCGACGTCGATGCTCGCCTGGGTCAGGGTCTCCTCGGTGGTGAGCGGTTTGATGTCGCTCACGGAGCGGACCATGGTGGTCTTGCCGGTGCCGAAGCCCCCGGCGATCATCACTTTGACCGAGCGGCTCTCGGCGGGCAGTTGTGAGCCATCTGTCGTCGGCTGGTCCGGACGGTCAAAGCCTTTGAACTCCAGTCCGAGATGGGCGCCCAGTTCGGCCACCGACAGTGGATCCCGGCACCGGCGGACGATCTCTTTGTGCTCGTGCTGCATGCCGTGGGCGAGGGAGGGGGCGGAGCGAGAGATGATGAGGGTCGCCACGTCGAGACCGGCGGCCGGCCCGCCGGGACCACTGCGACCGCCGGTGAGCACGTAGTAGCGCTCGAGACCGGGCGGTTCCGTGGGCCGTGGGGGGCCGGACCGGTGAGGGCCGCTCATCCAGACTGCTCCTCCTGGCGCGGAGTGGTGCCGAGGAGCTCACCCATCCTGCGGGACAGGTCCCTCATCTGGTGACCGAGCAGCCCTTGATCGAGCCCTTCCTTGGCGAGGACGCCGAGGTACGTCTCCACTCCGGCCCGCACCACGAACAGATGCCCGCCGTCCACGTCGTCCGGGTCGTCGGCTCCGTACGACGTGATGGCCTTGCCGTCGCTCGACGCGACCAGGGCGAAGCGGATCTCCTGGATGCTCTCGGTCAGATCGCGGAGCGCCCAGCTCACGTCGGTTTCGTGTTGCGTCATGTGGCTAGTCGCTCTCTTCGGTGCGGGGCTCGTCGGTCTCTCGTCCAGCGGTGGCGAAGGCCGCGTCCGGTGGCGCTACGGGCTGCGCGGGAGTGGCCGTCGTGGCTTCTGACCTGCTTTCGGCCCCTCTCGGGGAATCGGTGCGCCTTCTCCTGCGCCTGGGCAGGCCGCCCGGCGTGACATCCGCGGCGTCCTCGACATCGGTCTCTCCCGGCTGGGCGAGTACAGCGACGGGCTCGTCCTGACCGGCGGGCGGCTGGGGCTTCATCTGGGCTTCAGTCGGTCCCGTCACCGAGACGGCGGGTAGCGGGCTGAAGTACGACTCCTGTCACTGACGTCCAGGACGGTCCGTGCCGCCGAGCACGCCGATGCTGGCGGCCAGACAGTCGGCGGGGCCGATCGCCTGGTCGAGCTCCATCAGGCCCTGGGCGACGGCCGGGGTCCTGCCGTGCTCGCCCTGCATCTCGTGCAGACGGCCACGGATCTTTCCGGTCAGTACGTGGATCCGGCTTCCGATGCTGATGACGACCTGCTCGGCGGAGGTGCTGCGGTTGAACTCTTCCTCGACCGCGATCAGGGCGGTTCGCAGGACCTTGCGGAGTTCGAGCCTGAACTCCGGTGTGATCTCGGTCTCTCGATCGGGCGCGAGCGGCATGACGTCGTCGATCGCCTCGCAGGCCCTCGAAGGCCTTGGGCAGGAAGTCGTCCGCCAAGCGGGCCATGAGGGCCTGCTGCCGGTCGAGCCGCCACTGCCACGCCTTTGCGTGATCCCCCGTGCGACAGAGCGACAGCGCCGCGGGACGCGACAGACCGCAAATCGGGTCAACTCGGGGTGCCGGCACGGAGCTTATCGGGTAGGCAGTGGTATCGATCAACCCTGTGGGTTACTGACCGAGGGCCGTGGGTGATCTTCGGCCAAGGGAGGGTGAGTTGGACGGTATGAGGGCTAGTCGTCCCACAGCTCCCCGTGCCGGCGATGCGCGTCCGTCAGGCCGTTCGTGAAGTACTTCTCGTAGTAGGGCCGCTCCACGTGGTGCGCCTGCAGCCAGACGCCGGGGACGTGGATCGCGTCCGTGTGCGCGGGGAAGCGGCGGTGGGTGCGCAGGATGTACGCGCAGATGTCGCGGGCGCATTCGACGACCCGGTCCTCGTACTCGCTCGCCTCCGCCAGGTAGCGCCGGCCGTAGTCCTCGCGGTAGATGCGGGAGAAGACGTCCTTGTCGCCGTAGACGCCGCCGGGGCCGAACTTCTCGCGGATGACGGCATCCACCGCGTCGGACATCGACGCGAACGCGGGCGGGCACATGGCGGAGATCAGCTGCTCGCCATTCGGTGCCTTGAGGCCCACCGGGTGCGAGCGGACGTTGGCGTACTTGGGAAGAGGGATGTGCCAGCGCCACAGGTCGGCGATGCGCCAGCGCGGGGTGACGAAGGTGAAGCCCAGCATCTTGCCGTAGGCGCGGCTGAACTTCGGGTCGCCCAGGGCTATTTGGGGGTTGATGGAGGCGTGGATCCAGGCGCCGAGGCCCATCGCGTCGGCCACCAGCATGAGGTTCTGGAGGAGCAGGTCCGCCTCGATCTGGGTGCGCAGGGGGCCGAGCGCACCCAGGGGCAGTTTCAGCTTCTCGTTCAGGAAGCCGTTGCGGATCCACTTCTTCACGCCCGCCGGGCGGTAGAAGTTGCGGTCGTCGACCAGGGTGGGGCGGGCGCCGTCCGGCTGCGTGAGCAGGTACATCAGGGCGTTGATGTACTGGTGGGAGAGGTCCACCACCGGGAACAGCAGCGTCGTACCGGGAAGGTTGGACAGGAAGCGGTTCGAGTCCAGGTAGGCGGGGAAGTCCCGCAGGCCCTCGGCGACGTCGAGACGGTGGTCGAGGACCTGGACCTTGGACTGCCGTGCGCGGTCGGTCAGGGTCAGCGCGTCGAAGGGTTCCCCGGGCGCCGGGTCCAGCTTGCGCAGGTAGTACGTCCCCGTGTCGTTGATCAGGAAGAAGTGCGTGCCCTGCGCGTTGTCGGGGCTGCCTGCCGTGCGCCCCGCCATCGTCAGGTTCGGCTTCGCCATGATCGGTTTGCCGTTGCGGGGGTCGTCGAAGGGGCGGTCCGGCATCGTCAGACCGGTGCAGCCGGTCAGGGCGATCAGGACCGCCTCCTCCAGTTCGGTGAGCGGCTGCGGGGCCTGCTCGGACACGTGACTCATCGACCCCGCGGGGACGTTGGCGCCGCGGCTCACCCGGTGGGTGCGGCGGCGCCAGACCGTCTCCAGGAGGGGGCGTACGAAGAGGTCGTCGAGCCCCGGGTGGTGCCCGTCCGCCCGGGGCCCGTCCCCGCCGTCATCCCGCGGCATCGCTGCCGCCGTCCCGCATCGGCTGCACCTGCCGCCACGGCGCGAACGCGCTCGCGTCGCGCGGCAGCAGCCCCGCGAGGTCCGGGGCGTGCCGCAGGATGACGGATTTCATGCCGCCCTTCTCGACCCAGTCCATGCCGAGCGGCGTGTAGATCTCGGGGCGGTAGTCGACGGTCAGGAAGCGGTCGCTCTGCAGGCGGCGCGTGGCCATCAGGATGAAGATGCGGAAGGCGGTGTCGCTGAAGCCGAAGCCGGTCGGCGGGTTCTCGGCGAACAGGCCGACCACAGTGTCGATCTCGTCGACCGAGTCGTAGACGTCCTTGAGGCGCGCGAGGGTCTCGGGGTCCTGGGTCAGGTCCTCGAAGCGGCTGATCCGCGGCTTGTGCAGGCCCGCGCGGAAGTCGTTGTAGCGCGGCACGCCCCGCCTGCGGGTGCGCACGAGGTCGACGACGGACAGGTCGATGATCTCCCCGTCGCGCTCGAAGCGCTGCAGCGCGCGCGGGAAGTTGTTCAGGGTGATCGCGCCGGGGTGGGCGATGCCGAAGGAGTAGAGGGTGTCGGCCAGGCCCGTCTTGCGGATGGCGGCCTCGGCGGCGGCGCCCTGGATGTCGTTGAAGCCGAGGCTCTCCAGGCGCTGCCCGAAGTGGTGCTCGCGCATCACGTAGTCGTCGGGGATCAGCGGATGCATCCGGTAGACGGTGACGAAGTCCTCGGTGAGGGAGTACGGCGCCGCGTGGTGGTCCGGCAGGGTCTTGGGGATGCCGGTCAGCGAGTGGGACTCCAGGAGCCACAGGCCCAGCTTGTTGAGCCAATTGTCGGGCGGGCCCTCCCAGTTGGTGTGCAGGCCGAGGTCGATGGCCTTGGTGGCGAGGATCGCCGGGGTCCACTCCACCGTGTGGATCTTGGCGATGAGGGCGGAGACGACCAGGCGTGCCGTGTGGTAGACGCTGTCCTCGCTCATCGCCGGGTACTCGCTGCGCAGCGCCGCGCAGACCGCGTTGTGCTCGCGGGCGAAGAGGGTGTGCATCGCGCTGAGGCCGAGCCACCAACTGTCGTTGAAGCCGGTGAGCGGGACGCCGTTCTGGCCGATGGGCAGATGCCCGTCCTCCAGGCGCAGGTCGGCGCCGCCGTCCGGGGCGCGCAGGAACCTGGCGGTGCGCTCGTCGGCGCCGTACACCTCGGAGCCGTCCCACCAGTGCGATGCGGTGTTGGCGAAGAGGACCGGGGGACGGTCGCCGGGTAGGCCAGGTAGGGGGCTGCCTTCGTTCTCGGCGAAGCGCATCACGTTCTCGGGGGGTCCGCCGGGGGTGTTGTGCCAGGTGCTGCCGGGCGGCAGCGGGACTTCGACGGTCTTGCCGCCGGCCGGGTAGCGGCGGTGGTTGACCCAGTCGTGGACCTGGAACTGGATCCAGGCGGCGGCCAGGATGTTGAGCGTGGTCGCCGGTACGAAGGTGTCGCGCTGCAGGAGTTCGCGGCTGACGGTGACCGGGTTCGGGGTGTCGAAGAGGTCGGGCCGGTAGTCCGGCTTCAGGTTGCGTCCGAAGGCCGCGCCGACGGCTCCCATGGACGGCGCGGAGAGATCGTTGTACGTGCCGTCGTAGGACCGGGCCGTGCGCAGCCGCTCGTCTACGGGCGCGGGCACGGGAACGGCCTTCGGGGGCGCCTCGTGCACGTCGGTGTCGATGAGGTTGAGGCGCCTGAGCACCTTGCGCAGGAAGACCAGGTTCAGCAGGCTCGGCTCCAACGGCAGCCGGTGCCAGGGGACATAGCGGTTGAGCGCGCGGAAGAAGCCGCCGACCGGGATGCCGAGCACCTTGTTGCGCAGCGGCTCCTGGGTGGTGAAGCGCAGCCCCTGGCGGTGGGCGGCGCTTGCTTCGTACGCGGCCTTGCGGGCGCGGTTGAGGTTGCCCAGGGGGCGGAACTCGTCGGTGGTGTACCAGGGGTTGAAGGCGAGCTCTTCGACGCGCCCGGCCGCGGCCTGCGCCTCGGCGGTGCTGATGTCCTGGCGTGGCACGGTGAGGCGCCCGATGGGCACCGCGGGGGTGATGGCGTCCTTCCAGTCCACGGAGCCGTCCTCGACGGGCGTGCGCCGCTCGTCGACGTAGCGCTGTACGCACAGTTCGAAGGCGACGTCCGACGTGACGAGGCGGTGGGCGAGTTCGCGGTGCAGGAAGCGGGGGTCGCGGCGCTCGGGCCTGGGCTCGGGGGCGCTGCCCACGACGGGGCGCAGCAGATAGCGGACCGGGCCCGCGTCACCCCACAGGATCGCGCCGCGGCTCCAATAGGTCTCCCTGGCAAGGCTGTCGACCTTGTGGCGGGTGGCGGCCTGGATGTTGCGGCGCATCCGCGTCGCGGCGGAGAGACCGACGGCGAGCGGAAGCTTCACGAACAGGCCCAGGGCCTTCTTCAGCGGGCTCGTCGCGCCCGCCATGGCCTTGGCGAAGGCGACGAACTCGCGGGCGTCACGGGCGTGCGACACCGGGTAGTTGGTGGCGAGCAGGTCGTGGCTCTCCTCGGCCGACACCGTCACCCGCACGGCGACGCCGCGCAGATCGGCCACCCCGTCGCCCTGCCGGATGCCGCTCGCGTTGGAGAGCCGCACGGTCGCCGGGTACTCGGCGCCGGGCCGGGCGAACCCGGTGCGCAGCGCATCGGGCAGATCGTCGCGGAAGGAGAGGCGGGCGTTCTCCACGCCGAGTGCGGACTTCGCGTGCTGGGTGCGGGCGAGCGAACCGGCGCCGCCCGCCCGCCGGTTCTTGACCTGAACCTTCATCAGTTCGTGTGCCAGGCGCTCGAAAAGCCGCCGCTCCGCCTCGGGGCTGCCGCCCACGTAACGCTCGTAACTCTGCTCGTACTGTCCGGTGTCGGCCATCAGGCGCTTCCTTCGCACGCAGGCGTACGGGACGGGGGCTAGGCCCTGTCGTCGGACTCCCGCCGTCCGCCTGAAGGGCGGGCCTCACGGCGTCTGGTGCGTGCTATCGGCGTGCCGGGCGGAAGCCCTCGTACTGGGCGTACTCGGGCTTTCGCCTGGTGCGGCGAGAGTACGTGCCAGGCGTCGCGGGGCAGGCGGGAGTCCGACGACAGGGCCTAGGACGCTAGTGGCGGCACCGGACGGCCGCAGCGCGGGATCTCGCCTATGTGTGGGGCCTGCGTCGCAGCTCGAACAGGCAGGCGGGCGGCGGTATTTGGGCCCGTCGGCGGGCCGTGGCGGGCCTGTGGCGTGGCGCGTGTGATCGTCCGCGAGTCCCTCTGGGGCCTCCACTCCCAGCAGCCCCAAGAGCGAGAGGGCGCTGATGGCCGGTCCCGTACGGGTCGCCGCGCGCCCCCCGCTACTCGATGAAGTCGCCGTCGACGTACACCCAGGCCCCGTGGACCCGCTCGAACCTGCTGCGCTCGTGCAGCGCGTCCTGGCGACCCCCGTCGGTGTACCGGGCCCGGAACTCGACCGTGCCCGTGCTGTGGAACGCCGTGCCTTCGGCGGTCGCCAGGATCTCCAGGCCCACCCAGCGCATGCCCGGATCGAACTCGACGCGGGGCGGCCGGGTCCTCGGGTGCCAGGTACGCAGGAGGTACGCCTCGTCCCGCTTCACGAAGGCGCTGTAGCGGGAGCGCATCAGCTCCTCGGGCACGGCGGCCTTCGCCTCGCCCCGGTGCAGCCGTCCGCAGCACGACTCGTACGGCTCGGGGTGCCCGCAGGGGCAGGTCTTGGGGCGGGTGGGGCGTCGGGACATGCGGCTCATTGTCCCCGACGGCCGGAAATGGCGCGGAGGGGGCGCCCCTTCAGGGGCGCGGGGAACTGCGCGACCAGCCACCACGCACCCGCAGATACAGACGACCCGCCCGCAGGGGAAGAGCCGCTACGGGGCAAGAATGTCCAGCTCGTGCAGCGCACCCACCGCGATCTCCCGCGTCAGCGCCTCCGCACGGGCCGCGTCCCCCTCCCGCACCGCCTCGGCGACCCGCACGTGCAACGTGACGGCAGCCGGATCCGGGTCCTCGAACATCACCTGGTGATGCGTACGGCCCGCGAGGACCTCGGCGACGACATCGCCGAGCCGGGCGAACATCTCGTTGCCCGACGCGTTCAGAACAATGCGGTGGAAGTTGATGTCGTGGAAGAGGTAGCCCTCCAGCTGCTGACCCCGCGAGGTGGCGACCATGCCGAGCGCACACTCCGTGAGGGCGGCGCACTGCTCGGGCGTGGCGTGCTCGGCGGCGAGCCCCGCGGCGACCGGTTCGACCGCCGAGCGCAGGACCGTGAGGGAGCGCAGCTGGCGCGGCCGGTCGGCGCCCGCGAGCCGCCACCGGATGACCTGCGGGTCGTAGACGTTCCACTCCTCGGTGGGCCGTACGGTCACGCCCACCCGGCGGCGGGACTCGACGAGGTGCATGGATTCGAGCACCCGCACGGCTTCCCTGATGACGGAACGTGACACCTCGAAGCGCTGCGCCAGTTCATCCGTGCGCAACACACTGCCCGGCGGGTACTCACCGCCGGTGATGGCGGGCCCGAGGCTTTCCAGTACACGAGCGTGCAGCCCACGGGCAGGTTCGGTCATGACGTCAGGGTATGTGGGGACCCTCGGGAACAAAAAGTCAGACTTTTGCGTCACAGACTCTTGAATTCGTCAGACCTAATGGGTTTCAGTGACGTGAACGGACCGTCGGCTCTCCCCCGACCGGCGGTCCGTGCACGACCGATGTCGATGACGTCGAAGATGTCGATGAGGACAGCGAGGCAGGACAGCGATGAGCACCCCACACGTCGTCGTAGTGATGGGCGTGGCAGGAACCGGCAAGACCACGATCGGCCCCCTGCTCGCAGATCGGCTCGGCGTTCCCTACGCCGAAGGCGACGACTTCCACCCCCCGGCGAACATCGCCAAGATGTCGGCCGGGACCCCGCTGACCGACGACGACCGCTGGCCCTGGCTCGACGCCATCGGCGCCTGGGCGCACGGCCGCGCCGGACGCGGCGGTGTGGTCAGCAGCTCGGCGCTCAAGCGGAGCTATCGCGACCGGCTGCGGGCCGAGGCCCCCGGCCTCGTCTTCGTCCACCTCACCGGCACCCGCGATCTCATCGAGGACCGGATGTCCCACCGGCAGGGCCACTTCATGCCGACGGCCCTCCTCGACTCGCAGTTCGCCACGCTCCAGCCGCTCGGCGCGGACGAGGCGGGCGTCGCCGTCGATGTCACCGGCACTCCCCAAGAGATCAGCGAGCGGGCGTACGAGGCCCTGCTCGCCCTCGACAAGTAGACCCGCCCGGCGGGTGGCTCCGCCGGCGGAAACCCCCCTCACACCCCCCGCACCCCCGTCCCCTCCCCCTGACGTACAAGGAAGACACCGTGACCGGTCTCAGCGTTGAGATGCTGGCAGCGGACCCCCTCGAGCCGATCACCTCCGCTGGCCATGCCCAGCTGGGAATCGCCGTCCTCGCGGGCATCGCCGTCATCGTCCTGCTCATCACGAAGTTCAAGCTGCACGCGTTCCTGGCCCTGACCATCGGGTCGCTCGCCCTCGGCGCCTTCGCGGGTGCTCCGCTCGACAAGGCGATCGTCAGCTTCACGACGGGGCTCGGTACCACGGTCGCGGGCGTGGGTGTCCTGATCGCCCTCGGCGCGATCCTCGGCAAGCTGCTCGCGGACTCCGGCGGCGCGGACCAGATCGTCGACACGATCCTGGCCAAGGCGGGGCGTTCCGGCGGGCGCTCGATGCCCTGGGCGATGGTCCTCATCGCCTCGGTGATCGGCCTTCCGCTCTTCTTCGAGGTCGGCATCGTGCTGCTGATCCCGGTCGTCCTGATGGTCGCCAAGCGCGGCAACTACTCCCTGATGCGGATCGGCATCCCGGCCCTCGCCGGCCTGTCCGTGATGCACGGCCTCATTCCACCGCACCCCGGTCCGCTCGTCGCGATCGACGCGGTGGGCGCGAACCTGGGGATCACGCTGGCGCTCGGCGTTCTGGTCGCCATCCCGACGGTGATCATCGCGGGTCCGGTCTTCTCGAAGTACGCCGCCCGCTGGGTCGACGTCCCGGTGCCCGACCGCATGATCCCCGAGCGCACCTCGGACAACCTGGACAAGCGCCCCAGCTTCGGCGCCTCCGTCGCGACCATCCTTCTTCCGGTGGTCATGATGCTGGCCAAGGCGCTGGTCGACATCATCGTCGACAACCCCGAGCACACCGTGCAGCGCGTCTTCGACGTCATCGGGTCGCCGCTGATCGCGCTGCTCACCGCGGTCATCGTGGGCATGTTCACGCTGGGCCGGGCGGCCGGCTTCACCAAGGACCGTCTCTCGACGACAGTCGAGAAGTCGCTCGCGCCGATCGCCGGTGTGCTGATGATCGTCGGTGCGGGTGGTGGCTTCAAGCAGACGCTGATCGACTCGGGTGTCGGTCAGATGGTCCTTGACATCTCCAAGGACTGGTCGATTCCGGCGCTGTTGCTGGCGTGGCTGATCGCTGTGGTGATCCGGCTCGCCACGGGGTCGGCGACGGTGGCCACGATCTCCGCGGCGGGGCTTGTGGCTCCGCTGGCGGCGGACATGTCCGACTCGCACACGGCGTTGCTGGTGCTGGCGATCGGTGCGGGGTCGCTGTTCTTCTCGCATGTGAACGATGCGGGGTTCTGGCTGGTGAAGGAGTACTTCGGGCTTGACGTGGGGCAGACGATCAAGACCTGGTCGGTCATGGAGACGATCATCTCCGTGGTCGCGGGTGGGTTCGTGCTGCTGCTTTCGCTGGTGCTTTAGCCGGGGTCAGGGCGGGGTTCTTTTCCCCAACCCCGCCCCTACCCGAATCACTTCCGGCTCCGCCGGCCGCGAGGTGGCCGCAGATCACCGCCTCCGGCGAGTTCGTCCTCAAACGCCGGACGGGCTGAAATACCTGCGGCCGGGCTCGAAGACCTACCGATGGGTGGGCGGGCAAGTGCCGGGTATCGGGCGGGTGGGCGGGAAACTCGCCGCGAAGCGGCGGTACGGCGGCGCGGCCGACGACGGCGCGTCGGCGGGCTGGGGCCGCTGCCGGGCAATCGGGTGGGTGGGCGGGAAAGATCCGCCGCGGAGCGGGGCGGTGGCTACCTGCGCCACAGTGGGTGTTCCCGTTGCGCCCACTCCGGGTCCACCGACCCGGTCCGCATTCCCCGCCTCGCCTCCGGGTCCCCCAGTGCCATCCCCACGTGCCCGGCAAGCACCACCCCCATCGCCAGGGCCAGCCAGTCGTGGACGAACGTGCTTCCCGTCCGCCAGGCCAGCGGGGCGACATGCGTGAACCACATCAGCAGGCCCGTGCCCAGCATCACCAGGACCGCCCCGCCGATCCAGCCGGCGTACAGCTTCTGCCCCGCGTTGAACTTGCCCGCGGGGCGCGGCGCGGCCCTGCGGCGCAGGGCGGACCGGAGCCAGACCTTGTCGTGCGCGCCGAAGCGGTTCAGGAGCCGCAGGTCGCCGCGGAAGGCGCGGGAGGCCAGGCCCGCCAGGAAGGGGGCCGGAAGCAGCAGGCCCGACCATGTGTGGAGGGTCACCACCAGGGCCCGGCGGCCGACCAGTTCGGCGAGGAACGGGAGGTAGAGGCAGGCCGCCGTCGCCACGCAGACGCCCATCAAGAGCGCCGTCAGTCGATGCGCCCACCGTTGCGCAGGGCTGAACCGCGCGACCTCAGACCGCCGTCGGCTCGTCGTCACGGCCATTCGAATCACCCACCCAGGCGTCCACGTCGTAACCCCGGCGCTCCCAGTACCCCGGCACCACCTCGTCGGTGAGCTCGATCCCGGAGAGCCACTTCGCCGACTTGTAGAAGTACATGGGGGCGACATAGAGGCGGACCGGGCCGCCGTGGCTGTGGCCCAGGTCCTTGTCCTGCATGCGCAGGGCCACCAGCACATCCGCCCGCCGCGCCTGCCGCAACGTCAGGCTCTCGCTGTACGTCCCGTCGAAGCAGGTGAAGCGCACGGCGCGGGCCGTGGGGCGCACGCCCGCCGCGTCCAGGAGCCGGGAGAGCCGTACGCCCTCGAAGGGGGTGCTCGGCACCCGCCAGCCCGTAACGCACTGGACGTCGCGGACCAGGCGGGTCTGCGGGAGGGCGCGCAGGTCCGCGAGCGAGTGCGTTGTCGGCCTGTCCACCAGGCCGTCGATCTTCAGGCGGTACGACGACGCGTCGCGGTGCGGGACGGACGAGGCCACCGAGTAGTAGCGGAAGCCGCCGCCGTTGGGGAGCAGGTCCGTCAGGCCGGTGGGGTCCTTGTCGGAGGCGGCGCCCAGGAAGGACTCCAGGCCCCGCTGGAGGGGCGGCGCGGCGGCCACGCCCGCGACGCCCAGGCCGAGCATCCCGAGGACAAGACGGCGGCCGACCGGTGCGCCGCCGCGCTCGCGTAGGTCTTCTTCGGGCTGGTGCGGATGGGGAGTTGTCACCCTTCGATTCGAGCACCCGCGGCCCCCGGGGTACAGGGGCCACGGGTGTCCGTCAGCGTTCCGTCATATCCGGACGCGCCGCCTTCTCCAGCTGGAACGCCTCGTTGCCCAGGCCGATCCTGGCGTGCGCGTCCGGCCTGGTGGAGCGCAGGACCGCGCCGTAGACCACGCCGATCAGGGCGGCCAGCAGGATGATGCCGGGCAGCACCCAGCTGAGCGTCGAGCCGGGGCCCGCGCCGACCAGGACGTCGAAGTCCTTGACCGTGTAGCCGGCGATGACGAGCAGGCCGATCGCGGCGAGCGCGGACGCGGTGATGCGCCAGGCCTGGGCGCGGGCGGCGCCGCGGCGCACGAAGAAGACGATAACCGCGACGGACGCCGTGGCCATGAGGAGGATGACGCCCAGGGCGCCGATGTTGCCGAGCCAGGTGAACAGGTGCAGGACCGGCGCGGTGGGGTCGCCGAACGGGCCGTCGTCGGTCACAGCGAAGGGCACCACGATCAGGACGGAGACGACCGTCTGGAGCAGGGAGCCGGTGCCGGGGGCGCCGGTGGAGGTGTTGGTCTTCCCGAAAGCGGCGGGCAGCAGTCCCTCGCGGCCCATGGCGAAGGCGTACCGCGCGACCACGTTGTGGAAGGAGAGGAGCGCGGCGAACATGCCCGTGACGAACAGGACATGGAGTACGTCGGTGAAGGTGGAGCCGAGCCGGGACTCGGTGAGCCCGAAGAGCAGCCCCGCGCTCTGTTCCTGTGCGGCGGAGACGATGCCGGACGGGCCCGCCGCCACCGTGAGCGCCCAGGAGCTGATCGCGAAGAAGACCGCGACGAAGCCCACCGCGAAGAACATCACGCGGGCGACGACGACCTGCGGACGGCTGGTCTCCTCGGCGTACACCGGCGCCTGTTCGAAGCCGAGGAAGGCCGCGATGCAGAAGCACAGGGCGGTGCCGAGGCCCGCGCCCGTCAGGGTGTCGGGGTTGAAGGCGTGCAGGGACAGGCCTTCCTTGGCCGGGTCGGCGATGGCCGCGATGTCGAAGATGACGACGAGCGCCACCTCGACCAGGAGCAGCACGCCGAGGACCCGCGCGTTCAGGTCGATCTTCAGCCAGGCGAGCACGCCGACGACGGCGACGGTGACAAGTGCCGGTATCCACCAGGCGACTTCGACCTCGAAGTACGTGTTGAGCAGCCCGGAGACCTCGAAGCCGAGGAGGCCGTAGAGGCCCGCCTGCAGCGCGCTGTACGCGACGAGCGCGACCAGCGAGGCGCCGGCGCCCGCGGTGCCGCCGAGGCCGCGCGATATGTACGCGTAGAAGGCGCCCGCGTTGTGCACGTGACGGCTCATCTCGGCGTACCCGAAGCTGAAGAGACCGAGGACCACGCCGAGAATGAGGAAGAGCAGCGGCTGTCCGACGACGCCCATCACGCCGTACGTCGTGGGCATGACACCGGCGACGACCATCAGGGGGCCTGTCGCGGCGAGCACGGAGAGCAGCAGTCCCGCGGTGCCGAGGCGGCCCGCGCGCAGGGCCCGCTCCTCGCCCACGTAAGTGCTGATCCCGCTGTCGGTGGCGGCGCTCGTGGCGGGTGCGCCGGCGGCTCTGCTGCCGCTCGTACTGCTCGAACTTCCCGTCGCCATGGCGCGGTGGTCCTTTCAGGGGGGACGAATTGGTGCGGTGGGTCAGGCTGCTCCGCGCGCGACGTCGCGCGCGGCGGTGAACGCCGTGTACGGGTCCCGGTCCGGGTACGACCAGGGGTCTTTGGTCGCGTGCCGCCCGATGCGGTGGAAGAGCGCGGCCGCCTCGGCGGCCCGGCCCTCGCAGAACTTCGCGTGGGCGAGGAAGTTGAGGTCGACGCGGCAGCGCGGATGGGCCCTGCTCTCGGGCATCTCCCACTCCAGCCACCAGTCGAAGGCCGCCTTCATGACCTGGCGGGCCCGGCGGCCCGTCCAGTGCCCGGAGGCTGCGGGGTCGGCGGGCTCGCTGCCGATGGTGGCGAGGACGCGGTAGCGCTCGGCGTGCGCGATGACGGGCAGGACCGCCAACGGCGAGTCCTCGGGGGCCTGTTCGGCCGCCCAGGCGGCGAAGTCGTACACCTCGTGCAGCGGGTCCTGGCCCGCGGCGGGGCGCCGCTCGGCGAGCCTGGCCACCATCAGATGGTGGGCGTGGTGGTGCTCGGGGTGGCGGTGGCGGACCTCGTCGAAGAGCCGCACGACGTCCTCCTCGCGGCCAAGGGTGCGCTCCAGGGTGAGCAGCGCGAGCCAGGGCGTGGGGTCGGCGGGGACCAGCGCCGCCGCATCCCGGCAGGCTTCCCGCGCCTTCTCCGGGCGCCCCTTGCCGCGCAGCGCGAGATGCACCGCGGCAAAGCCGAGCAGCACGGCGGCGTCGGTGCTCTCGGGCTCGGCGAGCCGCCAGTCACGGGTCCAGGCGGTGGTGGAGTGCTCCTGCGCGAGTACGTCGAACCGGTGGCCCCTGCGGTCCCAGTCGTCGCCGGTGTCGGCGAACAGCGTACGGACCTCGGTCCAACGGCCCTGGGCCAACGCGGTGCGGGCGGTGACCAGTTCGGCGTCGTCGAGCGCGGAGTCGAAGGTGTGCGCCGCTCGCTTGCGGGAACGGCCCAAGGGGGGTGGGGGTGGTGACACCGCGGGACTTCCTCCCCGGCGCGGCTCGCTTACGGATGATCACGCTTAGCAAAGCGGTAGGCAGCGCTCCAGTCAAGGTGAGCCCACTGTCGCGGCCTTCACCAACTCGTTTCAAATCCCTCAGACTTCACCCCGACCTGCGCGGTCGCCCGTTTGGACACGATTCGGACAACTGCCGCCGATCGCTCGGCGGCAGCGGCGAACGGACCTCTCAGCTCACGGACTTGGCGGCCGCGCGCCCGGCCGCGCGCCCCGAGAAGAGACAGCCCCCGAGGAAGGTGCCTTCGAGCGAGCGGTAGCCGTGCACTCCCCCGCCGCCGAATCCGGCGGCCTCGCCGGCGGCGTACACACCGGGAAGCGGATCCCCTCCCTGCGCCAGGACGCGCGACGAGAGATCGGTCTCCAGGCCGCCGAGTGTCTTGCGGGTGAGGATGTTGAGCCGCACCGCGATGAGCGGGCCCGCCTTCGGGTCGAGGATCGGGTGCAGGGGAGCCGCCCTGATGAGCCGCTCCCCGACGAACTTGCGGGCGCCGCGGATCGCGGTGATCTGCAGGTCCTTGGTGAAGGGGTTGACGATCTCGCGGTCGCGCGCCTGGAGCGTGCGGCGCAGCGCCGCCTCGTCGATGAGGGGCTCCTTGGTCAGCGCGTTCATGCCGCGCACGAGCGCGCCGAGCTCCTTCTCCACGACGAAGTCGGCGCCGTGGTCCATGAACGCCTTGACGGGGGCCGCCACATCGGCACGTGCGCGCTCGATGACACCGCGCACGGACTTCCCGGTCAGATCGGGGTTCTGCTCCGAGCCGCTGAGCGTGAACTCCTTGCCGATGATGCGCTGGTTGAGCACGAACCACGTGTACTCGTACCCGGACTTCATGATGTGTTCCAGCGTGCCCAGCGTGTCGAAGCCGGGGAAGAGCGGCACCGGCAGGCGGTCGCCGCGCGCGTCGAGCCAGAGCGACGAGGGGCCCGGCAGGATGCGGATGCCGTGGTTCTCCCAGATGGGGTTCCAGTTCTGGATGCCCTCGGTGTAGTGCCACATGCGGTCGCGGTTGATCAGGCGGGCGCCCGCGCCCTCGGCGATGCCGAGCATCCGCCCGTCGACGTGCGCGGGCACGCCCGCGATCATCCGCTCGGGCGGAGTGCCGAGCCGCTCGGGCCAGTTGGCACGTACGAGATCGTGGTTGCCGCCGATGCCGCCGGACGTCACGATCACCGCCTGGGCCCGGTACTCGAAGGATCCGGTGACCTCACGGCTGCTGGCCTTGCCGCGCTCGACACCGGAGGGTTCAAGGACCTCTCCGGTGACGGTGTCGACGCTGCCCGCGCTGCGGGAGAGACCGGAGACGCGGTGGCGGAACTTGAGCTGGACGAGACCGCGGGCGACGCCTTCTCGAACCCGTCGCTCGAACGGTGCGACTAGACCCGGTCCCGTCCCCCAGGTGATGTGGAAGCGCGGCACGGAGTTCCCGTGCCCCTGCGCGTCGTACCCGCCGCGCTCGGCCCACCCCACGACGGGGAAGAACCGCACGCCCATCCCGTGCAGCCAGGACCGCTTCTCGCCGGCCGCGAAGTCGACGTACGCCTCGGCCCATTTCCGCGGCCAGTGGTCCTCGGGTCTGTCGAAGGCGGCCGTGCCCATCCAGTCCTGCAGGGCAAGCGCGTGCGAGTCCTTGATCCGCAGGCGCCGCTGCTCCGGCGAGTCCACGAAGAACAGTCCCCCGAAGGACCAGTGCGCCTGCCCGCCGATGGACTGTTCGGGTTCCTGGTCAAGGAGGATGACCCGGCGGCCGGCGTCGACGAGCTCGGCCGTCGCGGCGAGCCCGGCGAGACCCGCGCCGATCACGATCACATCTGCGTCGTAGGCCATAAGGGTCGTTCCTCCTAGTACGGGGGCGGGGGCGCACCAAAGGGGGGAGTTACTGGTGAGTCAGATCCTGAGTACCCAGGTGACCCACGTCAACTACCCGGTTCGGGTCACTCGCGGAGCGGGGCACGGAGAACGGGACTATCGTCGGCCTGGTACCCGCCAAGTCCCCACCCCGTGGCCCGCCTTGAGCACCTGTCCCGTCCCCCGTCTCGAGGTACGACGTGTCGGTCCTGATCCTCGTCCTCGGCGTATCGGCCGCCTGCTGCCTGGGCTTCGGCTTCGTGTTCCAGCAGGACGCCGCCCAGCGCGCCCCGCTGAGCGACTTCCTCTCGCCGCGGCTCCTGCTCGACCTGGTGAAGGTGCCGGAGTGGCTCGGCGGGATCGGCCTGATGGTGTGCGGCATGGTCCTCGGCGCGCTCGCGCTGGCCCAAGGTGAGATCTCCCTGGTGGAACCGCTCCTCGCCACGAACCTGCTGTTCGCCCTGACGCTCTCCCGGTACCGGACGAAGCAGCCCCTGGGGCGGCAGGGCTGGGCGGGTCTCGTGCTGCTCGCGGGCGGGGTGACGGCGTTCATCGTGGCGGGGCAGCCGCAGGGCGGGACCGCGGAGTCCGGTCAGCTGCGGCAGTGGCTGATCATGGGCGTGATGGTGGGTACGGCGATGCTCCTCACGGCGTACGCGAAGGCGTCCCGGCACCGGTGGACGGTCGGGCCCGTGCTGCTCGGGGTGGCGGCGGGTCTCCTCTACGGGGTGCAGGACGCGTTGACGCGGGTGAGCGGGCAGCGGTTCGACGACGGGGGCCTGACCCATCTGCTCACGGGGTGGCAGCCGTACGCGGTGCTTGTGCTCGGCGTGACGGGGCTGCTGCTCGTCCAGAGCGCGTTCGAGACCGCGCCGCTGCGGATGTCGCTGCCTGCGCTGACTGCTGCGCAGCCCTTGGCGGGGATTGTGTGCGGGGTGGGTTTTCTCGGGGACCAGCTGCGGATGGATGCGGCCGCGCTGACCTGGCAGGTGGTCGGCCTCGCGGCCATCGTGGGCGGCATCGTGCTGCTCGGGTTGCACCCGGCGATGCCGCGGGCCAAGACGCGCTTAGGGGTGCGGCAACTGGAACGCAGGTGATTTTCCCCAACCCCGCCCCTTCCCGAAAACCCGCTGCGCGGGGGCTTCGCGTGCCGTCATCACCGGCTCCGCCGAGTTCGTCCTCAAACGCCGGACGGGCTGAAAGAGCTACCGACGGATGGGCGGGCAACTGCCGGGCAATCGGGTGGGCGGGCGGGAAAGCTTTCGCCGCGAAGCGGCGGTACGGCGGCGCAGCCGACGACGACGCGTCGGCAGACCAGGGCCGCTGCCGGGCAATCGGGCGGGTGGGCGGGAAAACTCGCCGCGAAGCGGCGGTACGGCGGCGCGGCCGACGACGGCGCGTGGGCAGACCGGGGCCGCTGCGGGGCAATCGGGTGGGTGGGCGGGAAAGATCCGCCGCGGAGCGGCGGGCTTGAGCAGGGACTCCCTCGCTTTTAATAATGGGCAGCATTACAGTGGCCGTATGGCCAGGACCTCAGGATCCGACACCCGGGAGAAGCTGATCCGCGCCGGGGAAGAACTCTTCGCCGCGCAAGGCGTGGACGGCGCCCAGCTCCGGGACATCGTGCGGAGCGCCGGGCAGAGCAATCCCTCCGCCGTCCAGTACCACTTCGGCTCACGCGCAGGACTGCTCGACGCCGTGATGGCCGCCCGCCAGACCCGCACCGAGCAGGTCCTCGAGGCCGAACTCGCGCAGCTCGGCGACGCGTCCGACAGCCTGCCCCGCCTCCTCACCGCCCTGGTGAACGCCGAAGCCACCGAGCTCCGCTCGGAGCGGGGTCGCCGCTGCCTGCGCATCTCCGCCCAGCTCAGCCACGAGAGCGGCGTACGCACCCGGACCCCGCACCCCACCATCGACGGCACCGTCTACTGGGAGCTGATCGGCCGTGTGGAGGACTGCCTGACGGCCCGGCTCCCCGAGCCCGTACGCCTTGAGCGGCTCGACCTCGCGCTCACCCTCATCGGCGCCGCCATGGGCGACCGCGCCCGCCAGTACCTGGCCGGCACCACCCCCCTGACCGACGAGCCGCTCTTCCTCGCGGACCTCGTCGAGACCACCACGGCCCTGCTTGGGGCCCCCACCCCGCGGAGAGAACCATGAGCGAGCTGCACGACCTCACCGGCAAGACCGTCATCATCACCGGCGCCGCCCGCGGACTCGGCGCCGAGGCCGCGCGGCAGGCGGTCGCGGTGGGCGCCAACGTCGTCCTGACGGACGTGCTCGACGAGGAGGGCAAGGCCACCGCCGCCGAACTCGGCGAGCGCGCCCGCTTCGCGCACCACGACGTGACGTCCGAGGAGGACTGGCAGCGCGTCGCCCAGTTCGCGGTCGCCGAGTTCGGCGGGATCCACGGGCTCGTGAACAACGCCGGGATATCCACCGGCCAGTTCCTGGAGTCGGAGTCGGTCGAGCACTTCCGCAAGGTCCTCGACATCAACCTCACCGGCGTCTTCATCGGCATGAAGAGCGTCATCCCGGTGATGAAGGAGAACGGGGGCGGGTCGATCGTCAACATCTCCTCCGCCGCCGGGCTCATGGGCCTCGCTCTCACCGCCGGTTACGGCGCCTCCAAGTGGGGCGTGCGCGGCCTCACCAAGATCGGTGCCGTGGAGCTCGGCACCGCGCGGATCCGCGTCAACTCCGTCCACCCGGGCATGACGTACACCCCGATGACGGCCGAGCTCGGCATCGAGAAGGGTGAGGGCAAGTACCCCAACACCCCGATGGGCCGGGTCGGCGAGCCGCACGAGATCGCCGGTGCCATGGTCTTCCTCCTGTCGGACGCCGCCTCGTACATGACGGGCGCCGAGATCGCCGTCGACGGCGGCTGGACCGCGGGACCCACCGTGAAGTACGTCATGGGGCAGTGAGGTTGGATGGTCGGCATGACTGACGTGACATCAGGGCAGGCCGACCCCCGCGACGAGATCCTGGCCATCGTCGACGAGAACGACGAGGTCGTCGGCGAGGCCCCGCGCGGTGAGGTGTATGCGCGGGGCCTGCGCCACCGCTGCGCGTTCATCCTCGTGCGGGACCCCGAGGGCCGTGTCTTCGTGCACCGCCGGACACCGACCAAGCTCGTCTTCCCCTCCCATTACGACGTGTTCGTCGGAGGGGTCGTCGGGGCCGGTGAGTCCTACGACGACGCGGCGCTGCGCGAGGCGCAGGAAGAGCTGGGGGTCAGTGGACTCCCGCAGCCCACCCCGCTGTTCAAGTTCCTGTACGAAGACGGCGCGGGGCACTCCTGGTGGTCGTACGTCTACGAGGTGGTCTGCGATCTGCCGGTGAGCCCCCAGGTCGAGGAGGTCGACTGGCACGCCTTCCTCACCGAGGACGAGCTGGAGCGGCGGCTCGGCGAGTGGGAGTGGACGCCGGACGGGCTCGCCGCCTTCGAGCGGCTGCGGGAGTTCCGCGCACGGTAGCGCGAGGTGGCTCGAGGTGGCGCGGGCTAGTGTGCGGCGGGTGAGCAACTTCGTACAGAGCCTGCGCCTGTGGTTCGCCCCCGAGCGGATCAGCGAGGAGGGCGACACCCCCGACTACCGCTTCTCGCTTGCCAACGAGCGGACCTTCCTCGCCTGGCTGCGCACCGCGCTCGCCCTGATCGGCGGGGGTTTCGCGGTGGACCAGTTCCTGCCGGACCTGCGCTGGGGATGGCGCATCGGTCTCGCCCTGGCCCTGCTCGCCGCCGGTGTGCTCTGCTCGCTGCGCGCACTCAACCACTGGGTGCGCTGCGAGCGGGCGATGCGGCGGGGCGAGGATCTGCCCACGTCGCGCTTCCCGATGCTGCTGAGCCTGGCCGTCGCGGTGGTGGCGCTCGCCATGGTCGTCATCGTGCTCTTCGGGTGGGAAGGATGACGGATCAGGCCGCGGTCCGCGATCCGGGGCTGCAGCCGGAGCGCACGCGGCTCGCGTGGCGGCGTACGACGCTGTCCAGCACCGTCGCCGCGGTCCTCGCGGCACGGGCGGCGCTGCACGACGGCGCCACCATGCTGTCCGTCCTGGCCTGCGCCCTCGGCCTGCTGCTCTGGCTCGGCTTCCTCGCGGTGGCGCACCGCAGGCTCACCGATCTGTCCGCCACGAGCAGGCCGCGCCCGCTCACGCGGCGGGCGGCGGCGACGGCGACGCTGTGCACGATGGCGCTCGCGGTGTGCGCGACGGCGATGGTGCTCTGAGCCGCTGAGCCCCGGTGGCCCCGTTTCAGTCCGTCCAGTCCACCGTCACGACGATCTTGCCCCGGGTGCGGCCCTCCGCACTCAGGCGGTGCGCGTCGGCCGCCCGCTCCAGCGGGAACGTCTCGGAGACATGGACCGTGACGACGTCCTGCTCCGCTAGCTGCGCCAAGCGCTGCAGGTCGTCGGCGTCGGGGCGCACCCAGCAGTAGTCGCCGCCCAGGCCGATCACCGCGGGGTCCGAGATCGAGGCGAGGCGGCCGCCCGGCGCGAGGACCTCGGCGGACACCTTGAGGGCGTCACCGCCGACCGTGTCGAAGGCGGCGTCCACCCCCTCCGCCGCCAGCGCCCGCACCCGCTCGGCCAGGCCCTCTCCGTAGGTGACCGGTTCCGCGCCGAGTTCGCGCAGGAAGTCGTGGTTGGACTCGCTCGCGGTGCCGATGACACGGGCGCCCGCGTGCCGGGCGAGCTGGACGGCGAGCGAGCCGACGCCGCCGGCCGCCGCGTGCACGAGCACCACGTCGCCCTCCGTCACGGCGAGCGCCTTGGTGATCACCTGGTAGGCGGTGAGCCCGGCGAGCGGCAGGCCCGACGCCTCCTCGAAGGTCAGATTGCGCGGCTTGCGGGCGAGGGTGCGCACGGGGGCGGCGACGTACTCGGCGAAGGTGCCGCGGGAGAGGAAGTCCTCGCGTACGTATCCGATGACCTCGTCCCCCACGGAGAACTCCGGCACGGACGCGCCCGGCTGCACCACCACGCCCGCGACGTCCCAGCCGGGGATCACCGGGAAGACGGGGTCGATGATGGCGTCGAGGTGGCCCTCGCGGCACTTCCAGTCGACGGGGTTCACGGACGCGGCGCGGACCTTCACCAGGACGGAGTCGGGGCCGACCTTCGGGTCACGGACATCGCCGTACTCGAGAACTTCGGGTCCGCCGTACTGGCGGTAGCTGATCGCCTTCATGGGATCGCCTTCGTGGAATCGCCCTTGTGAGGGGTGCCGTCGTGCGGTGACAGAAGCGAAGTGGAAGCGAAGTGATGGAAACATCAACAAGGCTTCCATATCCCCATCAAAAGGGCATCGAGGGCTAGCCTGAGAGGGTCACCCCCTCCCACAGAAGGTGTACCCGTCATGACCCAGCTTCATCACGAGCACCCGGTGCACGAGCACATCCACGGCCCGGCCTGCGGGCACCCGGAGGTGCCGCACGGCGACCACGTCGACTACGCGCACGACGGCCACATGCACCGCCTGCACTCCGGGCACTGGGACGAGTGCGAGCCCAGCGGCCACGCCATCCACGAGGGACACGACCACCGGCACGGCGACGGCTGCGGACACACGTCGGTCCTGCACGGCGACCACGTCGACTACCTCCACGACGGCCACCGGCACGCACCGCACGACGGCCACTGGGACGACCACTGAGGGCCACGCGCCCCGAACGGACCGGCCGCCTTCCCCCGCACGGACGCCAACTGGCAGTCTGTGGCGGGGGATCGGCATGCCGGGGGTGGTGAGCGCGACCGCGATCCTGATCACGTTCCCGCTGCGCTCTGGACGACATACCGACTGGTCGGCATCATAAAGAGCGGCACAGCCGACACCACCGGCACCGCATTCGACGTCGACCGTCCGATCAGGAGCGAAGATGAGCCCAGACCACCCGCCAGGCCTCGATCTCGACCAGCTGCGCGGCCATCTGGACCGCGAACGGCCGGGCCTGGTGGGCGGACCGCTCACCGCCCGGCTGATCGAGGGCGGCCGGTCGAACCTCACGTACGCCGTGACGGACGGCAGCACGCGCTGGGTCGTGCGGCGGCCGCCGCTCGGGCACGTCCTTGCGACCGCGCACGACATGAAGCGCGAGCACCGGGTGATCAGCGCCCTGCACCCCACCGACGTACCGGTGCCGACGCCGGTGCTGCTCTGCGAGGACGACTCCGTGATCGGGGCGCCCTTCTACGTGATGGACTTCGTGGAGGGCACGCCGTACCGCACGGCCGACGAGCTGGCACCGCTGGGCGCCGAGCGCACCCGGGCCGCCGTCACCGGCCTCGTCGACACCCTCGTCGATCTGCACTCCGTGGACCCTGCGGCGGTCGGCCTCGGTGACTTCGGGCGGCCCGACGGCTTCCTCGACCGGCAGCTGCGCCGCTGGGGCAAGCAACTCGACGCATCGCGCAACCGCGACCTGGCGGGGATCGACGAGCTGCACGCGGCGCTCGGCCGCAAGCTGCCCGTCTCCCCCGCGGCCACCGTCGTGCACGGCGACTACCGCCTCGACAACGTCCTGATCGGCCCGGACGACAAGATCAAGGCGATCCTCGACTGGGAGATGTCCACGCTCGGCGATCCGCTCACCGACCTGGGCCTGCTCGTCATGTACAGCACCCGGCTCGACCTGCCCGACTCCCCCATCAGCACCACGGCCGGCGCCCCCGGACACCCGGCGGCCGCCGAACTGGTCGAGCGGTACGCCGCGCGCTCGGGGCGCGACGTGTCGGCGGTCGACTGGTACACGGCGTTCGCCTGGTTCAAGCTCGCCGTGATCCTGGAGGGCATCCACTACCGCTACACGCTCGGCCAGACGGTCGGCGCGGGCTTCGACCGCATCGGCGAGCTCGTCCCCGTCTTCATCGAGCACGGCCTCAGCACGCTCCAGGAACGAAAGGAAGGCTGAGCCCGCCATGGACTTCGCCTACGACGCGCACACCGAAGAGCTGCGCGCCAAGCTGCTCGCCTTCATGGACGAGCACGTCTACCCGGCCGAGGCGGTCGCCGACGAGCAGCGGGCCGAGCTTGCCTCTCCGTGGGACACGCCCCCGATCGTGGAGGAGCTGAAGGCCGAGGCCCGCAGGCAGGGCCTCTGGAACCTTTTCTTTGTAGACCAGCACAGCCTTCCCGACGCCGAGCACGGCGCCGGGCTGACCAACCTCCAGTACGCGCCGCTCGCCGAGATCACCGGCCGCTCCCCGCAGCTCGCGCCCACCGCGCTGAACTGCGCCGCCCCGGACACCGGCAACATGGAGGTGCTCACCCAGTTCGGTTCCGACGAGCACAAGAAGCAGTGGCTGGAGCCCCTGCTCGCCGGTGAGATCCGCTCGGCGTTCGCGATGACCGAGCCGGAGGTGGCCTCGTCGGACGCCACGAACATCACCACGCTCATCGAGCGCGACGGCGACGAATACGTCATCACCGGGCGCAAGTGGTACATCTCCGGGGCGATGAACCCGGACTGCAAGGTCTTCATCGTGATGGGCAAGACCGACCCGGACGGCGCCGACATCCGCCGCCAGCAGTCGATGGTGCTCGTCCCGAGGGACACTCCGGGGCTCGAAGTCCGGCGCGCCATGCGGGTGTACGGGTACGAGGACCACTACCACGGCGGTCACGCCGAGGTCGTCTTCGACCGCGTACGCGTCCCCGTCTCGAACCTGATCGGCGAGGAGGGCGGCGGCTTCGCCATCGCCCAGGCGCGGCTCGGTCCCGGCCGCATCCACCACTGCATGCGGCTGATCGGCATGGCCGAGCGGGCCATCGAGCTGATGTGTCAGCGGGCCGTGGCACGGACCGCCTTCGGGAAGCCGCTCGCCCAGCAGGGCGTCGTCCAGGAGTGGATCGCGGACGCCCGGGTCGCCGTGGAGCAGCTGCGGCTGCTCGTGCTCAAGACCGCCTGGCTGATGGACACCGTCGGCAACAAGGGTGCGCACACGGAGATCCAGTCCATCAAGATCGCGACGCCGCGTACGGTCGTCGGCATCCTGGACCAGGCCGTCCAGCTGCACGGTGCGGGGGGTGTAAGTCAGGACTTCCCGCTCGCTGAACTGTGGGCGGCGGCGCGGACGTTGCGGTTGGCTGATGGGCCGGATGAGGTGCATCAGAGGTCGCTGGCGCGGCGGGAGCTTAAGAAGTACCTGTAAGCGCCTTCCGGGGGACTGTGCGTCGCTGCGACTCCGTCGTGGCTGGGCGCGCAGTTCCCCGCGCCCCTTCGGGGCGCCCCGAAGGGGCGCTCCTTACGGGCGCAGCGCCCTCAGCAGCAGGTCCGCCAAGTGGTCTGCGACCTGTTGCGGGGTGAGCGGGCCGTCCGGGCGGTACCAGGTGGACAGGTGGTGGACGGAGCCGAAGTGGTAGTCCACCACCAGGTCCGCCGGGGTCGCCTTGGAGAAGACGCCGGCCTCCTGGCCCTCCTCGATCAGCGCGCGGAAACGCTCGTGGTAGCGGCGGCGCTCGGCCCGCACCTGCTTGTTCTTCTCCGGGCTGAGGTGGTGCATGGAGCGGAAGAAGATCGACGCGTCGTCGAGGTTGTCGATCGTCGTCACGACGACGTCCGCCGCCGCGTCCCGCACCCGCTGCTCGATGGGAGCGTCGGCGTCCGCGAACGCGTCGAGGCGCTCCTGCTGGACACGGAGCACGCGCGCGTACACCTCGTGCAGGAGATCGTCCTTGGAGCCGAAGTAGTGGTAGAGCGCGCCCTTGGTGACGCCTGCCGACTCCACGATCTCCTGCACCGATGTGCGGTCGTAGCCGCGCTCGGCGAAAAGCCGCGTGGCGGCGGCGAGCAGCCGCTGAGGGACGGGCGTACCGTCACCGTCCGTCGTCCTGGCCACTGCCGCCACCTTCCTTCCGATGTCACTGACCGTTGTCTGTACGGGAACGCAGTTCCCGCCGGAGGATCTTCCCACTTGTCGTCTTGGGGAGCTCCGGCAGGATCTCGACTGCCCGCGGATACTTGTACGCCGCGAGCCGCTCCTTGCAGTAGTCCGCCAACGCCTCCGGTGCCTCTTCGGCCCCCGGCCGCAGGCTCACGTACGCCTTGACCGTCTCTCCCCGGTAGCTGTCCGGGACGCCGACCACCGCCGCCTCGCGGACGGCGGGGTGGGTGTAGAGGACGTCCTCCACCTCGCGGGGCCAGACCTTGAAGCCGGACGCGTTGATCATGTCCTTCTTGCGGTCCACCACGTAGAGCCAGCCCTGGGCGTCCATGAAGCCGATGTCGCCGGTGCGCAGCTCGCCGTCGGGGAAGGCCTCGTCGGTGGCGTCGGGCCGCTTCCAGTAGCCGGGGACGACCTGCGGGCCGCGCACGGCTATCTCGCCCTGCTCCCCGAAAGGGACGTCCTTGCCGAAGTCGTCGACGATGCGTACGACGGTCTCCGGCCCCGGTACGCCGACCGCGAGGGTCCCCGACACCGGATCGACCGGTGCCTGGAGGCCGGGCGGCACGGAGGCGCACGGGGCGGTGCACTCGGTGAGGCCGTAGCCGTTGTGGAGGTAGGGCCCGAAGTTCGCGGCGAACTTCTCCACCAGGGCGGGCGGCAGCGGCGCACCGCCCGAGGAGATCATCGCGAAGGAGTCGAAGTGCTCCCGCGTCACGGAGGGGTGGGCGGCCAGCGCCATGAAGGCGGTGGAGGGGCCCACGGTGTACGCGGGTTTGTGCTCGGCGAAGGCGTCGAGGACGACTCCCGCGTCGAAGCGGTAGGCGAGCGCGAGGGTGCCCGCGTTGGCGATACAGCCGGCGATCTGCGCGACCATGCCGGTGATGTGGAAGAGCGGCGCCATCGCGAAATAGCAGGCGCCTTCCGGGATTCCGGAGCCGGTGCGCTGCCGCTCGGCGTTGTAGGTGATGTTGCCGTGGGTGTTCATGGCGCCCTTGGGGGTGCCGCTGGTGCCCGACGTGTAGCTGATCAACGCGACGTCCGCCGGGCCGAGTTCACGGTCCGTGGGCGCCGGGAGTCCCTGGCGGGCGACCGTCACGAGGTCCTCGGCGTCGGCGGCCTGCGGCAGACGCTCGAAGTCGAGCACCCGGGCGTCGTCGCGGCTCTGCAGATCGAGCTGGCAGGCGGTGAGCACGATGCGTACGGGAGAAGCGGCGGCCGTCTCGCGCAGATACGTCTCCCATGCGCGGTCCGCGCAGATCAGCGCGGTCACGTCGGCGTCCGCGAGGACATGCCCGACCTCCGCCGTCTTGTACATGGGGTTGACCGGCACGACCGTGGCGCCCGCCTTCCACGCGCCGAGCAGCGCGATCACGAAGTGCGGCGTGTTCTGCAGCAGGATGGCGACCCGGTCGCCGCGCGCGAGCCCGCGCGCGGCCAGGTGTCCGGCGACGGAGTCGGTGAGGGCGTCCGTCTCGCGGTAGGTGAGGCGTCCGTCGAAGTAGGCGAGGGCCGTGTGCTCTGGGGCCCTGGCGAGGGCGGCCCGGAAGGCGTGCACGACGGAGTCGGCGGGCTCGACGGGCCCGCGCTGGGCTTCGTTGAGGCGGCCGAGCCAGGGCTTGGCGTCGTATATGGAGGCGCTGGAGGACGTGTCGCTCACCGCTCCGTCGCCTCCCACTTCTGCTGGATGTGGTTCATGCCCGTCAGCCACTTGTCGGGTTCGGCGGCGCGGATCCGGTAGTACTCGGCGACCTCGGGGTGCGGCAGGATCAGGAAGCGGTCCTCGGCCATCCCGGCGAAGAGCGCGTCGGCGACGTCGGCGGGTTCGATCGCGGTGGGCGTGAGCACGAGGTCGCCCGCGCTGCCG
Source organism: Streptomyces sp. NBC_01381 (assembly GCF_026340305.1). Classification (NCBI taxonomy): domain Bacteria; kingdom Bacillati; phylum Actinomycetota; class Actinomycetes; order Kitasatosporales; family Streptomycetaceae; genus Streptomyces; species Streptomyces sp. NBC_01381. The sequence continues at coordinate 3,694,660 of NZ_JAPEPI010000001.1, read as the reverse complement.
GTGGCGGCGAGCATGTCCGTGCGCACGCCCTGCGGGCAGATCGCGTGGACGCTGATCCCCCGGTGGCGGTAGGTGAGCGAGAGCCATTCGGCGAAGGCGTACGCGCCGTGCTTGGTGACGCTGTAGGGCGCGGCGCCGATCATGGTGAGCAGTCCGGCCGCCGAGACGGTGGAGACGAAGCGGCCGCTGCCGCGCTCCAGCCAGCCGGGAAGCAGTTCGTGCGCCGCGCGGACGTGGGCCATGACGTTGACGTCCCAGGCCCTCGCCCAGACGTCTTCCGGCGCGGCCTCCGAGCCGCCGGATCCGAGACCCGCGTTGGCGCAGTACACGTCGACGGTGCCGCCGAGCGCCTCGGTCGCCGCGGGCACGATCGTGGAGGCGTCTCCGGGCACGGCGACGGCGCCGATCTCGCCGGCCACCGCCTCGGCCTTGCCGGCGTCCAGGTCGTTGACCACGACGCGCGCCCCCGCCGCGGCGAAGCGGCGGGCCAGCGCGGCCCCGATGCCGCCTCCGGCACCGGTGACGACAACTCCCTTGTCCTGCAGGGTCTCCACGTTCGGTCTCCTTCGGCTGCGGCTCCGCTGTGATCGCAGACTAACCAGTCGGTATGCGATGGCGGAAGGGGGTCGTCCAGCCGGGTTCGTTCCCCGCCGGGGGTCCGCGCGCTAGCGTGCGTGGCCATGACAGCCACCGCGCTCACGGAGGTCTCTGCATGAACCTGTCCCGACGCAGCCTGTCCAGACGCGGCCTGCTCGCCGCCTCCACCCTCACCGCCCTGACCGCGGCCTCCCCCGCTTCCGCCGCTTCGGCCGAGGGGGGCGGTTCGGGCGGCGGGCGGCGCCTGCGCACCGGCTTCGAGCGCCTTGCCGCCGACGGGTACGCGCCGCTGAACGGCGAGCGGGTCGGCGTGGTCACCAACCCGACCGGTGTCACCAGGGACGTACGCCACATCGTGGACGTCATGCACGCCGACGAGCGGGTGGATCTGGTCGCGGTGTTCGGGCCCGAGCACGGATTCCGGGGAACGGCGCAGGCGGGTGGCTCCGAGGGGCGGTACGACGATCCGGCGACCGGGCTTCCCGTCTACGACACGTACCAGAAGAGCGGTCGGGCGCTCGCCGACATCTTCACCGCGGCCGGGGTCGACACGATCGTCTTCGACATCCAGGACGTGGGCGCGCGCTTCTACACGTACATCTGGACGCTCTTCGACTGCATGGAGTCGGCCGAGCTCGCGGGCAAGCGGTTCATGGTCCTCGACCGGCCGAATCCGGTGACGGGGCGCGGCGCGTACGGGCCCGTCCTGCACAAGGAGTTCGCGACGTTCGTCGGGCGGCAGCCGATCGCGCAGGCGCACGGGATGACGGTGACGGAGCTCGCGCTCCTGTTCAACGGCGAGTTCCTGGAGCGGCCCGTGGAGCTGGAGACCGTGCGGATGACGGGGTGGAAGCGCTCGGACTTCTACGACGCGTCCGGCCTTCCGTGGGTGCCGCCGAGCCCGAACATGCCGACGCCCGACACCGCCCTTGTCTACAGCGGCACCTGCCTCTTCGAGGGCACGAACCTCTCGGAGGGGCGCGGCACGACCCGCCCCTTCGAGCTCCTGGGCGCGGAGGGCATCGACCGCAAGTGGGCGGCGGCCGTCAAGGAACTCGGCCTGCCCGGCGTGCACTTCAGGGAGGCGTACTTCGCGCCGACGTTCTCCAAGTTCCAGGGCAAGACGATCGGCGGCGTCCAGCTCCACGTCCACGACCGGGAGTCGTACGACCCGGTGCGCACCGGCATCACGCTGCTCGTGACCGCCAAGAAGGTGTGGAGCGGGTTCGCCTGGCGCTCGGACAACTGGATCGACAAGCTCACGGGCACCACCCGGGTCCGCACCCAGATCGACGCGGGCGCGGACACGGACGAGGTGGTCGCCGCCTGGCAGGACGACCTCGCGGGCTTCCGCGCGATGCGCCGCCGGTATCTGCGCTATCCCTAGAGCGACCGCCGCGCGCTCGCGTGCAGAATCCTTGCCAGTTCCCGCGGCTGGGAGAACATCGGCCAGTGGCCGGTGTCCATCTCGACGAGCCGCCAGCGCTCGCTCTTGAGCAGCTCGGCCACGTCGTCCATCGGCTCTCGGCCGTCGAGCAGGCATTTGATGTACGTCGCCGGGAGCTCGTCGAGCGGGCGGGCGAGCTCCGCGGGTTCGGTCAGCGTGGCGCCGGGGTGCGGTGTCGAGCCGCTCGCGAACCGGGCGACCTGTTCGCTGTCGAGCCCCTGCCCGTCGAACTCGGCCGCGGCCGGGGGCGGCCACCAGCCGTCGTTCTCGGCGAGCGTCTCCTCGAACGCCTCCTGGCCCCGCCACCACCCGGAGGCGAACGACTCGCCGTCGATGGGGACGTTGGAGTCGACGAACACCACACGGGTGAGCCGGTCGCCGATCAGCTCGGCGGCCTGGCCGACGGGGATGCCCGCGTAGCTGTGCCCGACGAGGACGACATCACGCAGGCCGAGCCGTTCCACCTCGCCGACGATGTCCCGCACATGGGTCTGCTGTCCGGCCGGCACGCCCTGCTTGTCGGCGAGGCCGGAGAGCGTCAGCGGGTGGGCGCCGTGCCCGGCCGCCCGCAGTTCCCGCGCCACGTCGTCCCAGGCCCACGATCCGAGCCACGCGCCCGCCACGAGTACGAATTCCGCCATGGAGGAGAACGTACACGCCAGAGCCGTGGTGGAGCAGACCCCACCGGGGTTGGGGTGCCTGCTGGATGGTGGCGCGGCGGACCGCCCGGAATCGTGGTTTCCGGCTGATGACGGGCGATTCGAGGAGGTACGGAATGACAGGCGTGACGCGGCGAAGGGTCCCGCTCCTGCTGGTCACGGCGGTCGGGACGGGGGCGCTGCTCGCTCCCCAGGCCGCCCGCGCGACGCCCCGGGTGGCGGATCCGGTCCCGGCGATCGAGCGCGCGGCCCACCCGCTGCGCTCCACCGATCCGGGCGGCAGCACTCGGGATCTTCGGCCGCTGGGCCGGATGGTGGGCGATGCCTCGGTGGTGGGGCTCGGCGAGGCCACGCACGGCTCGCACGAGTTCTTCACGATGAAGGACCGGGTGTTCCGGTATCTGGTCGAGGAGAAGGGCTTCACCACGTTCGCGCAGGAGGTCAGCTGGACGACGGGGCTGCGCTTCGACGCGTATGTGCGCGGGGGCGATGGCGACGTGCGCGAGCTGGTCCACCAGGAGCTGGCGAAGACGCCCTGGGACACGGAGGAGTACGTCGAGCTGCTGACCTGGATGCGCGCGTACAACGAGAAGCACCCGCACCGGCAGCAGCTGCGGTTCATGGGGAACGACCTCAACTACCCCGAACTGGGCGCCGAGTTGTTCGGCGGCGTTGAGGAGTACGTCCGCGCGCACGAGCCGGAACTGCTGCCCAGGATCAAGGAGTTGTACGCGCCGATCCGCCGCCTCGCGGACGGGGACGCCTACATGGGCAGGCCGCTGGAGGAGCGGCGGAAGCTGGCCGGGCAGGCACGGAAGGCCTTCGGTCTGCTGAAGCAGCGCCAACCCGACCACCCCGGCGGGAAGTTCGCGTGGGCGCTGCAGCACGCCCGGTCGATCTCGCAGACCGCCACGCTCTACGCCTTCGACCTGGAAACCCCCGAGGGTTCGAAGGAGGCCATGCTGCACCGCGACCGCATCATGGCGGACAACACCGCCTGGTGGCAGCGCAGGACGGGCGACAAGGTGCTCCTGTCGGCCCACAACGCCCATGTGGCGTACGAGAGTCATGACCCGCGCTACCCGAAGATGCAGGGCGCCTTCCTGCGCGAGCGGCTCGGCGAGCGGTACGTCAGCCTGGGGTTCACCTTCGACCAGGGGTCGTTCATGGCCCAGGGCCCCGACAACGGCAAGTGGAAGTCCGTCACGGTGGGCCCGGCGACGCGCGGCATGAACGAGCACACGCTCGACAAGGTGCGCCTCGACGACTACTTCGTGGACCTGCGCTCCCTGCCGGACCCGACCCGCGCGTGGCTGAGCAAGGCCCGGGTGACGCGCAGCATCGGCAGCGGATGGCCGGACGGGCCGTACAGGATCCGGCTCGCGCCCTCGCACGACATCCTCATCCACCTCGACCGGGTCACGGCGGCACACCGGCAGTCTCAATGACCGAGACGGCCTGTTCCAGGTATTGACTGTGCCCTACATCCAACGTGAGAGTGCCGGTCGTGCACAGCGAACCGACAGCAGCAGAGAAACAGCAGGTCCAGGCCGCGGAAGACGTCCAGGACAGAGAAGACACGGACGGCAGTCCGGAGAGCCTGCGCCGGGTGGCCGTCGCCTCCTTCATCGGGACGGCCATCGAGTTCTACGACTTCTACATCTATGGCACGGCGGCCGCCCTCGTCCTGAACGACGCGTTCTTCCCGACCCTGGACCCGGTCAACGCCACCCTCGCCTCCTTCTCCACGTACGCGGTGGCGTTCGCGGCGCGGCCCATCGGGTCCGTGGTCTTCGGGCACTTCGGCGACCGGGTGGGACGCAAGTCGGTGCTTGTGGCCTCGCTGCTGCTCATGGGGCTCTCGACGGCGCTAGTCGGACTCCTGCCCGGATACGACACGTTGGGCATCTGGGCGCCGGTCCTGCTGATCCTGTTGCGCTTCCTGCAGGGCATCGGGCTCGGCGGCGAGTGGGGCGGCGCAGCGCTGCTCGCGGTGGAGCACGCGCCGAAGAAGAAGCGCGGGCTCTACGCCGCCTTCCCCCAACTCGGCCCGTCCGTCGGGTTCTTCGCCGCGACGGGGGTCTTCTGGCTGCTGTCCGCCGTGCTCTCCGACGACGCGTTCCGCGGCTGGGGCTGGCGCGTGCCGTTCCTGCTCTCCTTCCTGCTGGTCGGCGTCGGGCTCTTCGTGCGCCTGCGGATCAGCGAGACGCCGGTCTTCGCGAAGGTCATGGACGCCCAGGAGGCGAGCAAGGTCCCCGCGCTCGACGTGCTGCGCCGCCATCCGCGCGAACTGCTGCTCGGCGCGGGCGGGATGATCGTCGCGTACGGACTCTTCTATACGGCGACGACCTACTGCCTGGCGTACGCCACCGGCACGCTGGGCGTCTCCCGCGACACGATGCTCGGCCTCTCGCTGGTCGCCTGTCTCTTCCTCGCGGCCGGCACCTGGCTCGCCGCGACCCGCTCGGACGGGGCGGGACGCCGCAAGCTGATCCTGGCGGGGGCGGGGCTCGCGGTGGTGTGGGGTCTGGTGCTCTTCCCGCTCCTGGACACCGAGCAGCCGGTGCTCATGGCGCTCGGTGTCGGCGGCGCGCTGTTCTGCATGGGCGTGGTCTACGGCCCGATGGGCGCCTATCTGCCGGAGCTGTTCGGCGCGAACGTGCGCTACTCGGGCGCCTCGCTCGCCTACAACCTGGGCGGCGTCCTGGGCGGCGCGGTCTCCCCGCTGGTCGCGACACGGCTGCAGTCGGCGTTCGGCTCCTCGTCCGTCGGCTGGTACGTGAGCGCCATGGCGGTTGTGTCCCTGCTGTGTGTGCTCGCCCTGCCGGAAACCCGTGAACGGGACCTTGCATAACCGAGTAAATGCAATATGAAGCACGCGCGCAAGATGAATTCTCCACACGTCTAGACCACATACTCCGGTCATATACGGAATGGACAATTCAGCGACTGAGCCACCACCGCTCATTCTCCTTGGCGAGCGCGTCGCAGAGCAGGTTCAAGGGATGCCCCGAATCGTAGGAATCGCGGTCGCCGCGCCGCGTGAACACACCCACGAGCACCTCCGTCCGCGGTCCCACGTCGCCGATGACGTCGAGCCGCCGCAGCCCCCCGGCCTCCGGGAGGCTGCCGCTCTCGGCGGCCTCGGCGATGCCCCGCGTGACCAGCATCGCCCCGCTGACCACGCCCGATCGCAGCAGCTCGAAGCCGTAGTGCGCGGCCTCTATCTCGGCGGCGATGGACAGCTCCTTGCGGTAGTCGGCGCCGTACCAGGAGGTCAGGAAGCGGCCGATCAGACCGCCGGCCGACACCACGAGCGGCAGCTTGGGCAGTTCGCTCGCGCCGACCGAAGACCCCGGAAGGCGGTCGTCGGGCAGGTTCGTGAGCAGCGAGAGTCCGCTGCGCCGCCACTCGATGACCTCGTAGGGATCGAGCTCGGCCTCCTCGCCCTCGATGACCACGACACTGCCGCAGACCAGGTCGAGTTCCTTGCTCCGCAGCTTGGCGAAGAGGTCCCCGGTGCGGACATGGGTGACCTTCAGATCGACGCCGCGGCGTTCGTAGGCGTCGCTCACCCGCTCCACCGCGTCCAGGAGAAACCCCAGCGTGTAGCGGGTGGAGCCGACCGACAGGGTGCGCCCGAGGCGGCGGCGCGCGTCGTGCAGACCCTCGGTCCACTGGCCGAGCGTGCGCCTTGCCAGGTCGACGAGGGTCTCGCCGGTGGGGGTGAACAGGACGTCCTTGCCGCGCCCCCGCTTCAGGACGAGGGCTTCGCCGCACAGCGCTCCGAAGGTGCGGTTCATCGTGTCCAGCTGCTTCTGCACGCTGGACTGCTCGCGCCCCAGCTGCCGGGCGGCGGCGAGCGCCGTGCCCGTCTCGTGCACGGCGAGCAGCGTACGTAATTGATCCATCGTGGTGTCCAGCAGCTCCGTGGGGTACTGCTGCGGACCGGATAAGGCCATGCTCGGCGACTCGCTCTCCGACTCCTTTGTGTTTTATGGCATTGCAGCATAGCCGCCGTAGAAACTGATCCGGAGAACACCCTAAATTATCTGGCGATTTCTTCCAGAAAAAGCTGGATGCGTTCCCGGTACCCGTGGAATGGTCGAGCCAATCCCGCTCGACCAATCATCTCTGAGGAGACTTACGCTCGTGAGCCATTACCAGGCCGCACCCGCGCACCACGGTCCCCACCCCGCGGGCCCTGCGAGCCACTCGGGCCGCGCGGTCAGGCGACCCGGCACCCTCACCGCTCTGGTGTGGACCACGGTCCTCTCCGCGGTCGCCGCGATCATCGGCGCCGCCCTCGTCTTCGCCGGCGGCGAGGACATGGCCGAGGAGAACATCAACGACGTCATCCAGGACCACCCGGACGTCGTCGGACTGCCCTCGGGGACCTCAGCGGCGGACATCAAGGCCCTCTCGGGTCCCATCTGGGACGAGATGATCAGCGACCGCGCGGGCACCCTGTCCGCCCGTGCCGGCTTCGCGATATTCACCGCGGTCTGCCTGCTGATCTTCGCGCTCGCCGCCCGCAAGAAGGCCGCCGTCTGGGCCCGCGTCCTCATCACGATCTGGGCCGTGATCGCCCTGTTCCCGCACCTCCTGATCCTCGGCGACTACGAGCCCGACTCGGTCCTGTGGACGAGCCGCGTGGCGGTGTTCGCGGCCATCGCGGCGATCGTTCTGTGCTGGCTGCCGCCCGTCAACCGCTTCGCACGGGCGCAGAAGGCCACCGGCTAGCCGACGGCCGGTGACCGCGTGGGGCAGGTGCCGTCCGGGGGACGGCACCTGCCCCACGCGTGCGACCCACCGTGCAGGACCTCTGGTCAGAGCCGCGGGGCCGCAGGACGATGCCCGCGTGGAGCCCTACTGGGAACTGACCTTCGACGCCGACGGGGATGCCGACACCGCGCAGCGCGACCGCCTCATCGCCGGGGTGGCCCGCGAGCGCGTCACCGATCTGCTCGTCCTCGCGCACGGCTGGAACAACGACCAGGACATGGCGACCGACCTCTACCGGCGGTTCTTCGCCCCCTGCCAAGGCCTCGCGGGCACGGGCGTACGCCTGGGATACGTGGGCGTGATCTGGCCCGCGATCCGCTTCCCCGACGAGCCGATCCCCGACTTCGAGCGCTCCGCCGCGGCCGCCGCGGGCGCGGGTGCGGGGCCCCTGCTCGACGAGCCGACCCGGCGGCTGCTCGCCGCGACGTTCCCCGGCCATGACGACGAACTGGAGCGCATCGGCGCCCTGTTGGCCGAGCGCTCCGGGGTCGCGTCCCGCCTCTACGAGTACGGCCGCCACGTACGCGATCTCGTCTCCGTGCACGAGAACAGCCCCGCGCGGCGCTTCGCCGACGACATCTGGAGCGGCGAGCCGGCCATGCTGACCGACGACGCCGTCGAGGTGTGCGAGCTGTTCGCCGCCGCGATGGAGGGCACGGGGCAGCAGGAACTCTTCGGGAGTCTGCGCAAGCGGCTCTGGAACGGGGCGCACGAACTCCTGCGCCAGGCCAGCTACTACGCGATGAAGCGCCGGGCGGGCACGGTGGGCCAGCTGGGCCTCGGCCCCACGGTCGGGCTGCTGGTCGGCGACGCGCCCGCGCTGCGGGTGCATCTCATCGGGCACAGCTTCGGCGCGCGGCTCGTGTCGTACGCGCTGCGCGGAATGCCGGAGTCGGTGCGCGGCGTGAAGTCGACGACGCTGCTCCAAGGCGCCTTCTCGCACTACGCGTTCTCCGGCCGGCTGCCGCACGACCCGCGCCGGGCCGGTGCGCTGCACGGCGTACAGCGCCGCATCGACGGCCCGCTAGTGTCCTGCTACTCACGCCACGACGACGCCCTGGGCAAGATCTATCCGCTCGCCTCGAAGATCGCGGGGGACTCCTCGACCTTCCTGGGCCTGTGGGAGCGCTGGGGCGCCATCGGCTACAACGGGATCCGCGCGGTCGACGGCGCCAAGCGCATCAAGCTGGGCCGGGCCATCCCCGCCAAGGGGTGCGTGAGCGTGGACGCGGCGGCGGTGGTGCGGCGCGGCGGTCCGCCCGCCGGCGCGCACAGCGACATCTGCCATGAGGAACTGGCGCGCGTCGTGTTCGCCGCGGGACGGATCGCCCTTGCCTGACCTCCCCACATAGCTTCAGCTCACCGTCGCCTTATGTCTGCCATCGAAAATCGGATGGAAGTCGAGGGAGCCGAATCGCGTGTCGATACGTCTACTCGGCAACGTCCGAGAACGTGCGACGGAGGTGCAGGGCGATGGCCGGATTCCGGAGTCTCGCGAGACAGGTGCGTGATCCGCAGAGCGATCTGGCGCTGCGGCGGTACTCGCTGCGCAAGTGCCTGGAGAGGTTCGCCCCTTATGGCCACCGGGCGACCTGGGACCATCTGTGCTCCCGGGCGGGCTTCGGGCCCGAGGACCGGTCGCCCGACCCGGCGCGGCTCGTGGCGGCGCTCGACGAACTGGAGGCGGCGCGGGCGGTCTGGCTCGCCTACGAAGAGGGCTTCGCGGAGCGCCGCCGCAAGGAGAAGCACGACGGTCTGCGCCGGCCGGGCAGTGTGGACGACTGGCACCGGTGCACGTGGGGCGGCTGCGGCGTCGCCTGGTGCGACGACCCCGGCATCCATCCCTCCGAGCCGCTCGCCGAGGTGCTCCACCGGCTGATAGCGGCGCTCGAACGGGACCCCGGCACGGTCTGCCCGGTGTGTGTGCGGCCCGAACTCGTCTGGAAGCACGGCCTGGCGCACGAGCCGTCCTCGGGCCCGGTCTGCACGAACTGCGGGATCGTGGTGCCGATTCCGGTGCTCACGCCCGCGACGACGGCACGGGCGCGAACGAGGCGGGAACGGCCACTGGTCTCCGCCTGATCAGAACCATCAGAACCGTTTCAGCCTGATCAGAAGGTGTTCAGGGGGTCATGACGTCCGTCTGGACGGCCAGCTTGAACTCGGCGAGCACGAGCGGCGCGGCGATCTTCACGTCGCCGGCGCCGCGCGCCGACACCTTCAGGCCGACCGGCGTCTGCGGATGCACGAACATCTGCCAGCTGTACGTCCGGTACTGCCCGCCCCGGGTGGGCACCCAGTCGGTGGTGGCCGTCGAGTCGTACCCCGTCGCGCCGCCGAGCGGATCACGTACGTAGCGCGTCCGGTACTCCGTACACCGGTCGTCCGCTCCCCAGAAGATCATCGCGGACAGGGTGCCCCAGCCGTCGTGACTGGGCCAGATGAGCCCGGAGCGGGCATCCGGGAACCGGGACGGGCTGGTGGTGTGCCCCTTGCCGGGGTCGTGCATGTGCCACGGGTCGTACGACTCCTCGGCGTCGTCGTACGGAAACCGCACGAGGTGGTAGCCGTCGCTGTCGTACGTGATCTTCTGTGGCCCTGTCCTCGCGGCTTCCCACTTCAACGAGCAGACGGCGATTCCCATCGGCCCTCCCCCTGTGTGTTGTCCTGTGGTGATGCAGCTCTGTGTGAACGGCGCCCGCGGGGCGGGCGATGGTGCGGTGATCCCGGTGTCGCCCGGGGCGATGGCCGAGTCCGTGGCGCGGGCCGTCGCGGCCGGTGCGCGGGATGTCCATGTACACCCCAAGTCCCCTTGTGGACAAGACACGTTGGCGCCGAGCGCGGTTGCGGCCACGCTCGACGCGGTACGTGCGGCGGCCTCCGTCCCTATAGGGGTGACCACCGGCGCGTGGGCCGAAACGGATCCCGGCCGGCGGGTGGCGCTGATCCGCGCCTGGACGGTGCTCCCCGACCACGCGTCGGTCAACTGGCACGAGCCGGGCGCGGAAGCGGTGGCCCAGGCGCTGCTCGACCGGGGCGTGGGCGTCGAGGCGGGCCTGTGGTCCGGCACGGACGGCGCGCGGCGGTTCGCCGCATCCCCGCTCGGCCCGCGCGTCCTGCGGGTCCTCGCCGAGGTGACGGACCCCGACCCCGGGACGGCCCCGGAGTCGGCCCGCGCGCTGCTCGCCGCGATCGGCCCCGCGCACGGCCGCCCCGTCCTGCTGCACGGCGAGGAGGGCGGGGCGTGGCCGGTCCTCCGTGTGGCGGGGCGGCTCGGCCTCGCGACCCGCGTCGGCCTGGAGGACACCCTGTTCCTGCCGGACGGGCAACGGGCGGCGTCGAACGCTCAGTTGGTCTCGGCGGCGCTCGCGGAGCTGTCGGCGGCGTCCCAGTAGGGGTGGGCCCAGCGGTCGTCGTAGGGCAGGGCGAGGAGCTCGATCCGGGTGACCAGGTCCGGGTCGGCGCCGGCCGCGCGCAGCCGGGGCGGCGCGTGCCCGGCCAGCCACAGCTGCACCTCGCGGACGGGCTCGTCGCGGTCGAACCAGTACCACCACGGCACGACGCCGCCCGCGTCGTCGCCCAGCAGATCCTGCTCCCACGCCTCACAGGCGTGCGCGAGCTCCTGGTCGCCGGGCCCGCCGACGGGCTCGTCGGCCCACCGCGCGAGCAGCGGAGTGACGGTCCCGCCCAGGTCGGCGCAGTAGGCGAAGACGTCCGTGATGTCGTACGGAGAGCTGTCCCGGCGCAGGAAGTCATCCCACCAGGCGTCGATGAACTCCCGGACAGCGGCAGCCTGCGGCCCCGGCCACCCGGGCCAGCCGGAGCGGCCGAGACCGCAGGACGCGTAGCCGATCCCTTCGAAGGAACCCGCGGCGAGCCACGTGCAGAACTGCGGCAGGAGGCGGCGGATCACGGCCGGGTGGTCGTCGAAGTGGTCGGGCACCTCGTGCAGGAACGAGCACAGGAGATCATCCGGGAGCGGCACGTCCGGCCGGTGCAGGAGAGCGATGTCCTGCTCCCCGTAGCAGTAGGTGCAGCCGGTCTCGCCCGGTGCGGCGGTCAGACCGCCGAAGAGGTCATGGATGCGGTCGAGCGCATCGGCGAGGCGGGGCGTGACGGTCATGGCGGGGTTCCTGACGGGACTCCGGAGCGCGGCGGGCAGATGTGCCGCCGTCGTCCGAAGAGCGTGACGCTATCAGGGCGATATTCGGTCGTTCCATCGCTTTGTCGTCGGGAGAGTTGGGGTCGATGACAGTTCAGCCGCGCCCGCCCGAGGTGCGCGAACCCTAGGAGCCCGTTCCCATGTCGACGCTGCGCGTCACCGCCGAAGTGCTGACCATCCATGAGCATCCCAACGCCGACGCCCTCGAACTGGCCCAGGTGGGCCTGTACCGGGCCGTGGTCGCCAAGGGCGCCTACCGCACCGGCGAGAGCGCCCTCTACATCCCCGAACAGTCCGTGCTTCCGGTCGAGTTGATCGAGGAGCTGGGTCTGACGGGGCGGCTCGCGGGCGGCAAGTCGGACCGGGTGAAGGCGGTACGGCTGCGGGGCGAGCTGTCGCAGGGCATCGTGTGCCGGCCCCGTGCGCTCGCGGATGTCGACCTGGCGGCCGCCGCGGCGGACGGCACGGACTTCGCGGAGCGGCTCGGCGTCGTCAAATGGGTGCCGCCGGTGCCGCCCACGATGAACGGCGAGGTGGAGGCCGCGCCGGATCTGCTGCCGTGGGTCGACATCGAGAACGTCCAGCGCTACCCGGACATCTTCGAGCCCGGCGAGCCGGTGGTCCTCACGGAGAAGCTGCACGGTTCGGCCTGCCTCCTGACGTATGTGGCGGACGACGGCCTGGTGCATGTCTCGTCGAAGGGCTTCGGCTCCAAGTCCCTCGCCCTGAAGGAGGATCCGCGCAATCTGTACTGGCGCGCGGTGCACGCCCACGGGGTGGCGACAGCGGCGGCCGCACTGGCCGAGCGGCTCGGCGCACGCCGGATCGGCGTCTACGGCGAGGTGTTCGGCGCGGGTGTGCAGGACCTGACGTACGGCGCGGACGGCCGCCGGGACACGATCGGTTACGCGGCCTTCGACGTCTGCGCGGACATCGACGGCGCGCTGCGCTGGCTGGACCCGGCGACGGTGCTCGGTGGTGAACTGCCGCTGGTGCCACGGCTGTACGAGGGTCCGTACGACACGGATGTGGTGCTCGCGACCGCCTCGGGGCGCGAGACGGTGTCGGGGCGCGAGCTGCATCTGCGGGAGGGCCTGGTGATCCGGCCCGCGGTCGAGCGGTACAGCGCGGTGACGGGCGGGCGTGCGATCGCCAAGGCGGTCAGTGCCGCTTATCTGACGCGGAAGGGCGGTACGGAGTTCGAGTAGGTGCGGTAATCGGGTGAGTGGGCGGGAAAAGCTTGTTCGTCAGCTGAGACTCCCGTCCACCACCTGGACATGGTCCGCGATCCCCACCACAAGGACCCGGGTCCCCTCCTCCAACGGCCGCCACCTGTGCGGCAGTTCCGCCGCGCAGTACAGGGTGTCACCCCGCTCGAGGCGGTAGACGGAGCCCGCCGCCTCCACCTCGGCCGAGCCGTCGGCGACGTACAGAACCTCGTCGTTGCGGTGGCGGAACTCGCGGCCCCAGCCGTGGTCACCGGTGAACTCCAGGGCGTGCAGCCGCTGGTGACCGCGGACCAGAGGGCGCATCCGGGCCTCGCGCGCACCCTCACCCTCGCTCACGGCGACCGAGTCGCCCCGCACCACGTCGACCGGGCGCGGCGCCTGCGCCGCGGCGAGCAGCTGGACGGCCGTGGTGTCGAGGGCGTCGGCGATGCGCTGCAGGGATCCCATGCTGGGCCGGGAGCGACCGTTCTCCACCTGGCTGAGGAAGGGTGCCGACACCCCCGCCCGCGCCGCCACTTCGGCCAGGGTCAGGTCCAGGGCGCGGCGCAGCCTGCGGATCCCGGGTCCTACCTGCGGGGTCTCCGCGTCGTCAGTCCTACCCATATCGCGAAGCCTATCTCTTGGGTTAACGTCTTCCGCACCACTTAAGAAACTTAAGTAGACGAGAGGACGGACCCACCATGGCCCGCGTGGACCAGAATCAGCGCCGCCGCCGCGGCACCGGCCTGATGGCCCTGGACGAGGACGCCAGTTACGGCGGCTACACCCTCTTCGCGCCGCTCACCGGCGACGGCGAGGTCTATCTGATCGACACCCGCGGCGAGATCGCCCACCAGTGGAATCTGCCGCACCGCCCCGGCCGGCACGCGCGGATCCTGCCGAACGGGAACCTCGCGTACAACGGCGTACTCCCCGACGAGCCCGCGCTCTTCCCGATGTGGCACAAGTACCGCGGCGGGATCATGCAGGAGATAGCCCCGGACGGCACGGTCCTGCGCGAGCACCGCGACCCGCTCCAGCACCACGACGCGCACCACTACGGCGACGGACGGCTGCTCTACACCGCCCTGGAGCCGCTGACCGGTTCCGACGCGGCCGCCGTGCGCGGCGGTGTGCCAGGCTCCGAGGCCGACGGCACCACGGTGTGGGCGGACACGATCGTCGAGGTGGACGCGGACGGGAACAGGACGTGGGAGTGGAAGGTCTCCGAGCACCTCGGCCGCGAGGACTTCCCGCTCCACCCGGACTACGCCCGTGAGCACTACCCGCTGATCAACAGCGTCCTGCCGACGAGCGACGGCAACATCCTCGCCAGCTTCCGCTCGGTCTCCGCCGTCGTCGTCATCTCCCGCGAGACCGGCGAGATCATCTGGCGTTCCGAGCCCGGCGTCGTCTCCCAGCAGCACTGCCCCACCGAGCTGGGAGACGGCAACTTCCTCGTCTTCGACAACGGCGTCTTCCGGCCGCACTGGGACGTGCCGTTCAGCCGCGTCATCGAGATCGAGCGGGCGAGCGGCAAGGTCGTCTGGGAGTACCACGACCCGGCCCGCGAGTCGTTCTTCGCGCCCTTCATGGGCAGCGCGCAACGGCTGCCGAACGGCAACACCCTGGTCACCGACTCCCCCGCGGGCCGCCTCTTCGAGATCACCGAGGACGGCTATCTCTGCTGGGAGTACGTCGTGCCGTACTTCGGCGGCTACCAGGAGGAGGAGGTACGCAAGCTCTTCCCCTCCGAACCCAACGCCGTCTTCCGCGCCTACCGTTACGCGGCGTCCGAACTGCCCTGGCTGACCTCGGCGCACGACTCAGCGAAGGGCTGACCCGGTGGCCGCCGCCGTCGACGAACGCCTGCCGCTGCCACGCCTCGCCCCGCTCGCCGTCCAGCATCTGCTTGCCGGCGTCGCGGCCCCCGTCTCCTCGGTGATCCTGATCGGCACGACGCTGCGGCTCGACGCCGGGCAGACCGCCTCGCTGCTCAGCGCCACCCTGGTGCTGTGCGGGGTCGGCGCACTGCTCCAGTCCCTGGGCGTGCGGGCGCTGCGCGTCGGCGCGCGGCTGCCGTTCCTGATGCTGCCGGGCGGCGCCGCGGTGGCGATCTTCCTGCAGATCGCGCAGGAGTACGGGCCCGCGACGGCCTCGGGGTCCGTGCTGCTCGCCGCGGCCTTCCTGATCTGCGTACTGCCGTTCTACGGACGGGTGGTGCGGCTGTTCCCGCCGCTGGTGATGGGCACGACGGTCGTCCTGATCGGCATCAACATGATCAAGGTGACGGCGCCGATGGTGGCGTCGGACCCAGGACCCGGCTTCGCCACGCTCGGCGTCATCGCCGCCCTCTTCCTCGTCCTGCGCGGCGTATGGCGGCAGATGGCGGTGCTCTTCGGACTCGCGGGCGGCACCGTCGTCGCGCTGCTGCTCGGCACCGACATCCATCTCGCGTCCGGCGCCGCGTTCGCGCTGCCGGAGCCGTTCCCTTACGGCGCCCCGCACTTCGACCTGCTCGCCGCGATCCCGCTCCTCGTCTTCGCGCTCGCCTCGCTCGCCGAGGCCACCGGGCAGACCGTGCTCAACAGCGAGGCGGTCGGCCGCACCCCGGACGCGGGCCGCGACGTGCCGCGCATCGCCCGCGCCGACGCCCTGGTCTCGCTGGGCTCCGGCGTCTTCGGTACGTCGCTGATGGTGACCAGCGCCGAGAACATCGGCATCGTCCAACTGACCCGCGTACGCAGCCGGTTCGTGACGGCGGGCGCGGGTGTGCTGCTCGTCGTGTGCGGTCTGTTCACACCGCTGACCCGGCTGCTCGCCGCGATCCCCGAGCCCGTGGTCGGCGCCGCGGGTCTGGTGATCTACGCGGTGATCGCGGTCCTCGGCTTCAGCATGCTCTCCCGGGTCGACCTGACGCACGGCACCGGCAGCGTGGTCGTCGCGCTCGCCCTGGTCGCGGGACTGCTCCCGGTCATGGCCCCCGAGATGTACTCGGGCCTGCCGTCCTGGGCGCACACCGTCCTCGGCAGCGGGGTGGCCGCGGGGGCGCTGGCGGCGGTGCTGCTCAGCGCCGTCTTCCGCAGGCTGGGGCCGGGCGAACCGCCCGAGGTCACTTCCGCGTCTGCCGCTCCACCAGCAGACGGGAGCCGGTGAGGCGGTCGCCGAAGACGTCGTCCGGGTTGGAGAGCACACACGTCTCCAGGGAGAGACAGCCGCAGCCGATGCAGTCCGTGAGGTGATCGCGCAGGCGGCCCAACTGCTTGATGCGCTCGTCCAGTTCCGAGCGCCAGGTCTCCGAGAGGCGCGCCCAGTCCTCGCGGGTGGGGGTGCGCTCCTCGGGGAGCGAGTCGAGCGCGTCACGGATGGTGGCGAGCGGGATGCCGACGCGCTGCGCGGCCCGTACGAAGGCGACGCGGCGCAGCGCGTCACGGTGGTACCTGCGCTGGTTGCCCGAGGTGCGGCGGCTGCTGATCAGGCCCTTGGACTCGTAGAAGTGCAGGGCGGACACGGCGGCGCCGCTGCGGGCCGACAGCTGGCCGACCGAGAGCTCGTGGATCTTCTCTGGGATCTGGGGCACCCCTCAGACCCTAATGGCTGATCCGTTGACACACACCGACGCACCCAGCATGCTGAGCAAGCGCTTAGTTCGAATTCTTTGAGGAGGCCAGGGACATGGCAGAGCCGAGGATCTTCGCGTCGGCCGACGACCTGCGTGCCGGAGTCGGCGAGCAGCTCGGGCACAGCGATTGGCTGGAGGTCGACCAGAAGCGGATCGACCAGTTCGCCGACGCCACGGGCGACCACCAGTGGATCCACGTGGACGCGGAGAAGGCGGCCAAGGGCCCCTTCAAGACGACCATCGCGCACGGCTATCTGACGCTGTCGCTGCTGCCGAGCCTGGTGCCGCAGGTGATGCGCGTCGAGGGCATGAAGATGGGCGTCAACTACGGCACCAACAAGGTCCGCTTCCCCTCCCCCGTACCCTCGGGCTCCCGGGTGCGGGCGACCGCGGTCCTCAAGGAGGTCGAGGGGACCAAGGACGGCGGTGTGCAGGTGACGGCGACGGTCACCGTCGAGCGCGAGGGCGCCGACAAGCCCGCGTGCGTCGCGGAGTCGGTGTCCCGCTACTACTTCTGAGACCCGCAAGGGTACGTCTGAGACCCGCCCGGGTCAGGGCTTGCGGGCCCCCACCATCCGCAGCACGAGGTCGGCGTAGAGCGCGCCGACCTCGTCGGGCGTCCGGTGCCCCGCGACGTTGAACCAGCGCGCCACGTCGATGCAGAGCGAGAGCACGGCGAGCGTGGTGCCCGGCACGTCGGGGACGTCGAACTCCCCCGCCCGCACCCCGTCGTTGATCATGTCCCGCACCGCCGCGTCCGACTGCCGGCGCAGCGCGACGATCTCCGTGCGGTGCTCGTCGCCGAGCGCGTCCAGTTCGTACTGGACCACCCGCGCGGTGGTGTGGTGGGCGGCGTGCCAGCGGACGAAGGACCGCACGGCCGCGGCGAGCCGCTCCGCCGCGCCGCCGGGGCCGTCGGCGGCGGTCCGCAGGATCGCGAGGGCCTTGTCGTGGCCGATCCTGCTGATCCGGTGGAGCAGCTCTTCCTTGGTCTTGTAGTGGATGTAGAGCGCCGCGGGACTCATGCCCGCGCGGCCCGCGATGTCCCGGGTCGTCGTCGCGTGGTACCCACGCTCGGCGAAGGCCTCGACGGCGGCGACGAGCAGTCGCCGTGCCGCGTCAGGCGTGACCTCGCCCCATGGCTGGTCCGCTGCCTCGACCTCGGTCTCCTCCGCCGCGCTCATGCCCACTCCTTCCGCCGGTCGGAAGGGACACCATACCCCTGGTGGTGAGCAAGCGCTTAGGCCACCGGCTTGTACGGGTCATGATCGGCAAGCATCTTCTCCAGGCGGGCCTGGTCCACGCGGCTGACGATCTGGTCGGCCTCCTGCCGGTCCCTGACGACCTTGGCGAGCGTGAACGCGGACGTCGTCAGGTACAGCACGGAGACGGCGAGGAAGGCGCGGATCCAGCCGCTGACGTCGAGGCTGTAGATGCCGCCGGCCGTCGCGGCGAGCGCCACGGCGAACGAGGCGACCGCCTGGCCGAAGTAGGCGGTGGTGTTCTGCTGCTTGACCGGTGTCTCACTCATGCCCCAGAGCCTGGCCCGGGATCACCGCCGCCACATCCGCTCTCGTACTCAACTCCGGTACTCAGTACGCCCGCCGGGCCCCGCGGCCTCAGAACGCCGAGACCCCCGTCAGCGCCCGCCCGATGACCAGCTTCTGGATCTGGCTCGTGCCTTCGTAGAGCGTCATCACGCGGGCGTCGCGCAGCAGCTTGCCCGCCGGGTACTCGTCGATGTAGCCGTAGCCGCCGAAGACCTGCAGCGCGTTGTTGGCTGCGCGGACGGCGGCCTCCGACGCGAACAGCTTCGCCTTGGAGGACTCCGTGGTGAACGGCTGCCCCCGGTCGATGAGGTCGGCGACCCGCCAGGTGAGCAGCCGGGCCGCGTCCACGTCGACCGCGATGTCGGTGATCAGCTCCTGGACCAGCTGGTGGTGGGCGATGGTCCTGCCGAACTGCTCGCGCTCGGTCGCGTACGTCACCGCCGCGTCCAGGGCGGCCTGGGCGATGCCCACACAGCCCGCGGCGACCGACATCCGCCCCTTGGCGAGCGCCGACATGGCGACCGAGAAGCCCTTGCCCTCGGGCCCCATCATGGCCGACGCCGGGACCCGGACGTCCTCAAGGACCAGCTCGGCGGTGGCCTGGCCGCGCAGGCCGAGCTTGCCGTGGATGGTGCGGCGGCTCAGGCCTGGGGTGTCGGTGGGCAGGAGAAAAGCGGAGACGCCCTTGTGTCCGGGGGCGTCGGTCGACCGCGCGAAGAGCAGCACGACATCGGCCCAGGTGCCGTTCGTGATGAACATCTTGGAGCCGTTGATGACGTAGGAGTCGCCGTCACGCACGGCCTTGGTCGAGAGGTTCCCCGCGTCGGACCCGGTGCCCGGCTCGGTGAGCCCGAAGCAGGCGACGAGCTCCCCGGAGGTGAGCCCCGGCAGCCACCGCCGCTTCTGCTCCTCGTCGCCCCAGTACGCGATGGTCTTGGCGACAAGGCCCAGCGAGACCGACACGATGCCGCGCACGGAGGAGTCGCCGCGGCCCAGCTCCTCGGTCACCAGGCAGTACGCGAGGTGGTCGCCACCCGAGCCGCCGTACTCCTCGTCGACGGTCAGACCCAGGAAGCCGACCTCGCCGAGCTTCTTCACGATCGACCGGTCCACGCTCTCGGCGCGGTCCCACTCCACGACGTGCGGGGCGATCTCGCGCTCGACGAAGTCCCTGGCGAGCCGCTTGACGGCGATCTGCTCCTCGCTGAGCTCCAGATTCATCGAGAACACCCCACTTTTCCCGGTTCTCCCGGATTTAAATTAGCAGTGCTAGTTTCTGTCGGCAGCCCTACTATGTGCCGCATGGCCCGACCGCGCAAGCCCCTCCTCAGCCGAGATCGCATCGTCGAAGCGGCGCGCGCGCTCGTTGACGCCGAGGGACTCACGGCCGTGTCGACGCGCCGGCTCGCCGCCGAGCTCGGAGTGAGCGGGCCCTCCCTCTACAACCACTTCCGCACCAAGGACGAGATCCTGGAGGCGGTCGCCGACTCGGTCAGCGCCCAGGTCGACCTGTCGATGTTCGACACCGCCGACGAGCGCGACTGGCGCACGGCCCTGCACGACTGGGCGGTGTCCTACCGGGCGGCGCTCACCCGGCACCCGAACATCGTCCCGGTGCTCGCCCACGGTCCTGGCCGCCGCCCGGCCGGACTGCGCCTCGCGGACGCGGTCTTCGGCGCGATGGTCGACGCGGGCTGGCCCGCGGCGCAGGCGACGTCCATCGGCGCGCTGCTGCGGTACTTCGTCATGGGCTCGGCGCTCGGCTCGTTCGCCGGGGGCTTCGTGGACGACGAGGCGGCGTACGACCCGGCCGACTATCCGCACCTCGGCCAGGCCCACCTGCTCGCCGACCGCCAGCAGCAGATCGACGAGCGGGCCTTCGAGACCGGTCTGCGGGCCCTGCTCGACGGTCTCGCCCTGCAGTACGAGCAGGTGGCGACGCCCGCCGCCTGACCGGGGCGCGGGGCTCACGGCACACCAAGGCGCCATACCGCCCGACAAGTGCGTAGATGTAAAGTGCATCCGCCTTGCCGGGCGAAACATGGACGTAACACGGGAGTGAGTCGTGCGGCCCTCAACGGATGCCAGGCGCCCGCCTCTTGGGGTGCTCCCCTTCGCCGCCCAGGTCCTGCGCGGCCACGCGCAGGTCACCTTCCTGCCCAGCGCGGCCGCAGGCGCCGTCTTCTGCGTCGCGCTGTTCGCCGCGGGCTGGGAGTACGGGCTCTACGGCCTTGCGGGCACGGCGGTCGGCACCGCCACCGCGCGAGCGCTCGGGGCGCCGCGCGAAGGCGTATCCACCGGCCTCGAAGGCTTCAACGCCTGCCTCACCGCGCTGTGTTTCGCCGTGTTCCTCGGCGCGGAGCACCTGTCCACGGCCGGGCTCGCGCTTGCGGGGTGCGTGGTCGTCACGGTCGTGACGGCGGCCATGACGCAGCTGCTCGGCGTCTGGCGGCTTCCGCCCCTGACCATGCCGTACTGCCTGCTGGCCGGCGCGATGACGCTCGCGGCGCCCGGCTTCGAGCGGGTGGGGCACCACGCGAACGGCCCCGCCGCACTCCCACGGGAGGCAACGGGCCCCACCACTCTCCAACTCACCGACCTGACCAAGGCCTTCTTCGCCGACTTCGCCCAGATCTTCTTCATGCCGCAGTGGTACGTCGGCGCTCTCCTGCTCCTCGGCCTCTTCGTCGCGAGCCGCCGCGCGGGCGCCGTTGCGTGCCTGGGCAGCCTCGTCGGCATCGGCTCGGCGTGGGCGCTCGGGGCGCCCGCCGCACGGATCGCCGACGGCTCGATGGGATACAACTCGGTGCTCGTCGCCCTCGCGTTGTGCGGCACCTTCCTGCCGGTCCGGGGGGCGACTCTGGCGTACGCGCTCGTGGGCGCGGCCACCGCGACCGCCGTCGGCCCCGCGCTCTCCGCACTCCTCGCACCGTCCGGCGGGCACGCCTTCACCTGGCCGTTCATCCTGACGACGCTCGTCTTCCTCGCGGCGGCCCCCTCCTTCCCCCGATTGCGTACGACGATTCCGGCGCCGTCGGGGCGGACGGCGCCGGAATCGGCCGCGACCGGGGGCGTCAGCGGGAACTCGCCCGCCCCGCAAGCACCTTGATCGAGACGAGGGCGATCACCGCGAGCCCGATGATGTAGGCCGATACGGCCATCGACGTGCCCGTCGCCTCAAGGAGCAGCACCATGACGAACGGCGCGAGCCCGCCGCCGAACACCGCCGCGATCTGGTAGCCGAGCGAGGCTCCCGTGTACCGCATCTCGGCCGTGAAAAGCTCCGCGAAGAGCGCGGCCTGCGGCCCGTACATGATGCTCAGGAAGCAGCTGGTGACGAACGTCCCGACGGCCAGCCACAGCAGCGATCCGGTGTCGATGAGCAGGAACATCGGCACCGCCCAGACCGCGAGCCCCGCCGCGCCGATGGCGTAGATCCGCAGTCGCCCGATGCGGTCGGAGAGCGCCGCTGAGGCCGGGATCAGGGCGAGTTGGGTGAGGCTGACGCAGAGCGAGACGGTGAGGACCGCACTGCGCTTCATGTCGAGTTCGCGGGTCGTGTAGTCGAGGACGCCGGTGATGATGATGTAGAAGGTCGCCGTGTTCACCGCGAAGGAGCCGCCGGCCAGGAAGACGGTGCCGAGGTGGTGGCGGAGGATGGTGCGCAGCGGAGAACTCTTGCTGCCCCCGTCGCCCTTCTCACCCTGCTCCTTCTTCTCCTTCTCGGCCAGCGCCTTCTCCGCCTCGCGGAACTCGGGGGTCTCCTCCACGCGGGTGTGGATGTACCAGGCGAGCACGAGGACGAGGATCCCGACCATGAACGGCACCCGCCAGCCCCACGCCTCGAAGGCGCTCTCGCTGGTGGCGGCACCGGCGACCAGGAAGACGGTGTTGGCGGTCACCACACCGATGGGGACGCCCAGTTGGACCAGGCTGCCGTAGAGGCCGCGCTTGCCCTCCGGGGCGTACTCGGTGGCCATCAGCATCGCGCCGCCCCACTGCGCGCCGACCGCGATGCCCTGCAGGACGCGGAGGGTGACGAGCAGGATCGGAGCGGCGATGCCGACGGTCTCGTACGTCGGCAGCAGACCGATGCCGGTGGTCGAAACGCCCATCAGCGTCAGCGCGAGGACCAGCATGGGCTTGCGGCCCCGCTTGTCCCCGAGCTGGCCCGCGATGACGCCGCCGATGGGGCGGGCGAGGAAGCCGACGGCGAAGGTCGCGAAGGCGGCGAGGACTCCCGCGGAGGAGCTGCCCGCGGGGAAGTAGAGGTCGCCGAGGACGAGGGCGGCGGCTATCCCGAAGACGAAGTAGTCGTACCACTCGACAGCGGAGGCGAGGGCGGCGGCGGTGGCGACCTTGCGGCGGTGGGGATCCGCCGGGTCCTGGGACTTCTGGGTGGGAGCGGAGAGGGGGGCTGCGGAGGTCGGTGCGGGGTCCATGCGGGTGCACACTCCGGTGGTTCCGGGGACGGGACGGGGGGTGGCGCCGTGATTGCAGGGAACGTACCGACCGGTGGGTATGTGGTCAACGGTTCGGACAGTTTCTTGCCCCTGGGCAGCGAACGGTGCGTCTGAGGCCCCGCAGCGCATCCCGTCCGGCGCCTTCGCCGTCGTCGGCCGCGCCGCCGTACCGCCGCTTCGCGGCGATCTTTCCCGCCCACCCGCCCGATTACCCGGAGTTGCCCGCCCACCCCGTCAGTAGGTCTTCGAGCCCGGCCGCAGGTATTTCAGCCCGTCCGGCGTTTGAGGACGAACTCGCCGAAGGCGGTGATCTGCGGCCACCTCGCGGCCGGCGGAGCCGGAAGAGATTCGGGTAGGGGCGGGGTTGGGGAGAGGAAACCGCTTGGCCCCCGCCTAGAACACCACCAGCGCCCTGCCGCCCTTCCCCGCGACCATGTTCTCGAACGCCGCCGGGATGCCGTCCAGGGCGATCCGGTCGGTCACCAGGACCCCCAGGTCAAGGCGCCCCGCCCGGACATGCTCCGCCAGGACCGGCAGGTCCACCGCCGGGTCCGAGTTCCCGTACACGCAGCCCGAAAGCGTCCGCCCCCAGTGGAAGAGTTCCAGGGCGTTGAAGGTGACCTGCTGGTCCTTGCCGCCGATGCCGACCACCGTCGTCCGCCCGCCGCGCCGCGTCGACTCCCACGCCGCCCGGATCGTCACCGCGCGGCCCACGCACTCCACCGCCACGTCCACACCCTGACCACCGGTCAGCTTGCGGATCGTCTTGGGGGTGGTCTCGGAGGCGACGACGTACTCCGTCGCCCCCGCCGAACGCGCCAACTCCTCCTTCTCCGGCGAGACATCGACCGCGATGATCTGCGAGGCCCCCGCGATCCGCGCCGCCTGGAGCGTGGCGAGGCCCACCCCGCCGACCCCGAAGACGGTCACCGTCTCGCCCTCGCGGACCTTCGCCGAGTGGTGCACCGCGCCGTACCCGGTGAGCACCGCACAGCCGAGGAGGGCCGCGTCGGCGAGCGGGACGCCGTCCGGGACCGGCAGTACGCAGTTGGCGGCGACCACCGTCTCCTCGGCGAACGCCGCGACGTTCAGACCGGGGTGGAGATCGCCGCCGTCCGAGGAGCGGTGGGCGTAGACGTCGGCCGCGCCCGCCAGCGCGTTCACGCACAGCCACACCTCGCCGAGCGAGCAGGCGTGACAACTGCCGCAGGACGGCGCCCAGTTGAGCACCACCCCGTCGCCCGGCGCGACATGGGTGACATCGGCACCCACGGACACCACCGTGCCCGCGCCCTCGTGTCCGAGCACCGCCGGCACCGGGACCCGCATCGTGCCGTCGGTCAGGGACAGGTCGGAGTGACAGACCCCGGCGGCGGCCAGGCGCACCCGCACCTGGCCGGGGCCCGGCTCGGGCAGGTCGATCTCGGCGATCTCCAGAGGGGACCCGACGGCGGGCAGAACAGCGGCGCGGACCACGATGACGTACTCCTCAAAAGGCGCGGAACAGGAAGAGGATCAGGACTCAGGACTCAGAGCTCAGGACTCAGAGCTCAGAACTGGAGGGACTTGGTCTGCAGGTACTCCGTCAGGCCGTGCGGGCCCAGCTCGCGGCCGACCCCCGACTGCTTGTAACCGCCGAACGGCGCCTGAGGGTTGAAGCTGCCGCCGTTGATGTCGACCTGGCCGGTGTCCATGCGGCGGGCGAAGGCGACCGCCTCCGCGTCGTCGGCCGCCCAGACCGCGCCCGCGAGCCCGTACACGGTGCCGTTGGCGATGCGCAAGGCGTCGTCCTCGTCCTCGTACCGGATGATCGAGACGACCGGGCCGAAGATCTCCTCCTGGGCGATGGTCATCTCGGGGGTGACGTCGGCGAAGACGGTGGGCTGGATGAAATAGCCCTGGTCGGCCGTGGATTCGGCGCCGCCGGCCACCACGCGCGCACCCTCCTCCACGCCCTTCTCGATGTAACCCCGAACCCGCGCCTGCTGCTTGGCGTTGACGACGGGGCCGATGCGCGAGCCGTACTTGGCGGCGGCCGCCGCGGCGAGCTCCACGGCCTCGTCGTAGCGCGCGGAGTCCACCAGCATGCGGGTCCACGCGCTGCACGTCTGGCCGGAGTTGGACATGACGTTGGCGACGCCGACGTTCACGGCCTTGGCGAGGTCGGCGCTCGGCAGGATGACGTTCGCGGACTTGCCGCCGAGTTCCAGGGCGACGCGCTTGACCGCGGCGCCCGCGGTCGCGCCGATCTGCTTGCCGACGGCGGTGGAGCCGGTGAAGGAGACGAGGTCGACGCCCTCGTGCTCGGCGAGCGCCTGGCCCGCGACCGGGCCGAGGCCGGTGACGAGGTTGAAGACACCGGCGGGGATGCCCGCCTCGTGCGCGGCCTCGGCGAAGAGCTGGGCGGTGAGCGGGGTGTCCTCGGCGGGCTTGAGGACGACGGTGCAGCCCGCGGCGAGCGCGGGGGCGACCTTGTTGACGATCTGGTGGAGGGGGTAGTTCCAGGGGGTGATCGCGCCGACCACGCCGACCGGTTCGAGGTAGACGGTGGAGTTGCCGATCTTCTCCTCGAAGGAGTACGTCGCGGCGAGATCCGCGTACGAGCCCGCGACCAGGATCGGCACCCCGGCGTGCACCATCTGCGAGAACGGGAGCGGGGCGCCGAGCTCGGCCGTCACGGTCTCGGCGATCTCGTCCTTGCGGGCGACCAGTTGGTCGCGCAGCGCACCGATGAGCGCGGCACGCTCGGCGGGCGGTGTCGTGGACCAGGCGGGGAAGGCGTCGCGGGCGGCGCGCACCGCGGCGTCTACGTCCTGTGCCGTGCCGGCCGGCACCCGGTCGATGACCTGTTCGTCGGCCGGGTTCACGACCTCGATCGTGTCCGTGCCTGCGGCGGGGCGCCAGGCGCCGCCGATGTACATCCCGTCGTGGGCCTTCATCGCATCCTCCTGATAGTCGTCCGCGCACCAAACTAGCGCTGATAGTTTTTCGACACCAGGGGCGCCTGCCCCAAGGGCCCACTTCCCGGCCACGACCCCATCTATACGGTGCCGTACATGCGCTGCTAGCTTGATCTATACGGCAACGTATAGATCTGAGGCCCGCCCATGAGACTCCCCATGTCCGCGCACACCTCACGCCCTTGGCGGATCCACGAGATCGCCGGTGACTTCCGGGTCCACGACGTGTGGGCACTGCCGACACCCGGCGGCCCCGACGATCTCGACCGGCTGGTGCGGCAGTTCACCAACGACCGCCGCGCCCATCTCCAGTCGCCCGTACCGCGCTTCCTCTTCGCGGCGCGCTGGAAACTCGGCGGGCTGCTCGGCCTGGACAGGTCCCGCGACGGCGTCGGCGGGCGGGTGGCGTCACTGCGGGATCGACTGCCCGCCGATCTCCGCGAGGGCACGCGGGGGCCCGACTTCCCCACGGGTCCGTTCACGTCCGTCTACCAGACGCACGACGAGTGGGTCGCCGAGATGGGCAACAAGACGGTGCACGGGCTGATGCACATCGGCTGGGTGCCGGACGGATCCGGCGGCCACCGCGGCCAGATGGCCGTCATCGTGAAGCCCAACGGGCTGCTCGGCTCCGCCTACATGGCCGCCATCGCCCCCTTCCGGTACCTGGGGGTGTACCCGGCGCTGATCCGGTCGATCGGCCGCGAGTGGGAGGCGGATTCGGCCGAGAGGCGCGTCGACTGATCGCCCGCCCCAGGGCGCGGCCAGCCTATGAGGAGGACTCCCTCTTGAATCCTCCCCTCCTTGAAGGGAGGGGATTCCTGGCTCAGGCCGCCTCCTGGAGCAGCGCTCCAGGAGGTCTTCCGCCCTCAGCACCAGCCGGGTTGAGACCTGCCCGGACGAGCATCACGCGTGCGGAGTTCTTGTCCCGGGGGGACTCGGCTCCGCACGCGGTGCAGGTGTAGGTGCGCATCCCCAGCGGCAGTACGTGCTTGGCTCTCGCTCCGCACTGCGCGCAGTCCATCGTGGTGTACGCGGGGTGGACGAGGCGGATGTCCCGCCCGTGCTTGCGGCCCATCTCGATCAGTGCGGCCTTGGTGGCGCCGATGGCGGCGTCAGCGGCCTTGCGGGCCATCGTGGTCTTGGCGAGGAACTTCGGACGGAAGTCCTCGACAGCGACGGCATCGTGGTCGCGGACAACCTTCTTGGCCCACTTGCGGCCGCTGTCCGCACGCTGCCGGGCCACCTTCTTGTGCGCCTTGGCCCGCAGCTTCTTCGCCTCGCGGTAGCCCTTCGATCCGGGCCGGCCCTTCTTCGGTTTGCGGCGGGCCATCATCCGGTCGTACCGGGTCAGCTTCTCCTTGGCCTTGTTGCCGTGCTCGGCGTGCGGCAGGTCGTACGCGTCGGATGTGGTGGTCGCGGTCTCCTTCACGCCCCAGTCGACGCCGAGTGCGCGGCCGGTCTCCGGCAAGGGCTGAACCTGGGCTGGAACGACGAACGAGCAGTACCAGTGCCCCAGGCTGTCCTGATAGACGCGCACCGAGGACGGGTCGGCGGGCAGCTCCCGCGACCACACCACCGCCACGGCGATGCCGCCCGCCAAGTGCAGACGGCCGTCCTTCAACCGGAAACCAGGCCGGGTGTAGTTGAGGGTCGGCAGTGCCTCACGCTTGGTCCTCCACTTCGGCATCCCAGCCCGGCGTGCCACCGGCAGCCGCTCCTTGACGTCCCTGTGCGCCTTGGCGCGGCATCGGCCGAAATCGCGGATGATCTGCTGCTGGGCAACCGACGAACCCGCGCGCAGCCACGGCGTACGGGCGCGGGCCTCGGTCAGCATCCTATGGAGCTGAGCTGGGCCGCACGTGGCCTTCTGGCCGGTGGCCGCGTTGTGCAGGTGTACGGCCTTGGACTTGGCGACGCATTCGTTCCACACCCACCGGCATCGGTCCCACTCCGCCGCCAACGCGGTGCGGGCGGTGGACGACACGCGTAGCCGGTAGGTGTACCGGGCATGCCCGGCCTCCGCGGCCTCCCTCACCTGCGCCATCTCGCCCCCTCACAGCCCCCGACCGGGCCGCCACCGCATCCCGAACCCTCCGAAGGACCATAGGTACGACTGCCGCACGCACGTGCCCCATTCCTGCAGCCACCACCCCAACCAGCGACCACAGGCACACGCGTTCGCACCCGTGCTGGGGTAGTTCAGCCCCTCCGGCGTCTGAGAAGCGGGGCTCTGGGGGCGGAGCCCTCAGTTTCGGGAAGGGGCGGGGTTGGGGAAGGCCCCGCTGGGCTGCGCCTCAGCCCCAACCCGGCCGCCACCAGCAACAACCCACCGAGCATCACGAACGGGGCAGCAACCCCCGCGACTCCGGCAATCAACCCTGCCCCCGCCGGCGCGGCCACCTGCCCGAGCCGGTTCCCCGTCAGCCGCAGCGCGAGCGCGGTCGAGCGGGCGCCCTCCGGGGCCGCCTGGACCACCGTCGTCATCGACAGCGGCTGGCCGACCCCGAGGCAGAAGCCGAGCAGGGCCAGCATCATGCCGAGCCCCCACACCGGCACCGGCAGCGCGATCCCCGCACACAGCAGGGCGGCCACCGCACACGTCACGACGATCAGCGTCGTACGGCCCAGGAGACTGATCAGCGGCGTCATGACGAGCCTGCAGGCGATCGTCGCGGCGGCCCGCAGCGAGAGCAGCACCCCGACCGTGGCGGGCGCGATGCCCCGGTGCTCGCCGACCACCGGCAGATACGCCGTGAGGATGTCGGTCGCGGAAAGCACCGCGAGGCTGATGAAGATCCCCGCGGGCACGCCCCGGGTGCGCAGGATGCCGAGCACCGGCACCTTCTCGCCCCGCTTCGGGCCGCCGCCGGACGGCCTGACGTGCTCGATGCGCCACAGCGAGGTGAGGGAGACCGCCGCGACCACCGCCGACACGATCAGGGCGAGCGCACTGCTGCGGCCCATGTCCCCGCCGATGAGGGACCCCGCGGCGACCGGCCCGATCAGCTGCCCCAGCGAGGCGCCGATCGTGAAGTGCCCGAAGTTGCGGTCCTGTTCGTCGGGCGCGGACTGCCGCGCGACGATCGACTGCGCGCCGATCACGAAGCAGAGGTGGCCGAGCCCCATCACGCCGCTCCAGGCGGCCAGCGCGCCGAGCGAGCCCGCCGTGCCGCTGAGCGCGCACCCGCCGGATATCAGCACGACGCCGGCCGGAAGGAGCGGCGCACACCGCCCGTGGTCGGTCCTGCGGCCGAGCGGCACGGCCGCGAAGAGCGGGAGCAGGGCGTAGACCCCGGCGATGACACCGATCGCCCGCTCGTCGGCGCCCAGGGACAGGGCCCGGTAGGAGACGGCCGGACGCGCCATCGACACCGCCCCCTGCGCGAAGCTGAAGGCGATGACGAGGCGCAGCAACCAGGCACGGCCCGGTGTCGATGGCATCAGATGATGCCGAAGAGGATTCCGGAGCCGAGCACCACCAGCGAGGTGAGCACGGCCCATTTGACGGTGAACTTGGTGTGGTCGCCGAACTCGACCTTGGCCATGCCGACCAGGACGTACACGGCGGGCACGAGCGGGCTCGACATGTGCAGGGCCTGACCGGCGATCGAGGCGCGGGCGATCTCGAGGGTGCCGACGCCGTGCGCCTGGCCGGCCTCGGCAAGCACCGGCAGGACACCGAAGTAGAAGCCGTCGTTCGACATGAAGTAGGTGAGCGGGAGCGAGAGGAGACCCGTCACCAGGCCCATGTGCGGGCCCATGCCACTGGGGATGGCGTCGACGAGCCACTTGGCCATGCTGTCGACCATGCCGGTGCCCTGCAGGACGCCGGTGAAGACGGCGGCCGCGAAGACCATGCCGGTGACGTTGAGGACGTTCTCCGCGTGGGCGGCGATCCGGGCCTTCTGGTCGGGCATGTGCGGGAAGTTGACCGTCAGGGCGAGCGCGGCGCCGAGCAGGAAGAGGACCGGGATCGGCAGCCACTCCATGATCATGGCGGTCAGGAGCAGGACGGTGAGGCCCGCGTTGAACCAGTAGAGCTTGGGGCGCAGCGTCGCGCGGTTCGGGTCGAGCCCCTGGAAGCCGTCGTCCTCGTCGGCTTCGTCGGCGGCGTCGGCGTCCGTTCCCGAACCCGCTCCCCCGGTGGCTCCGGTGCCCCCGGTGGTCTTCTTCGTGAGCGACGTACGTCCGTCGGTGCCGCCACCCGTACCCACCAGAACCGTCTCGCTCGCCGTCTCCTTCTCCAGGACCTCGTCCAGCGAGAGCATGCCGAGCCGCTTGCGCTCGCGCAGGCCCAGTGCGTAGGAGAGGAGGAAGACGGCGACCAGGCCCATGGCGAGTGCCGGGATCATCGGGACGAAGATGTCGGCCGCGTCGACCTTCAGCGCGGTCGCGGCACGGGCCGTCGGGCCGCCCCAGGGCAGGGTGTTCATGACGCCGTTGGCGGTGGCCGCGACACCCGTCATGACGACGAGGCTCATCTTGAGGCGCTTGTAGAGCGGATACATCGCCGAGACCGTGATCATGAAGGTCGTCGAGCCGTCGCCGTCGAGCGAGACGATCGCGGCGAGCAGCGCGGTGCCGACCACGATGCGCACCGGGTCCGCCTTGCAGAAGCGCAGGATGGCCCGGACGATCGGGTCGAAGAGGCCGACGTCGATCATGACGCCGAAGTACACGATGGCGAACATGAGCATGGCCGCCGTGGGCGCCAGATTGCCGACGCCTTCGAGGACGTAGTCCCCGAGATGGGCTCCCTTTCCTACGAACACGCAGAAGAGCGCGGGGATCAGCACCAGTGCCGCGATCGGCGACATCTTCTTCATCATGATCAGCACCAGGAACGTGGCGATCATGACGAATCCGAGGATTGTCAGCATGGGGGCTACCTAACGTTCACCATCGAACTCCCACCAGGTCTGGCGGTCCGGATGACGTTAGGGCCGGCATTTGAGCGTTAACAAGATGTTGACGCGCGAGCAATAAGCGCAAAACTCCAGGTCAACGAGGTGGTGAGTCAGCGCGGTGGCGCGTCGAGGGAGCCGGCGAAGTACGCGTGCAGCAGCGTCCGTGTCTCGTCGATGAGGGCCGGGTCTCCCGACGCGTCGACGCGGAAGGCGAGCTGGAGGACCGCGTCGACCGCCTCGACCCCGACGAGCACGGTGCGGCGCAGCCGTGCGTCCAGTGGACGGTCGAGATGGTCGGCGAGCAGCGCGGCCACCCGTTCGGCGACGTCGGAGTTGGCGTCGGGCATCGCGTCGGGGGCCGAGGGGATGCCGAAGTCGACCAGGCCGAAGCCGGGGACGGTGCGCTTCATGGCGAGGTACTCGTCGAAGGCGGCGTCGACGGCGCCGCGCCAGTCGCCGCGATCGACGCCGGCGACGCGGGCCGCGACGCGCTCCCCGTACAGATCGAGGTTGCGGTGGGCCAGGGCGTCGGCCATGGCCCGTTTGTTGCCGAAGAAGCGGTAGACGGAGCCGATCGGGACGTCCGCGCGCCGGGCGACGGCGCGGGTGCTGAGGTCTTCGTAGCCGACCTCGTCCAGGAGGTCGGCGCAGGCGTCGAGGATCCGGGTCAGGCGCTCCGCGCTGCGTTGCTGCACGGGTGTGCGGCGCAGAGGGCCGGTCGGGGGCGGGTTCCGGTGGGGCATCCCGGGAGAGTAGAGCACCGCTCACATTCGGCGCTTCCCCTTGCGGAAGGAAAACGTGAATCCTACGGTGTCCTATAGGAATCGTTGACGAGGGAGCGATGATGAGCGGGGATCACACCACCGACGCACGGAAGACCGCCGAAGGGCTGGCCTATCTCTCCGGCTTCGGCAACGAACACAGCTCCGAGGCGGTGCCCGGCGCACTGCCGCACGGTCGCAACTCGCCCCAGCGCGCACCGCTGGGTCTTTACGCGGAGCAGCTGAGCGGAACCGCCTTCACCGAGCCCCGCGCACACAACCGGCGCTCGTGGCTCTACCGCATCCGCCCCTCCGCGGCGCATCCGCGGTTCACGCGCGTCGACAACGGCGCGATCCGTACGGCGCCCTTCGCCGAGGCGGCGCCCGACCCGAACCGGCTGCGCTGGAACCCGCTCCCCGAGCCTGCGCCCGGCACGGACTTCCTCGCGGGGCTCTGGACGCTCGGCGGCAACGGCGACGCGACACAGCGCACCGGCATGGGTATTCACCTCTACTACGCCAACTCCGCCATGACGGACCGGGTGTTCAGCGACGCGGACGGCGAGCTCCTGATCGTGCCCGAGCAGGGCGGCCTTCTCCTGCGCACCGAGTTCGGGCTGCTGCACGCGGAACCCGGCGAGGTCGCGCTGATCCCGCGCGGCGTCCGCTTCCGCGTGGAGCTGCTCGACGAGAGCGCACGCGGGTACGTGTGCGAGAACTACGGCGCGCCCTTCCAGCTCCCCGACCTCGGCCCGATCGGCGCCAACGGCCTGGCGAACGCGCGGGACTTCAGGGCGCCGGTCGCCGCGTACGAGGACGTCGAGCGGCCGGTGGAGGTGGTGAACAAGTTCTGCGGCAACCTGTGGCGTGCGACCTACGACCACTCACCGCTCGACGTGGTCGCCTGGCACGGCAATCACGTCCCGTACGTCTACGACCTGCACCGCTTCAATGTGATCGGCTCGATCAGCTACGACCACCCGGACCCGTCGATCTTCACCGTGCTTACCTCGCCGTCGGACACCCCGGGCCTCGCGGGCGTCGACTTCGTCGTGTTCGCGCCGCGCTGGCTGGTGGGCGAGAACACCTTCCGGCCGCCGTACTTCCACCGGAACGTGATGAGCGAGTACATGGGCCTCATCGAGGGCGCGTACGACGCGAAGGCGGAAGGCTTCGTGCCGGGCGGCGGCTCGCTGCACAACATGATGTCGGCGCACGGACCCGACCGCGAGACCTTCGACAAGGCCTCGGCCGCCGAGCTGAAGCCGCAGAAGATCGACGACGGCCTTGCCTTCATGTTCGAGACGCGCTGGCCGGTGACGGCGACGGAACAGGCAGCTCAGGCGTCCCACCTGCAGCGCGGGTACGACGACGTGTGGCAAGGTCTGGAGCGCCATTTCCGTAGCTGATCCAGCTCTGATTCCGTACTGATTCGGAGAGACCGTGACCGCCTTCGCCCCGGACTCGATCGTCCTGAATCGCAAGCTGCCGCTGTGGTATCAGGTGTCGCAGTCCCTGCGCGCCTCGATACTCGGCCGCACACCCGACGCCCCGCTGCGGCTGCCCACCGAGGAGCAGCTCGCGGGGCACTACGGGGTGAGCGTCCTCACCATGCGCCAGGCCCTCAAGGAGCTGGAGGACGAGGGCCTGATCACCCGGCACCGGCGGCGCGGCACGTTCATCGAGCCGAGCGTCCGGCGGGGCTCTCCCGTCCGGCTGCTCGGCTCGGTCGACGCGATCGTGGCCCAGCAGTCGGGCATGAGCACCGAACTCCTTTCGCACGGCACGGCGCCGGTCTCCGGCGAGCTCGCCGAGTACTTCCCCGATGTCGCCGAGGTGACGACGTACCACCGTCTGCGCAGCGACGAGAAGACGGGCGAACCCACCAATCACGCCCATAACTTCATCCGCCCCGAGCTGGCCGAACGGGTCGAGCTCGACGATCTGGCGCGCTGGCCCATGACGAAGGTCCTGCGCGACGTGGTGGGCGTCAAGATCAGCAGGATCACCGACACCGTCGAGGCCACCCTCGCCGACCCGGAGACGGCCCGCCTCCTCCAAGTGCCGCTGCTCAGCCCGATCCTGCACTACACGGGCATCACGTACGACGAGGACGGGCGCGCCCTCGATGTGGCCCGCATCCACTATCGCGGCGACCGCTTCTCCTTCACGGTCACCCTCGACGCCACCTGATGGCGCCCGCCTCCGACGTCGTACGATGCCGGGCGTGACGCACGACGAAGCGCCGCTGCTCGCCGACCTGATGCCGTGGTCCGTCGCGCCCCTGAGGACCGGCCGGGGGTGGCCGATGGGTCCGGACGCCGCATCCCTCAGGGCCCGTTGGGACGCGTTCGTCCGCGCGGACGACACCGAGCGCGACCGGCTGCTCTCCCCGTCACGCTCGCGCACCCTGCACACCTCGGTCGCCCAACTCCCCGGCCACCGGGCAGGAACGGGCCCGCTGGCCGGCGAGACGGGCCGCTGTCCCGAGCCGGTGCGCGTCCTGCACGGCCCCTTCGACGAGCAGTGGCTGATCCCGGACCACCGGCTCATCGACGCCGCGCGGCCGGAGTTGTGGCGCGTCGCGGGCGATGGCCAGCTGTTCCTGGTGGAGCAGGGGCACGTCGCCGGTTCCGCGGGGCCCGCCGTGCTCGCGTCGGCCGTGCTGCCCGACGGCCGCTCCCCCGCCGGGCGCCCCGGCAGGATCCGCCCGCTCTTCCGCCGCCCCGGAGGGCTTGAGCCCAATGTGGCGCCCGGTCTGCTCGGGCATCTCTCCGACCTGCTCGGGCACGACGTCGACGCCGGGGAGCTCCTCGCCTGGACCCTTTCCGTGGCCGACACGTCGGCCGCCGGATGCCGGGTGCCGCTGACCTCCGACGCCGAGGTGTGGGCGCGGGGCACGGAGCTCGGCCGCCGCGTCCTGCGGCTGCAGGCGCGCGGCGACGGGGCACGGCCGAAGCTCCCCGGGGGACGCAGGCCCTACGTACGGGCGCCGCTGCCCGCCCGCCCCTCGGAACTGTCCTACGACGCCGACGAGGAGGCGCTGTTCCTGGACGAGGGCCGCGTCTCGCCGGTGCCGAGGGAGGCATGGGAGTACGAGGTGAGCGGGGTCAGGGTGCTCGACCTGTGGTTCACCCGCCGCACGGAGCCGGGCGAGCCCGGCACGCTGGAGGCGATCCGCCCCTCGGCGTGGCCGCAGGCGTGGACGTCGGAGCTCCTTGAACTCATCACCGTGCTGGCGTTGCTCCATGAACTGGAGCCGCAGCAGCGGGAGTTGAGCGGCTCCCTCGCCGACTCGCCGACGGTCACCGCCGATGAGTTGCACAAGGCGGGCATCCTGCCCGTACCGGCCGCGGCACGACGTCCGGCATCCGTCCTGGACCACCACGAAGAGGGCCCGGGGGGCCAGTTCGCGCTGATCTGAGGGGCACCCCGCAGAAAAGCCTCTCCCGCCCACCCGCCCGATTACCCCGCAGCGCCTCCTGAACAGGCTCATGGCGGCACCCCGGTCCAGGACGTCCGCGATGCAGAAGGGCAGCAGGAAGTAGGACAGGCCCACGAAGGTGCCGGTCAGCAGGAGGGCGAGCATCGGAAGGCCGATGGGCCCGCGCCACAGGAGGCCGATCACCGGGGCCGCCGAGCGCATCCGCGCCCAGCACACCGCGCGCGCCGCGCCGGCCGCCCCGAACAGCGCGGCGACCACGGGCTGCCCGGCCTCGATCCGGTCGAAGCCCACCAGGAGCGCGGTCACCGCACCGCCCAGGACCAGGCCGTCGCCCACCAGGGACGGTCGGGCCGCGTCAGCCCCTGCCGACCGGTCGAGGGGTCTTTGCGGTGTCGGTGCCGCTGCCGCTGCTGGCGGGGGGGCGTGGTGTCGCGTGTCGTCTGCGTCATGGGTCTGACGCCAGGAACCGGGGCTGTCGTCTCGCCTCTGTCGTACGACTGGGGGTGACCAGGTGGCGAGTTCGGCCGGAACCCCGGTCATCCCCCGGTCACGATCCCCGTCGTCCGACAGAGGCCGCGCACCCTCGGCCCTCCCTAGCTTTCTCGGTGTCGGCACGGCAGCCACGAGCCGAGCCCCGAGAGCTATGGAGGAACCCCCATGACCACGCAGCTGACCACGCAGCGACTTCAGGTGGCGGTCATCGTCGGAAGCACCCGCGAGGGCCGCTTCGCACCGACCGTCCGCAACTGGTTCGTCTCGGTCGCCGGGCAGCGCGACGACCTCGCCGTCGACGTGATCGACCTGGCGGGCGCGGGCGGTGAGCGCCCGGAGATCCTCGACAGCCCGGCCGCTCCCGCCATCGGCTCGATCACTCCGCGCATCGCGGCGGCCGACGCGTACGTCGTCATCACGCCCGAGTACAACCACAGCTTCCCCGGTGACCTCAAGCAGGCCATCGACTGGCACCGGGAGGAGTGGCAGGCCAAGCCGGTGGGCTTCGTCTCGTACGGAGGTGTCGCCGGCGGGCTGCGCGCGGTGGAGCAGCTGCGGCTGGTCTTCGCCGAGCTGCACGCGCCGACGATGCGGGACACGGTCAGCTTCCACGGCGTATGGCAGCGGTTCGGGCCCGACGGGCGGCCGCACGACGAGGCGGGCCCGGCGGGCGCCGCCAAGGTGCTGCTCGATCAGCTCACGTGGTGGGGCGTGACGCTCCGGGACGCGAAGGCGGCCCGCCCTTACGCCGCGTGACCCCTGCCCCCTCCTCTGACTCCCGCCCCTCCTGATCCTCGTACGACGAAAGCGAGTTGACCATGCGTGCCATTCGGCTGCACACCTTCGGCGGACCCGAGAACCTGCGGTACGAGGACCTGCCCGACCCCGTGCCGGGCCCCGGGCAGGTCCGGATCGCCGTACGGGCGGCGGGAGTCCACCTCGTCGACACCGCGCTCCAGGCGGGGACTTCCGGCAAACTCCCCTTCCCTGTCCCGGAGTTGCCCATCACTCCGGGACGCGAGGTGGCGGGCGTCGTCGACGGCCTGGGCGAGGGGGTCGCCGACGAGTGGCTCGGACGCCGGGTCGTCACCCACCTCGGCCTGGTCAACGCGGGCTATGCGGAGCTGGCCGTGCGCGAGACGGAGGCGCTGTTCGCGCTGCCGGACGCCCTCTCGTACGAGGCGGCGATCGCCATGGTCGGCACCGGCAGGATGGCGCTCGGCGTCCTGCACGTCGCCGCCCTTGAACCGGACGACGTGGCGCTGGTGACGGCGGCCGCCGGCGGCATCGGCACCCTGCTCGTGCAGGCCGCGAGGAACGCGGGCGTGAGCGTGGTGGGCGCGGCGGGCGGCCCCCGCAAGGTCGCGCGGGTGCGGTCCTGCGGCGCGGACGTGGCCGTCGACTACACGCGGCCCGGCTGGGCGGACGAGGTGCGTGCGGCGCTCGGCGGCCGCGAGGTGAGCGTCGTGTTCGACAGCGTGGGCGGCGAGGCGGGGCGCGCCGCGCTGGAACTCCTGGGCTGCGGCGGCCGGTTCGTGATGTACGGCTGGTCGTCGGGCACCCCCACGGAGTTCACCGCCAAGGACCTGCAGGCGAACCTCCTGACGGCGGCCTACGCACTGGGCCCACGCATCGCCCGCGTCCCCGGCGGCCTGCGGGGCCTCCAGGAACGGGCGCTCGCGGAGGCGGCACGGGGCACGCTCGTCCCGGCGGTGACGACGTTCCCGCTGCGGGACGCGGGGGCGGCGCATGCGGCCCTCGTGGGCAGGGAGACGGTCGGGAAGGTGGTCCTGATCCCATAGCCGCCGGGGGCGCCTTCATCCCTGCTCGGCGCGTACGCGCAGTACGCCGTCGTGGGCACCGACCAGTTGGTGCGCAAGCCCGAGGAGACATGGCGCTGACCGCGATGCGGGTCGGCCCGGGCGACACGGTCCTGATCAACGCGGCGGCGGGCGAACTCGGCACGCCGGCCGCGCAGTTGGCGCGGGCGGGGGACGCGCAGCGGGATGTCGGGACGGGCCACGGTCGCGGAAAGGTGGTCCTGACGCACCGGTCCGCTGCGGGGTAACGGGTGGGCGGGCGGGAAACATCCGCCGCGAAGCGGCGGGCTCGAAAAGCCCCCCACCAACAGCCAGTTAAGGTCAAACCCATGCTCTACGGACGCGACGAAGAGACGACGAGGCTGGACGACATCCTGTCCCACGCCCGGCAGGGCACAAGCACCGCCCTGGTCCTGCGGGGAGAGGCCGGCATCGGCAAGTCCGAACTGCTGCGGCACACCGCGGCGACCGCCGCGGCCCAGCGGACCCGCGTCCTCCAAGCGACCGGCATCGAGGCGGAGAGCGAACTCCCCTTCGCAGGCCTGCACTTGCTCCTGCACCGCGTGACCGCCCGCATCGACGACCTCCCGGAACCGCAGGCCACCGCCTTGCGCGCGGCCCTCGGCCTCGCCCCGAACCGGAGCGACGCACGGCCCGACCGTTTCCTCATCGGCCTCGCCGTACTCACCCTCCTCGCGGATCTCGCCGACAGCGACGGCGGCTCCCTCCTCTGCCTCGTCGACGACGCCCACTGGCTGGACCAGGCCTCCGCCGACGCCCTGCTCTTCGCGGCCCGGCGTCTCGCCGCCGAGGGCGTCGTGATGCTGTTCGCCGCGCGCGACGCGCACGCCCCGCCGTTCCCCGCCCAGGGGCTGCCCGAGCTGCGGCTCGGCGGGCTCGACGACGGGGCCGCCGGCGAGCTCCTCGCCGAGCACGCGGGGGATCTGCCCCGCTACGTACGCGATCAGATCCGCGGCGAGTCGGGCGGCAACCCGCTCGCCCTGCGCGAGCTGCCCGCCGCCCAGCGCGAGGGCCAGATACCCGCCTACGGATACCACTTGAGCGCGCTGCCCAGCCACTCCCGTCTTCTGCAGACGTTCGCCGACCGCATCTCCGCGCTGCCGCGCGCGACCCGTTCGCTGCTGGTGATCGCGGCCGCGGAGGGCACCGGGGACCTCGCGGTGACGGCGTCCGCGGCGAGCGGGCTCGGCGCTTCGGTCACCGATCTGGAGCCCGCCGAACGCAAGGAGCTGCTCAGCCTGGACGGCGGCCGGTTCACCTTCCGGCACCCCCTGATCCGCGCCGCCGCCTACCAGAGCGCCCCGGTCGGCGACCGCATCGCCGCGCATCGCGCGCTCGCCGACGCGCTGCCCTGCGTCGGCAACATCGACCGGCGTGCCTGGCATCTGGCGGCCGCCACGACCGAGCCGGACGAGTACGTCGCCGCCGTCCTGGAGCGGACCGCCGAGCACGCACGCGAGCGCGGCGGCTACGCGGCCGTCGCCGCGGCCTGCGAACGCGCGGCCCAGCTCAGCCCGGACGGCGCCGACCGCGCCCGGCGTCTCGCGCTCGCCGCGTCGGCCGCGGCGGACGCGGGCCAGAACGAACGCGCGGCCGAACTGGCGCTGCGCGCCGCCCCGCACCTCACCGACCCGGCGGAGCTCGCGCGGCTCGCGCAGGCGCGGGCCGCCGTCGCCCGCGAGCAGGGCAGGCTCGACGCCTCAAGCTCCGTGCTCCTCGACACGGCCGCCGAGATCGCCCCGCACGCTCCGCAGACGGCCGCGTTCATGGCGTACGAGGCGATGACCGCCGCCTGGCTCTCCGGGCACCGGCAGTCCATCGAGGGGATGAGCGCCCGCCTTGCCGCCCTCGATCTCAAGGCGCCGCCGGACGCGCCGCCCTATCTCCCGGCGGCCGAGGGCCTCGCCCGGCTCGCGGCGGGTGACCCGGGCGCCGGACTTCCGCCGCTGCGCGCGCTGTTCGGGAGCCTGCGGACCGAGCGCGACGACCACGGGCACAGCCTGCGCGAACGGATCTCCATCGCGTCCTGGTTCGCGCCGCTCGGCGAGCTGGCGGCCGGCGACGACCTGGCCGCCGATCTTGAGCGCGAATGCCGTGAGCAGGGCGCACTCGGCCCGCTGCCGCTCGTGCTGCTCATGCGTACACGCACCCGTATCTTCCTGGGCCGGCACGGCTGCGCGCTGCCCGGCGCGGCCGAGGGTCTGCGGATCGCGCAGGACACCGGACAGCCGCACTATGTCGGCCAGTTGACGGCCGTCCTCGCCTACCTCGCCGCGCTCGACGGCGACGAGGAGCGCTGCCGCGATCTCGCGGGCCGGGGCGCCGATCTGCGGCAGGTGCTGCCGGGCCAGGTGTGGGGCGCGGTCGCCATCGGCCTCCTTGAGCTGGGCCACGGCCGCTACGAGGCGGCCCGCCGCGCGTACGAGGATGTCGCGGCGAGCCCGTCGGGCCATACGGTCGCCGTCCTGTACTGCGCGCCGGACCGGGTGGAGGCTGCCGCACGGACCGGAAAGGCCGATTCCGTACGGGAGTTGGCGGCCGGCTTCGCCGAGTGGGCGGGGCACACGGGTGCGGCCTGGGCGGGCGCCCTGGCCGCCCGCTGCCGTGCACTGCTCGCCCCGGAGGCGGCGGCAGGAGCGGCGTACGAGGAAGCACTGGCGCTGCACACCGACGACGGCCGCCCCTTCGAACGGGCCCGCACGGAGCTGCTCTTCGGGGAGTGGCTGCGGCGCGCGGGCCGCCGCAGCGAGGCCCGCACCCCGCTGCGCTCCGCCCTGGACACCTTCGAGCTGCTCGCGGCGGCGCCGTGGGCCGAACGGGCCCGCGCCGAGCTGCGCGCCACCGGCGAGAGCCGGGCGCGGCACACCGATGACCGCGCCCCCGTCGAGCGGCTCACCCCGCAGGAGCGCCAGGTCGTGCGGCTCGCGGCGACCGGCATGACCAACCGGGACATCGGCGCCCGGCTCTTCCTGTCGCCGCGCACGGTGGGCTACCACCTGTACAACGCCTATCCGAAGCTGGGCGTGGCGTCGCGCGGCGAGCTGGCCCGGCTCGAGTTCCGGGAGGAGCAGGAGGAGCCGACGGCGTAGGGCCGTGAGCACAGGGGCCGGCGCGGGGTCTGCTCAGGAGAAGGAGTCGAAGAGCCTGTTCAGCATCCGCTCGAAGACCTCGTCCGCGTCCCCCGGCGGCGGCCCCTCGGTGAGCATGGCGGCGAGCCGCGGATACGCCCCGCTGCCGACCTGCCCCGCGAGATACGCGAACCGCACGGCCTGCTCCTGCTCCTCCGACCACGGCAGCGCCCGCGCGCGTTCCGCCATGGCGAACTCATTGGCCACGTACGTCATGACGGAGCCGTTGAGCATCCCGATCAGCTCCATCTTGGTGCCGGACGGGGCGTCGAGCCCGTCCAGGGCGGCCAGGCAGTGCTCCAGGAAGCGCAGGGCGTTCGGGCTGTAGCCGTAAAGCGTCGACATGATCCGCGCCAGCCAGGGGTGGCGGTGCATGATCTCGCGCGTCTGGCGGCCGACCGCCATCATCTCCGTACGCCAGTCGCCGCCCGGCGGTCCCGCGGGGAGCACGTACTCGCCGCTCGCCGCGTCGACCATCAGCTCGTACAGGTCCTCCTTGCGCGGCACGTAGTTGTAGAGCGACATGGTGCCGCAGCCCAGTTCGCCGGCCACCCTGCGCATGGAGACCGCGTCGATGCCGTCCGCGTCGGCGATGCGGACCGCCGCCGCGGCGATGTCCGCCCTGCTGTACGCGGGCTTCGGGCCACGGCCCGCACGCTCGGGGCGCGCCCAGATCACTTCCGGTTCGGCCGCTCGGCCCGCCATTGATCATCACCTCGCTCCCCATGTTAGTTACGTACGGCGTACGTAGTGGGGTACGGTGACGGCATGACTTCTACGTACGCTGTACTTAGTGAAGGTCTGGAGAAGCGGTTCGGGGAGGTCCAGGCCTTGCGGGGCCTCGACCTCGCCGTCCCGGAGGGCACGGTGTGCGGGGTGCTCGGCCCGAACGGGGCCGGCAAGACGACCGCGGTACGGGTGCTGACCACGCTCCAGTCGCCGGACGCCGGCACGGCCCTGGTCGCGGGGCACGACGTGGTGCGGGAGGCCGCCGCCGTGCGGCGGGTGATCGGGGTGACCGGGCAGTACGCGTCGGTCGACGGCGATCTGACCGGGCGGGAGAACCTGCGGCTCTTCGCACGCCTTCTGCGGGTTCCGCGGGCGCGGGGCGACGAGCTGCTTGAGCGCTTCGGGCTCGTCGAGGCCGCCGATCGCCCCGCGCGGACGTACTCCGGCGGCATGCGGCGGCGGCTCGACCTCGCGGCGAGTCTGCTGGTGCGGCCCCGTGTGCTGTTCCTCGACGAGCCGACCACCGGGCTCGATCCGCATAGCCGGGGCGGCATCTGGGACGCCGTGCGGGAGTTGGCCGCCGAGGGGACGACGGTGCTCCTCACCACGCAGTATCTGGAGGAGGCGGATCAGCTGGCCGACGAGGTCGTCCTGATCGACGAGGGGCGGGCGGCGCATCGCGGTACGCCCACGGCGCTGAAGGCGCAGATCGGGAGTTACGCGGAGGTCGTTGTCTCCGAGGGTGCGGCTGTGCCTGCGGCGGCGATCGTGCTGGATCAGCTGACCGGGGCCGAGCCGGTGCTCGACGCCGGGCGGCTGACCGCCGGGGCCGTGGTGCTGGATCCCTCCGTCACGTTGCCCGTCCTCGTCCGGGAGTTGGACTTTGCGGGGGTGCCGGTCGTCGACGTGACGTTGCGGGCGCCGACCTTGGACGAGGTCTTTCTGCGGCTCGTCTCCCGCGTTTCCTAGACCGCCGCTTCGCGGCGGATTTTTTCCCGCCCACCCACCCGATTGCCCCGCGACTGCCTCGCAGGCGGGACCGGGGTGGGCGCCGCCCGATTACCCCGCGGCCGCCCCGCAGCGCGGGACCGGGGTGGGCGCCGCCCGAATGCCCCGCGGCCGCCCCGCAGCGCGGGGGCGGGTGCCGCCCGAATGCCCCGCGACTGCCCCGCAGCGCGGGACCAGGGTGGGTGTCGCCCGAATGCCCGCAGTGCGGGACCTGGGTGGGTGGTTCAGCCGATCGAACGGAAGGATTTCCTGTGAGCGCCATTCTCTATGACGGCACCGCCGTCCTCGGGCGGCATCTGCAGCGCATCAAGCACGCGCCCGCCATTCTGATCATGACGCAGACGATGCCCATCGTCTTTCTGCTCTTCTTCGGGTACGTCTTCGGCAGCGCCCTGGCCATGCCCGGCTCCGACTACCGTGCCTTCCTCGTGCCGGGGATGCTCGTCGCGACCGCCGCGAACGGGATCATGACCGGCATGTTCACCGCCGCCCAGGACTCGCACCGCGGTGTGATGGACCGCTTCCGTACGCTGCCGATGAGCCGGTCGGCGGTCCCGCTCGGGCAGGCCGTCGCCGATCTGCTGACCACCGCCGTGGGGCTTGTGCCGCTGATGCTGGTCGGGCTCGCGATGGGGTGGCGGATCGACGGCGGTGCGCCGCAAGCCCTGGGCGCCTTCGGCCTGTTGCTGCTCTTCCGGTTCACCACGACGTGGATCGGCATCCTGCTCGGGCTCGCGTCGCAGAGCGAGGAGGCGGCGGGACAGCTGGGCAGCGCGACGTTCATGCTGCCGCTGCTCTCGAACGCGTACATCCCCACCGACGGGCTCCCCGGCTGGCTGCGCACGGTCGCCGAGTGGAACCCGATCAGCGCGGTGGCCACGGCGGTGCGGGACCTGTTCGGCAACGCGCCCGTGCCGACGGACGCCGCCTGGCCGGTGACGCATCCCGTGGCCGGTTCGGTCCTGTGGTGCGCGGTGCTGCTCGCCCTGTGCGTGCCGCTCGCCGTCCGCCGCTACGCGCGCGGGGGACGGTGAGCGGACGGCCGAACTCGCCGTTGGCGCAAGCTACTTCTGGGGGTCGAGCTCCGGCCCCAGCGAGGAGAACTTCTCCTGGGACACCACGCGCTTCGGCGGCCAGGTGATGTTCGACGGCGGCCACTTCTGGCCCGTCTTCTTCAGGAACCACGCGGGGGGTTCGTACATCGGCGGCTCATAGCCGTCCGGCAGCGCGGTCTTCCACCTCACGCCCTTCGTCCGCTCCTTGAACTCGTCCTTGACGGCCTTCA
Source organism: Streptomyces sp. NBC_01381 (assembly GCF_026340305.1). Classification (NCBI taxonomy): domain Bacteria; kingdom Bacillati; phylum Actinomycetota; class Actinomycetes; order Kitasatosporales; family Streptomycetaceae; genus Streptomyces; species Streptomyces sp. NBC_01381. The sequence goes on along the minus strand of NZ_JAPEPI010000001.1, from coordinate 3,651,608 downwards.
CGCGTTCGGGCTGGGTGAGCAGGTCGACGGCGGTCGCCGCGAGGTACTTCGCGGCGGCGATGACGGCCGCCTGCCCGGGAGCCGCGGCCGCGCAGGCCGCGGTGGACCAGGTGTGCATCTTGGTGCCGATGGGGGCGAGCGCGGCCCCCATCGAGACGGTGGGCACGTTCCAGCTGATGTCCGCGACGTCTGTCGAGCCGCCGCCCATGAACACCGGGTTGGGCGGGGTGAGTTCACCGATCTTGTCGTGCATGCCCCGCTGCGGAAGACCCAGGGACTCCTGGAGCTCCTTCGCCAACTCATGGGCCTCGTCGGTGAATCGCGGCGGGCCGATCTCCTTCATGTTCGCGTGCAGGAGCTCGGCGAAGGCCTTGGCGGGCAGCTGGTTCCAGCAGGCCGATGTGATGCGGTGGCGGACCGAGGTCTGGGACGCCTTCGCGGCCGCCTCGGAGACGGCGATCACCTTGTCCAGGAGCACCTGGACGCGGGCCGGGCTTCCCTCGCGTACGTAGTAGCTGATCTCGGCGATCTCCGGGGTGACGTTCGGGATGTCACCGCCGTTGTTGATCACCCAGTGCAGCCTGCCGCTCGGCGCGAGGTTCTCCTCGCGCAGGAACTCCGACATCGTCGCCATCATCACGGCGGCGTCGAGCGCGGACTTGTTGCCCAGCGGGGTGCCGCCGTGGCCTGCCACGCCGAGGAAGGTGAAGGTGACGGCGGTCATCGCGGTGGTGGTGCCCCAGCCGGTCGCGTTGGCCGTCGAGGGGTGCCAGTCCAGGAACGCGTCGACGCCGTCGTACACGCCCCTGCTGACGGCGTACGTCTTGCCGATCAGCGTCTCCTCGGCGGTGGAACCGAAGAACTTCACGGTCACGGGCAGCTTGTGCCGCTTCGCGGCCTGGGCGAGGGCGGCCGCCGCGGCTGCCGCCGCCGTGCCGAGCGCGCTGTGGCCGCAGCCGTGGCCGGGGCCGTAGCTGGGCGCGAAGGGGTCGTGGACGTACTCGCGCGGGTCGTGGTGGCCGACGCCCTTGTTCTGCGAGAGGCCGGGCAGCGCGTCGTACTCGCCGCTGAAGCCGATGACGGGGCCGCCGCTGCCGTACGAGAAGGTCGCGGTGAAGGCGGTGGGGAATCCGGCGGTGCCGAACTGCACGTCGAATCCGGCCTGTTCGAGGAAATCGGCCTCGGCGATCGAGGATTTCCACTCGCGCAGGGAAAGTTCGGCGTTGTCCCAGATCTCGGCGTTCAGGCCGGTGATCCGGTCGTCGTGTGAGGTGATCCAGTCGAGCGCGGAACGCTTGGCGGGGGTGTCGGCCGCGAGGTTCTCGGGGGCTTCATAGGCGGCGGGGCTGTCGTCGGCGCTCGCGGCCATCGCCGGATCGGCATCGGCCGTCATGACGGCGCCGGTCACACCGGCCGCGCCGAGCAGTTGCATGATGCGGCGCCGGCTCAACGGCGGGCCGCTCGCGGGGAGTGCTTCATGCTCATGCTGATCGTGCAGGTCACACACGCGCACCTCCGGGGGGTGAGGTTGGGTGTATCGGCCAATCGATCAGCAACAGTGCGACTGAATCGTTGCGGCGTCAACAGGTGCGCATGACACGGGTGTTACGCAGGGACGTGCTGGGTGATGGATGCGGAGTGATCGGGTGAGTGGGTGGGTGGGACAGATCCGCCGCGAAGCGGCGGGAAAAGCCCCCCGACCACCCCGTGGTCAACGACTCCCGAAAAGCGACCGCCGCAACCTGCGCAGCGGAGCAAAAAGGGAAACCCGCCGCACACGCGCACCGCGCGCGCTGCGGTCGTGCGCCGAACCCCGCGAGGTCAGCTCACGCATCAGCAGCGTCGCCTCGTGCGACTCGCGCTGCGGAACGGCAGGGCCGCCCAGCACCGCGAGATGGCGGTCGAGACGAGAGCTGGTCGCGCTGCTCCCGCAAGTGATCGCAGGGACACGCGCCCTGCTGCGCACCGTTATCTGTTCCATGTCACTCCCCACCCGTACGAGGGCACCCGGCCCAGGGCAGGTTAACCCTATCGCCCCGTCATGACACTCGTGTATCCCGGTCGCAGGATTCACCTTCTGCGCAAGGAGGTTGACGATTACTCTCCGAATACAACTGATTCCAGGGCGAGTTGGACAAGAGGGGCAGAAGTGGGCCGATCTGAGCCCCCATCGGGCTCGGTGGTGACAGCGAGTGAGGAAGTGGCAGCACTCAGCCCTGTGGCGAGCACGGGCGTTTCGCCGTCGAGCACACCGAGGGAACGGGGCTCCGACGCCGGGCGCACCAGCCACAGTTGGTGCACACGGCCCCGTGGCGGCCCGTCGAGCCCCACGACGGTCACCACGGCGCGCCGCCTGGACTCCGACGCCACGACGTTGATGCCGCGGCCCCGTGCGTCGTGCTCGCCGGTGGCGCGGGCGTCGGGCGCGGCCAGGACGTGGGCGATCTCACGTGCGGCGGCCCGCTCGCGGTCGAGCCGGTCGTCGGTCCGGGCGAGCTGGACCGCGAGGACCACGCAGGCGACCAGGGCGAGCGCGGCGCCGGCGAGCGGAACCAGAAGCGCACGCGTACGTGGGGGCGCGCTCGCGGCGACGGGCGCCTGCGACCGCGGCTCCTGCTCCGTCGTACGTACGGCGGTCATCACCCGGTCGAGCAGGGCGGGCGGCGGCGGGGTCGCGGCCGCGCCCGCGAGCCGCACGGCGTCCTCGGCCAGCTGCCTGGTCTCCTCCCGGCAGCGGCCGCAGCGGGCCAGGTGCCGCTCGAAGCGGCGCAGTTCACGGGGTTCGAGGGCGTCCAGGGCGTAGGGGACGGCCAGGGAGTGCACGGGCCTGCGCGGCAGCCAGGCTGTGCGTGTCCCGGGCGGCCGCCGCAGGCCGCCGGGCCACCTCATGCCGCGTCTCCCGTGGCGGCGCCCAGACAGTCGCGCAGCCGCAGCAGCCCGTCCCGCATCCGCGTCTTGACGGTGCCGAGCGGTACGGAGAGCCGCCGGGCCACCTCGCGGTACGTATAGCCGTCGTAATAGGCGAGCGTCACGGCCTGGCGCTGCAGGTCCGTCAGGCGCCGCAGGCAGCGGCGCACCCATTCGCGCTCCAGGCTGCCCTCGACCTCCTCGGCCACGTGGTCGAAGGCGGGGACTTCGGCGCGCCCCGCGACGCGCTGTTCGCGGTCGCTCGCCGCACGGGCGCTGCGCACCCGGTCCACCGCCCTGCGATGGGCGAGGGTGAGGATCCAGGAGAGGGCGCTGCCGCGCGCGGGGTCGAAGCGGGCCGCCGTGCGCCACAGTTCGAGCAGCACCTCCTGGACCACCTCCTCGGACTGCGCCGGATCCCGCAGCACCCTGCGCACCATCCCGTACACCGGCCCGGACACCAGGCCGTACAGCTTCTCGAACGCCTGCTGGTCGCCCTGTGCGACCAACGGGAGCAGTGCGTCGGCGTCCATGCGGTGTCCCCCTTTTCCGGGCCCCTTCTGCGCGCGGGGCTCATTGTCCGGTCGCCCGGTCTTCGGGGCGAGAGAGGGGACCGGATTGGGAAAGAGGCCAATCCGCCGGGCCGTTCGCCCCGAATGGCGTTCGTCAGGCGGCTCCCGCGCTCCACGCGCCGGGTCGCGCGAAGGAACGTAAGGACGGACGCGATGACAGCTATCGCCAGGAGCCGTGCGGGGCGTCGCAACAGGCGCGGCCTCGCCGCGCTTGTCTGTGGCGCGCTGGTCGCCGGGGGGCTCGCAGCCGCCGGCGTGACCGCACTCGAACCGGGAGCGGCCGATGCCGCAAGCCACCGGGAGGCCCCGCTGATCTCGGGGCAGCCCCAGTACGACAACACGGACGTGTACGCGTTCGTCAGCCCCGACCGGCCCGACACGACGACGATCGTGGCGAACTGGCTCCCCTTCGAGGAGCCCGCGGGCGGTCCCACCTTCTATCCGTTCGCCGACGACGCGCAGTACGACGTCCACGTGGACAGCGACGGGGACGCGCAGGGCGATCTGCTGTACCGGTGGACGTTCGACACGCAGACCAAGAGCGGCGACACGTTCCTCTACAACACCGGTCCCGTGACGAGCCTCGACGACCCCGATCTGAACGTCACGCAGACCTACGACCTGGACCTGATCAAGCTGAAGGACCAGAAGGTCACGTCGACGACGAAGCTCGCCGACGACGTGCCCGCGGCGCCCTCGCACGTCGGCAAGGCGTCGATGCCGAACTACAAGAAGCTGCGCGACCAGGCCGTGCGCGACATCAAGGGCGGCGGTTCGACGTTCGCCGGGCAGGCCGACGACCCGTTCTTCGCGGACCTCCGGGTCTTCGACATGGCGTACGGGGGCAATCTCTCCGAGGTCGGGCGGGACACGCTCAAGGGCTACAACGTGAACACCATCGCCCTTCAGGTGCCGACCGCGGAGCTCCGGCAGTCGGAGAAGCAGCCCGTCGTCGGCGTCTGGTCGACGACCCAGCGCAAGAACGCGAGCGGCAAGTGGGCGCAGGTCTCGCGGATGGGCAACCCGCTGGTGAACGAGGTCGTCGTACCGAGGAAGGACAAGGACAAGTTCAACGCGTCCTCGCCCTGGGACGACAAGCAGTTCCTCAAGTACGTCACCAACCCCGAACTGCCCAAGGTCCTGGAGAAGATCTACGGCCTGAAGGCTCCGGCGGAGCCGCGCAACGACCTCGTGTCGGTCTTCCTGAGCGGCGTGAAGGACCTCAACCAGCCGCCGGGTGTGCGGCCGGCCGAGACGCTGCGGCTCAACACGTCGATCAAGCCCGCCGCCGATCCGAAGCGGCTCGGTGTGCTCGACGGCGACAACGCCGGGTTCCCCAACGGGCGGCGGCTCGCCGATGACGTCATCGACATCGAGCTGCAGGCCGTCGAGGGCGAACTCGTCGGCAACAAGAACGACTTGGGCGACGCGGTGGACGCCAACGAGCAGAAGTTCGGCGGCGCCTTCCCCTACGTGGCACTGCCCACGTCCGGGTCCCGTGGGCCGCTGGCCAAGGGCGGCGGTTCCGGTGACAGCTCGGCACGTGACGCGCTGAGCGGCGGTGCCGTGCCCGGGCGTTCGGGGGCCGGTGGCGGTGACGAGACCGACGCCGTGCTGATCGCCTCCGGAGCCGCGGGGACGGCCGGGGTGCTGCTGGTGGGCCTCGGGCTCCTCTGGTGGCGCAGGCGGGGCGCGCCCGGGACCTCGGGGTGAGGCCGTTCCCCCGGGGGTGAGCCCCGCGGGGGTGGGCCCTCTGCGGGCGGCGGGGTCTCCGTCCCGCAGGGAGAGCCCCCCGCGGGGCAATTCCCTTCCAGATCCCTTCCAAGTCCCCTCCCAAGCCGGCGCGGCCCGCATCTCATCCCCCTGCGGGCCGCGCCTTCTCCCAGCTCATTCCTCTGACGAAAGGTCTGCTGCCATGGCTCTGCCACGTCCCGCCGGGCGGTCCGTCGTCGCCGCCGTCGTGCTGACGCTCGCGATCACCGGCGGAGCCGTCGTCGCCGGCGGTGACGACGGCCGGGACCGGCAGCCGTCCTCGATCGCCGCGCCGGGCGCCTCCCTCGACGGGCTCCGGGGCGGTGATCTGGACCGTGGCGTGGAGGCGCTGCAGGCCCATCTGCGGGCCCAGCCAAGGGACTTCGGCTCCTGGGCGACGCTGGGCACCGCCTACGTCGAGCAGGCCCGCACCCGAGGCGACTCCTCCCGGTACCGCGAGGCGGACCGCGCCATCGGCCGGTCCCTGGAGCTCCGGCCCCGCAACGACGCCGCCCTGGCCGGGCGTGCGGCCCTGGCCGCCGCCCGGCACGACTTCAAGGGCGCCCTGCGGCACGCGGATTCCGCGCTCGCCGTGAACCCGTACAACGAGGGGGCGTTGGCCTCACGGATCGACGCCCTGGTCGAGCTCGGCCGCTACCCCGCGGCCGCGCGGGCCGCCGACGAGGCGGACGCCCGGCGGCCCGGCGTTCCCGTCTTCACCCGGTACGCGTACGTGCGCGAGCTGCGCGGGGATGTCGCGGGGGCCCGCCGGGCGCTCTCGCGGGCGGTCGGCTCGGTCACGGCCTCCGCACCCGGCGACGTGGCCTACGTCGCCACGGCTCTGGGCCAACTGGCCTGGCGCCAGGGCCAGTACGGCGAGGCGCTGCGCCAGTGCGGCAGGGCGCTGCGGGCCGACGCCTCCTACCTGCCCGCGCTGGAGTGCCGGGCCCGGGCCTGGGCCGGGCGTGGCGAGACGGGGCGGGCGATACGGGCGCTGCGGGAGGTGGTCGCCCAGGCTCCGCTGCCGGGGCCGCTGCTGGCCCTCGGCGAGCTGTACGAGGCGCGGGGCGAGCGGGCGAAGGCGCGCAGGCAGTACGAGCTGCTCTCCGTGGGGGTGTCGCTCGCGCGGGCCAACGGCGTGAACGCGGACCTCGAATCGGCCATCGCTCTGGCGGACCACGGGGACCGGCGGGATGCCCTGCGGGCGGCGCAGGCGGAGTGGAAACGCCGCCACACGCTCCACACGGCAGACGCCCTGGCCTGGACCCTCCACCTCAACGGCCGCTCCCGCGAGGCCCTTCCCTACACCCGCATGGCGACAGACACCGGATTCCGGGAGGCGTCCTTCATGTACCACCGAGCCGCGATCGAGACGGCGACGAACTCCCCGGCGGCGGGCCGCCGCTGGGCAACCAGGGCACTGGACCTCAACCCGGGCTTCTCCCCTACGGGGGCACGGGAGGCACGGAAGCTGGCCGGGGGTGGAGGGTCGTGAGGAGGCTTCGGCCGAAGTGGCGGCGGCTCACTGGCCTCGGGGTGGTCGGCGGCGCGGCCCTGCTCGCCCTGTTGCCCGCGGGGCAGGCCGCGGCGCACCCACTGGGCAACTTCACCGTCAATCGGTACGACGGGATCGTCGCCACCCCGGGACGCCTCACCGTCGACCACGTGGAAGACCTCGCCGAGATTCCGGCCGCGCAGGCCATGCCCCGCGTCAAGGAGGCCGGCATGGCCGCCTGGGCCGAGGAACGGTGCGGGCAGGCCGCCCGCGGCAGTCGGCTGCGGGTCGGCGGCGAGACCGTACCCCTCAGCGTGGCGCGCGCCGGCGCCACCGCGCGCGACGGCCAGGCGGGCCTGCGCACGTTGCGCGTGCGGTGTGAGCTCGGTGCCCCGCTCCCCCGGGACACCGAGCTCACCCTCCGGTTCGAGGCCGCGGGCCAACCCGGTCCCGGCTGGCGGGAGATCACCGCCCAGGGGGATCGCATGACGGTGCAGGATGCCGACGTGCCGGAGGCGTCCGTGTCGCGGCGGCTCACCCGCTACCCGGAGCGGCTCCTCTCCTCGCCGCCGCGCGACGAATCGGCGGCGCTGCGCATCACCCCCGGCGGCCCCGCCCTCGCCGAGCGGCCCGGCGCCGAGGCCCCCGCCGCGAGCCCGCTGCCCCGCGGCGCCGACCGCTGGACGCAGGCGCTCACCGGGCTCGTCGCCCGGCACGACCTCAGCTTCGGCTTTGCCGTACTCGCCCTGGGCATCGCCCTGTTGCTCGGCGCCCTGCACGCCATCGCGCCGGGGCACGGCAAGACGCTGATGGCCGCGACCGCCGCCGCCCGCGGCCGCGCCTCCCTGCGGGACGTCCTCCCGCTCGCCGCATCGGTGACCGTCACGCACACCCTCGGAGTGGCGGCCCTCGGGCTGCTCGTCGCGGGCGGCTCCGCGGCGGCGCCCTCCGTCATCGCCTGGCTCGGCATCGCCAGCGGCGTCCTGGTGACCGGCGCGGGGGCCCTGCTTCTGCGGCGGGCGTGGCACCGCCGCAAGCACCACGGGCACGAACACAGCCACAGCCACAGCCACGGCCATCAGCACAGTCACGATGCGCCGCCCCGGCTCCGCGGCGCCCTCTTCCTCGGCTTCGCCGGCGGCCTCGTGCCCAGCCCCTCCGCCGTGGTCGTCCTGGTCGGCGCCGCCGCACTCGGCGAGGCCTGGTTCGGGCTGCTCCTTGTGCTCGCGTACGGGATGGGGCTCGCCGTGACGCTGACCGCCGCCGGGTTCCTCGTGGTGCGGGTCGGTTCCGCCGCCGGACGGCGACTGCGCGGCCCCCGCGCGCTGCACCGCGCCACGCACCGGTTCCTGCCCGTCGGCTCCGCCTGTGTCGTGGTCGCCCTCGGGTGCGGATTGGTGTTCAAAGGGGCGGCAACGGCGCTCGGTTGAGGTAGTTTTGTGGAGAATCGCACGGCTGCCGATGGGGGACGCCCGTGACCGACGACGAGCGTGTGATCGCGGGGCGCTACCGCCTCCTTGCCCCCTTGGGCGAGGGCGGCATGGGCACGGTCTGGCGCGCCCGTGACGAGGTCCTGGGGCGCGAGGTCGCGGTCAAGGAGGTGCGCGCCCCGGCAGGGCTCCCGGCCAGTGACGTCGACCGGCTGTACGCCCGCCTGGAGCGCGAGGCCTGGGCCGCCGCCCGTATCCCGCACCGCAATGTGGTGACGGTCTACGACGTGGCGAGTCAGGACGGGCGCCCGTGGATCGTCATGGAGATCGTGCGGGGCCTCTCGCTGTCCGATGTGCTCGACACGGAAGGGCCGATGCCTCCGCAGCGAGCCGCGCACATCGGCGCGGAGGTGCTCGCCGCCCTGCGTGCCGCGCACGAGGCGGGGGTCCTGCACCGTGACGTGAAGCCCGGCAACGTACTGATCGGCAATGACGGGCGGGTCGTCCTGACCGATTTCGGGATCGCCATGGTGGAGGGGAGTTCGGCCCTCACCATGACGGGGGAAGTGATCGGGTCGCCCGAATTCCTCGCCCCGGAGCGGGCGTTGGGGCAGCGGCCGGGCCCCGAGTCCGATCTGTGGTCCCTCGGCGTGCTGCTCTACGCGGCCGTCGAGGGCAGTTCGCCGTTCCGGCAGGACACCCCGCTCAGCACATTGCGTGCGGTGGTGGACGAGGCGCTGCCGCCGGCGCGCAACGCGGGAGCGCTGACGCCCATACTCGAAGGGCTGTTGCGCAAGGATCCCGCCGAGCGGATCTCCCCTGCCGACGCCGAGCGCGATCTGCGGCTCGTCGCGGCGGGCGGCACCCCGCGCGCGGACCCCGCCGTTCCGTACCAGCCCACGGTCACCTCACAGCAGCAGCAACAGGCGCCGCAGCCACCGCCCCAGCCTCAGCCCGAGCCGCCACCGGTCACCTACGGCGGCGGGACCACGACGACGACCGCTCCGAGCCGCTCGCGCCGCTCCGTCCTCGTCCTCACGGCCGGCCTGACGGCGCTCGCGCTGGCCCTCGGCGGACTCACGTACGCCCTCGTCAACCGGGACGACGGGGGCGGCGGAAGCAGCGGCGGCTCCACCGGCGGAGGCAACGGCGGCGGTGACACCGGCGGAAGCGGCGGCAGTGGTTCCGGCGGCGGCAAGAACGGTGGCCAGAACGGCGGCAGCAGTACGACAGCGGGTTCCGACGGCGGCTCGACGAACGGCGGCGGCAGTGACGGCGGTTCGACCGGCAACGGCTCGACCGGCGGCTCCACGAACGGCGGCGGCAACGGCGGCACGACCACGCGCCCGCCGCAGTCCGTCAAGGTGACCGTCTCCGGGGTGCGCACGGAGTACAGCGGGGCCTGCCCGGTGCCGGCCGGTCAGGCACCGTCCTTCACGGCGACGTTCACGGTGGGCCGGGTTCCGGCCTCCGTCGACTACCGCTGGGTCACGAAGTCCGGCGAGCCGAGCGATCCCGGCTGGAAGACGCTCACGTTCGCGTCCGGCGGGGGCAAGAGCAAGCAGGTGCATCACACGGAGACCGTGGACGTCGAGCCCGGCGAGACGCATCAGAACGAGATCAGTGTGGAGGTGCGCAGCCCGGTGGGGGCGACCTCCAATTCCGTCGCGTACTCGGTGACGTGTGAGAAGGAGACCCCGACGGACGGAGTCTCCCCCTACACGGCGCACTAGACGTCAAAGCAGGCGTCGAACTGCGCGTCGAACTCGGCCCGTTAGGAGGCCGCGGCCCTGAACACGGGAAGGTAGCCGCCGCTCTGACCGGCGGACGTGGGGTGGTAGGACTCGCCGATGTTGGTCCACTTCACGCTGTGCAGCCACGCGTCGCCGGAGCAGATCTCGTGCCCGGTGAAGGTGCTGGTCACATCGCCGAAGGTGAAGCCGTGGTCGGCGGCCCGTTTGGCGGTCGTGGAGTTGAGGAGGTTCGCGGCGTCGTTGATGGCGGCGCGCTCCGCCTCGGAGAGACCGGCGAGGCAGCTGCCGCCGAGCTTGTAGAAGCGCGGGTAGCCCATGACGACGACCTGGGCGGCGGGTGCCTTGCCGCTGATCGCCGAGTAGACCTGGTCGAGCTTGCCGGGGAGCGTGTTCTGGACGTACGTACGCGCCGTGGCGATGCGCGCGAGGCAGCTGCTCTCGGACTGGAGCACACAGGTCGTCATGACGTCGGCGAACCCGGCGTCATTGCCCCCGACGGAGATGCTGACGAGGCCCGTCCCCGAGCCGAGCGGGCCGAGCTGGTTGGCCACGACGTCACCCGTACGGGCACCGGAACAAGCCGTGAAGTTGAAGCTGGAGGGTGAGTTGGCGGCGGCCCACAGCGCGGGGTACGCGCGTGGAGTGCGCTTGCAGTCGCCGCTTCCGCTGTCGTATCCGCCGGCTCCGACACCGGACGAGTAGGAGTCGCCGAGTGCCACATAGCCGGTGGCCGCGGCCTGTTGGCCGGTCTGCTGGTCTGCTGCTTGAGCCGCTGTGGCCCCGGTGAGGGCGAAGGCGACGGCGAGGAGGAGTGAGGACATGTTTGCCGTGATTCGGGACAATCTCATGGAACCTCCCTTAGCAGGATTTCTGCCACGACTGTGGTAGCACCTCCCACCCGCCGCCGGTAGTGCTCATGTCAACAAGTTCGCCCGTAATTCCCTTGCGCACCAAGGGAGTTCCCCACCAGTTCAAGGGGCGGCATCGGACATCTCCACACTCCCTCCGCATCTTGACGGGCCGCCACGGACTGCGCGACATTGAAGCCCGGCATCCGGCGCTTCGGGGGGCAAAGTCGCCAATGCAGACCATCGGGATCAAGGCACCGTCATCAGACACCGGGCCGGGCGCGGAGCAGCGCCCGAGCCGTCACGGAGATCTGCTTCCGTTGCTCGGGGGCATGGCTGTGGCGGTCGGCGCCGTCGGTGCCATGCTCGCGCTCACGGACATCGACTCACCGCTGCGCGCACCGTTCACGCTCTTCTTCCTGCTCGCGGCGCCGGGGGGAACAATCGGCGCCGCGCTGCGCGGACTTGAACCATGGGGCCGGATCGTGGCTTCCGTTTCCGGGGCCGTCGCGGTCAACCTGTTGGTGGCCCAGGCCATGCTGGCCCTGCACATGTGGTCGGTGCGCGGCGGGGTCGCGGCCGTCACCGTGATCGGCTCGCTCATCTTCCTGCTGGTACTGGTACGGCGACTGCGTGGCCGTACCCCGAGAAGGCGGACCTCCTGACGTGGACATCACCGTGCACCGCCCCGGAGAACTCACCGCCGCCGACCGGGTGGCCTGGACGGCGCTGCAGTCCAAGGCCCACCTCAACGGCTCGCCCGAGCTGGCCAATCCGTTCCTCTCCCCGGAGTTCACCCTCGCGGTGGGCCACTGGCGGCGCGGGGTGCGGATCGCGGTCGTCCGGGAAGCCGGTGAGCCCGCGGCGTTCTTCCCGTACCAGAGATCCATCACCGGCGTCGGCCGGGCCATCGGCCTCGGCGTCTCCGACTGCCAGGGCCTGGTGCACCGGCCCGGCTTCACCTGGGACGCACGGGAGCTGCTGCGGGCCTGCGGGCTCGCGATGTGGGAGTTCGACCATCTGGCCGGCGGCCAGGGGCCGTTCGAGGCGGGCGCCTCCGGCTCCTTCGCATCGCCCGTCATGGATCTGGACCAGGGGTACGAGGCCTATCTCGGCCAACTCCGGGCGAAATCACCGAAGTTCACCCGTACGACACTCGCCAAGGAGCGCAGGCTCGCGCGCGACCACGGCACCGTTCGCTATGTGCACGACGAGCGCGACCCGGCAGTCCTGCGCACCCTGACGGGGTGGAAGTCGGCCCAGTACCGCAGGACCGGCCGCAGCGACCGCTTCGCGCAGGCCTGGATCAACCAGCTCGTGCGGCAGCTCTTCCACACCGGGTCCGCACAGTTCGCCGGCCTGCTCTCCGTGCTGTACGTCGACGACGTGCCGGTCGCGGCGCACTTCGGGCTGCGCTCCGAGCGGATCTTCGCCCAGTGGTTCCCGGCCTACGACCCGGCGTTCGCGAAGTACTCGCCCGGCCTGATCCTGCATCTGCGGATGGCCGAGGCGGCCGCCGCCGACGGCATCGCGTACATGGATCTGGGGCGGGGCCAGAAGCAGTACAAGGACTCCCTGAAGACACGCGAACTCACCGTGTCCGAGGGGTGGGTGGCGCTGCGCCATCCGGCAGCGATCGGATACCGGGCGCGGCGCGCTCCGGTCCGGGCGCTGCGCAACACCGTCTTGTCCCGGCCGGAACTCTTTGAACCGGCCGACAAGCTGCTGAAACGCATCGGTGAATTCCGATCAAGAAAGAAGGAATAAGAGGGAGAAGGAAGGAAGAGGGCGCTCCATATGTGCCCACCAAGACTGGCCAAATCATCAAAAACGTGAGGCCACGTTCCAGGTCTTGCCATACGGCCTCAATCATCAATACCGTCGTACATCCACCCGCATCGGTCCATCACGCAATGCGATCTAGGGGAGGGCTCAAGATCGCGGTGGTTCCGGCGCGGGGCGCGGTAGGGGGGTGCCGTGCTCGGCGACTGCAATGGTGCCGAGTCACGTCCCGCGCGATGCCAGCTCACTCGGCATGCACGGAGATCTATTTCGTCATGCGCAAGTGAGAACCCCCCTTTCGAACCGGATACATAGCCGGACCGCCCGGGGGTGGGCGGTCCACCGGACGAGAGGGATCAGACTCATGAGTTCTTTTGTGCGCCCGGCCGAGCCGGGCCAAGATCCGTTAGACAAGCCGATTGCGTCCGGTAACTACCGGCCGATATCAACGCACTTGGCGATCACACCGCCGGTGAGCGTCGTGATTCCCGCGATGAACGAAGCGGAGAATCTTCCCTACGTCTTCAAGACGCTGCCCGACTGGGTCCACGAGGTCGTGCTCGTGGACGGCAATTCCACCGACGACACGGTGTCCGTCGCACGGGAGCTGTGGCCGGATGTCAAGGTCGTCCGGCAGCTCGGCAAGGGCAAGGGCGACGCCCTGATCACCGGATTCGAGGCGTGCACCGGCGACATCATCGTGATGGTCGACGCGGACGGCTCGGCCGACGGTCACGAGATCGTCAGCTATGTCTCCGCCCTCGTCTCGGGCGCGGACTTCGCCAAGGGATCACGGTTCGCCAACGGCGGTGCCACGGACGACATGACGCCGATCCGCAAGCTCGGCAACCACGTCCTGTGCTCCGTCGTGAACGCCAAGTTCGGCGCCCGCTACACCGACCTGTGCTACGGCTACAACGCCTTCTGGAAGCACTGCCTCGACAAGATCGACCTCGACTGCACCGGCTTCGAGGTGGAGACCCTGATGAACATCCGGGTGGTCAAGGCCGGGCTCAAGGTGCAGGAGATCCCCAGCCACGAGTATCTGCGCATCCACGGCGCCAGCAATCTCAGCGCCGTCCGCGACGGCCTGCGGGTCCTGAAGGTGATCCTCACGGAGCGCTCCAACCGCCGTGGGCAGCAGCGCCGCCGCACCCGTGGTGTTCCCTTCCGCACGCGTCAGGGAGAGGTGTCTTGAGCGGTCCCGACCACCACGGGGGAAGCACGGTCGCGGGCCTCGTCGGCTTCTCGGTCGTCATCTGCGCCTACACCGAGGACCGCTGGGAGGACATCCTTGCGGCGGTCGCCTCGGTGCGGGCGCAGTCCCTGACGGCCCTCGAAACACTGCTCGTGGTGGACCACAACGCCTCGCTCCTCGACCGGCTCGCCAAGGAGTACAAGGAGACCGAAGGGGTGCGGGTGCTCGCCAACGCGGGCCCCCGCGGCCTCTCCGCGGGCCGCAACACCGGCATCGCCGCGGCCGGCGGCGAGTTCATCGCGTTCCTTGACGACGACGCCGTCGCCGAGCGGGACTGGCTGCGCCACTTCGCCGAGGGGTACGCGGACCCGAAGGTCTTCGCGGTGGGCGGGCGCACCATGCCCGTCTGGGAGTCCCGGCGCAGGCCCGCCTGGTTCCCCGAGGAGTTCGACTGGGTCGTCGGCTGTACGTACAAGGGGCTGCCCGAGGGGCGCGTGCGGGTGCGCAACGTCCTTGGCGGCAACGCCTCCTTCCGCCGCAGTGCCTTCGACACGGCGGGCGGCTTCGCGACCGGCATCGGCCGTGACGGCGACAAGCGGCCGCTGGGCGGCGAGGAGACGGAGCTGTGCATCCGCCTCGCGCGGGCCAGACCCGACGCGGTGCTCCTCATCGACGACCGTGCGGTGATCCACCACCGCGTCCCCGCAGCACGGGAGCGCTTCCACTACTTCCGTACGCGGACGTACGCGGAAGGCCTCTCCAAGGCGCTGGTGGCCCGAAGTGTGGGCGCCGAGAAGGGACTTGAGTCGGAGCGCAGGTACACCACGCGGGTGCTGCCCGCCGGTGTGGGCCGCGGTCTGCGCGACGCGCTGCTCGCCCGCCCCGGTGGCGCGGGCCGGGCGGGCGCCATCGTCGCGGGAGTGGTCACGGCGGCCGGGGGGTACGTAGTCGGGAGCGTTCGCGCGCGCAGGGCGGGCGCCACCTTCTCGGTCGTGGAGATCGAGCGGGACGCAGCTCAGGGGGGACCGAGATGAGCGCCGCCGTTCCGATCCTCATGTACCACTCGATCGCCCATGAACCGACCGAGGCGACACGGGAGTTGTCCGTGTCGCCAGGGGCGTTCGCCGACCAGCTCGAGCTGCTCGGCGAGCGGGGGTTCACGCCGCTCAGCACGGCCGGGCTCGCCGCGATCTGGCGCACTCCCGGCCGGACGCTGCCGGCCAGGCCCGTCCTGATCACCTTCGACGACGGCTACGAGGGCGTGCACCGGCACGCGCTGCCCGTGCTCGCCAAGCACGGCTTCGCCTCGACGCTCTTCGTCTCCACGGGCTGGCTGCGCGGGTCGTACGACACCGGGGGCGGCCTCGACCTGATGCTCGACTGGGACCAGGTGCGCGAACTGGCCGCGGCGGGCACGGAGATCGGCGGGCACAGCCACACGCACCCGGAGCTCGACCAGCTGGACGACGAAGACCTCTGGTTCGAGCTGCTTCGCTGCAAGGACATCATCGCCGACGAACTCGGCACCCGGCCGCTCTCCTTCGCCTACCCGTACGGCTACTCGAGCCGCCGGGTGCGCCGCACGGTGCGCGGCGCCGGGTTCGCCCAGTCGCTCGCGGTCAACAACGGCCTCGCGCGGCGCACTCAGGGGCCGTACGCCCTGAAGCGGGTGACCGTGCGCCGTTCCACCGGCATCGAGGAGTTCGAGCGGCTCGTCGAGGGCCGTGCGATCACCCGCAACTTCGCAAAGGACTGCGCCCTGACCAAGGGGTACGCCGTGGTCCGCAGAGCCCGACAGGCCCGCCGGAAGGCAATCCGTACCCGTGTCTGACACGACGACCGCCCAGGCAGACGTCTCTGGGACTCCCGGTACCGAACAGCAGCCGCAGTCCGGCAAGCCGGGCAGGCCGCGCAGAATGCGCCTGCCCGGCAGGGGCGGCTCCGGCGGCGGGAGTCCCTTGTTCCGCAACGCTTACGCGCTGATGCTGAACACCGGCATATCCGGCGTGCTCGGCGTCGGCTTCTGGCTGGCCGCCGCCCGGTACTACTCCGAGTCGGCGGTCGGCCAGGGTTCGGCGGCGATCGCCGCCATGAAGCTCCTCGCGGGGCTCACCGCGCTCACCCTGACGGGGGCTCTCGCCCGCTTCATCCCCATCTCGGGACGCGCCACGGGAAAGCTCATCTTCCGTACGTACGCGGGCAGTTCGGTGGTCGTCGCGTTCGCCGCGCTGATCTTCCTGTTCACGCTCGACCTGTGGGGGCCCTCGTACAGATTCCTGCACGGCCCGCTGACCGGCATCGGCTTCATCGCCGCGGTCGTCGCCTGGTCGCTGCTGACCCTGCAGGACGGGGTGCTCACGGGGCTGCGCAGCGCGCTGTGGGTGCCGGTCGGCAACACGATCTTCTCGGTCGTCAAGCTGGGGCTGCTCATCGCGTTCGCCGCGGCGATCCCGACGGCGGGCGTGTTCGTGTCGTGGGTCGCCGCCATCGCCCTGTCGGTCGTCCCGCTCGGCTGGCTGGTGTTCCGGCGGCTCGTGCCACGGCATGTGAAGGCGACCCAGGACAAGGCACAGCCGCCGAGCCTGCGCGAGATGGGCCGCTTCCTGGCCGGCGACTACACGGGCTCGCTCTTCTCGCTCGCCGTGGTCTATCTCGTACCGGTGATCGTCGCCTCGCAGGTCAGCTCGGTCGACAACGCGTACTTCTACATCACCACCACGATCGGCGGCACGGTCAACCTGCTCGCCATCAACATGGGTGCGTCGCTGACCGTCGAGGGCGCGCACGACCCGGCGCGGCTCGCCGCGAACACCCGGGCCGCGCTGCGCCGCATGACGCGGATCATGCTGCCGGTGTGCGGTCTGCTCTTCATCGGCGCGCCGCTCATCCTGAGCGTCTTCGGCCAGGCGTACGCGGACGCGGCGACGCCGCTGCTTCGCTGGTTCGCGGTGGGCGCGGCGCTGCGGGTCGTCATGGAGACGTACTTCGCGGTGCAGCGCGCGCAGAGCCGTACGTCGGGGATCGCCTGGATGCAGGGCCTGCTGTGCGTCCTCGTACTGGGTCTGACGCTGCTTCTGCTGCCGCGGATGGGGCTCACGGGCGCGGGCGTCGCGGAGATCTCCAGCCTCGCGGTGATCGTGGCGATCGCGGCGCCGAAGCTGTATCGCGTGGTGCGGGCGGCTCCCTCGTCCACACCGGCCGAGGCCGCGGCACCGGACGGCGACCTGGCCGACCTGGGGACGCCGGAGGCGCCGCCATCGCCGGCGGTCGAGGACGCGGGCAAGGATCGGCGCGGGCCCGCCTGGGCGCTGCGCGAGACGCTCGACTCGGACACGCTGCATCTCTCCGTACAGCTCGACTTCGAGCATCCGGAGCGCAGGCCCGACGTGCGGCCGGGGCCTGGAACACCCGCGTCCGGGACACCGGCGACGAAGGGCCGGACGGCCGGCGCCGGCAAGGGCGACAAGGGCGACAAGGGGGATGCCATGGATCACCGGCCGACCTGGGCGCTGAGATCCCCCCTGAAGTCGCCGGAACCGCCCACGGCCGCCCCGGAACCACCGACGGCATACCCGGAGCCGCCGACGGGCTCCCCCGAATCCACCACGGCTCCCCCGGTCCCCTCCTCGGCCTCCCACCGCACGTCGGAGGCCGAGGAGCGGGGCACCGGCGTACACGTCCCGGACCTGCCCGAAGCGCCGCCGAGGCCGCTCGACCCGCCCGAACCCGTCGACGCCCCCGAGCCGTTCCCGCGCCTGCGCATCGCCGTGATGGCGCTGCTCCTGACCCTCGCACTCGGCCTCTACTGGCTGCCTCTCACAGGCATCGGCGAGGCGGACCTGGACGACATGGGCGGGCTCGGGCTCATCTCGATCCTGCCCGCGCCGACACTGCTCGGGGCCGCGCTGCTCATCGTCGTCTTCGCCTCGCTGCTCTGGATGGACCGCCCGCACCGGGTGCTGCTCCTGGTGACCCTGATCGCCACGGTGGTGTGCCTGCACGCGCTGCCCGCCGCCCTGGAGGACGAGCCGAGGTTCGCGACGGCCTGGCAGCACCTGGGCTTCATGGAGTACATCGACAGAACCGGGTCCGCGGTGCCGGACCTGGACGCGCGCTGGAGCTGGCCGGGCTTCTTCGCCGCGGCCACGTTCGTCGCGAAGGCCTGCGGCGTCTCGGACATGACCGAGGTGATCCGCTGGTGGCCGCTGGCCATGCAACTGCTCTATCTGGCACCGATGTTCCTGCTCACCCGCTCCATGCGGGCCGCCTGGCGGGCCCGCTGGGCGGGGCTGTGGATCTTCGCGCTGAGCGGCTGGGTCGGTCAGGACTACTTCTCCCCGCAGGGCTTCACCTATCTGCTGTATCTGGTGTTCGTGGCGGTGCTCCTCGTCTGGTTCCGCGCGCCGCACGTGCTGTGGGGCAAGCGGCGGCCCGGCGAGCTCGAGGTCGAGCCCGCCGACCGGCGCCAGCGCGCGGTGCTGCTCCTGGTCCTGGTCGCGCTGTTCGCGGCGACGGTGCCGGCGCACCAGCTCACGCCGTTCGTGATGCTCGGCGTGCTCGCCGCGCTCGTCCTGGTGGGCCGCTCGGAGCTGCGCGGCCTGCCGATCCTCTTCGCCGTCATGGTCCTCGTCTGGATCGGCTTCCTCGCCGAGCCGTACTGGTCGGGGCACTTCGACGAGCTGTTCGGCGGGATCGGCGGCGTCGGCGGCAATGTGTCGTCATCGGTGTCCGGGCGCATCGAGGGCGGCAGTTCGACCCACCAACTCGTCCTCTACGCGCGGGTCGCGCTGGCGGGCAGCGTCATGGCGTTCGCCTGCTGGGGCTGGTGGCGGAGGCGCGACCACAAGTACACGGAACGCTCGCTGCTCGTGCTGACGTTCGTGCCGTTCCTGGGCTTCGGCATGCAGTCGTACGGCGGCGAAATGGCCCTGCGCGTCTTCATGTTCGCGCTGCCGGGTGCCGCGCTCCTGGCCGGTCTCGCTCTGTTCCCGCGCGCGGGCATCACCGCGAAGGAGCGGGACCGCGACCGGGTGAGCCTTGCGCCGCTCGCCGCGCTGATGGCGGGACTCGTCCTGATGGGCGGCTTCCTGGTGGCGCGCTGGGGCAACGAGCCGTTCGAGCGGACCCGGGTGGGTGAAGTCGCCGCGATGGACTACGTGTACGAGCACGACGAGCCGACCGTCCGGCTGCTGTGGATGAGCGACGACACGGTCAACAACGTGACGCCCGCCATGCCGTGGGGCACCCGCGACATGGAGAAGGTCCAGTACGTGCCCACCCTGGCGCCCGCCGACCCGGTCCTGGTCTCCAGCCTCGTCAAGGCGCTCAAGGACGCGGGCCCCAACTCGTATCTGATGATCAACAAGAGCCAGACGGTCTATCTCCAGATGGACGTCGGCTACTCGGAGACCTGGGACACCCGGCTGATCAAGAACCTGGACAACCGCCAGGAGCTGAAGAAGGTCCTCACCAACGACGACGCGACCCTCTACACGCTGCGCAAGCAGCCGGAGGGGAAGGTCGAGAAGGCCGCGCCGGGTCCGATCGGGCCGCAGGTGACATGGACGCCCTGGTCGGTGATCGGCGCACTCGCGGCCGTGGCGCTGGTCCTGCTGCTCGCCACGCGTGAGGTCGTGCGGGTGGCGATGGCGCCGAGTGTGCGCCAACTGCAGTGGCTGCAGGGCAGCTTCTGGTTCTCGCTGCCGCTGCTCGCGGTGCTGCTCGCCGCGCTGATCCAGCGGTTCCTGACGATGGCGTGAGACGGGTCCGAGGCCGGGGTCGGGGTCGGGGTCGGCTGAAGTGGGCTACCGCTTCAGCCACTTCACCTCGTACCCCTTCATCTCGAAGCGCTCGCCGTCGACCTTCGCGCTGATCGTCCGGTCCAGGGTGTTCACGACGAGCAGCGTCTTGTCGTCGGCGAGCACGGTGACGTTCGGTACGTCGTCGGCGGCGACGGAGACCTTCTCGTACTCCGTCCCGGGCGGGAACGCGTCGTTGAACCGGGCGAGCATCTTCAGCATCGGCAGTTCCGTGCCGCCGTCGCCGAGCCGGGTGGAGCGCCACAGGCAGCCGGCGCAACTGGCGCCCTTGTTCTGCGGGTTCCAGTAGAAGCCGCTGCTCGCGCCGCCGCGTGCCATCGCCATCAGACCGGTGGCCTGGACGGCGACGCGGTGCGCCTCGGACCAGTCGTCGCGGTCGTCGTTGCTGTCGCCGGGCTCCACGTAGTACTCGGCCCACCACAGCGGCAGGTCACCGGTGCGCTCGCGCACCCACTTGCTGACCGCGGTCAGCTTCTGTGTGGCCTTGAACTCGTCGGGGAGCATCTCGTCGTCGGTGGTGTAGCTGGAGCCGTCGACGACGACGAAGTCCGCGCCCGTCTTGTTCTTGTTCCAGTAGTCGAAGGCGTCGAGGACCCGCTGGTCCATGCGGCCCCAGGCGCCCTTGACCTTCGTCGACGCGTCCTCGGTCTGGCGCGGGTCGACGCTGTCCATGACCAGGTAGGGGCCGCCGACCATGATGTCCTTGTTGACCTTCTTGAGCTCCTTGTAGACCAGGTTGTAGAGCTCGGTGTAGCCCTCGTAGTCCCAGCGGGCCTGCTCGTTGTTCCAGAAGCCCTTGAACTCGTTCCAGACGATGAAGTGGCGTACGTCCGGATAGCGCTTGGCTACGGTCGCGGCGAGCTTGGCGAAGTCCTTGTAGTGGGCGCGGTCCGGTGCGGTCTCCAGGGCGGCCTGGCTCCAATTGGTCTTGTCCGCGCCGGACTCGCCGCCCTTCATCCAGTCCGGGGAGCAGCACAGGGTGACGACCGGCGTGCCGTCGGTGGCGCGGATGAAGTCCATCCGCCGGTCCATCTCGCTGAAGTCGTAACGTCCCTTGACCGGCTCGGGGTTGCCCGCGCCCCAGCCCATGATGTGCTGGATCTGCGGCAGCGGGCTCGGCTTTCCCGCGAGCAGCTCCTCGGCGCGCTCCACAGAGGCCGTCTCGCCCTCGTCCGCGCTGTACTGCGTGTGCGTGAAGCCCCAGCCCACGGCTGGCTTCGCATCGCCGGGCGGGACGGCGGGGGTGCCGTGCACCTTGTCCCCGTCGCGCGTGGTGCCCTTGGTGCCCGAGCCGTCATCGGGAAGCGTGGTGATGACGGTCAGGATCAGGGCCAGTGCGGCCACACCAACGCCGAGCAGTGCGGTGAGCCGCCACCGCAGTGCCCCCGAATTCCACCCATGACGTTCCATCAGGGGCAAGAGTAACGGCGCGAGTTGGCGGTAGGACAGGTTCCGTACCACAGCTCTGTAACGGGCATACCACGTGACGTCATATGAACGGAGTACGTAAACCGGGATGCACAAGGGCGTATGCGTGCCGGATCATGGCGGCATGTCTGCGAACCCTCAGGACGCCCTGCCGATCCGGCTCAACGTCGACGACAGCGACTCCCCGTCGGATGTCGTGGACGCCCTCTTCCTCGGCCGCTTCGCCACCGGCGAGCAGCCGTTCTCCCACAGCGCCAACATCGACCGCGTCAAGTCGGGTTCCACGCTGCTTCCGCCGGGCGCGGCCGTCCTGCGGGCCGCCCGCGACGACGACCGCAGCGCGACACTCGCCGAGGGCGACGGCTGGACACTGCTCGTCTCGCGCTGGAACCGCGGCGCGGATGTCACCGTGACGGCGACGAGCGCCGATCTCGCGGAGAAGGTCCTGAAGCAGGCGACGGACGGCGCGCAGGACGAGCCGGAACCGCAGCCGGACAACGTGACCATGGGGTTCTGGTACGTGTCGCCGAGGCGCGGCCCGCACCGCACCACGCGGCAGATCTCCGCCGGTACGTGGGAGGAGGTGCGCGAGAACTACACGGCGCCGGTCGCCGAGGCCATGGACTCCCTGATGAAGACGGGCCCGGAGGACATCTCGGGCCGGCTCCTGCTGCTGCACGGCCCGCCCGGCACGGGCAAGACCTCGGCGCTGCGGACGCTCGCGCGGTCCTGGCGCGACTGGTGCCAGGTGGACTGCGTCCTTGACCCGGAGCGTCTTTTCAGCGATGTGGGCTACTTGATGGACATCGCGATCGGCGAGGACGACGGCACGGCGAAGGGCCGCTGGCGGCTGCTGCTCCTGGAGGACTGCGACGAGCTGATCCGGGGCGAGGCGAAGCACACGGCGGGGCAGGCGTTGTCGCGGTTGCTGAACTTGACGGACGGACTGCTGGGGCAGGGGCGCAATGTCCTTGTGGGGGTGACGACCAACGAGGACCTGGAGCGGTTGCATCCGGCGGTCGTGCGGCCGGGGCGGTGCCTGGCCCGCATCGAGGTGGGTTCGCTGACCCTCCCCGAAGCGGTGTCCTGGCTCGGCACCGCCGAGGGCGTCTCCCGCGAGGGCGCGACCCTGGCCGAGCTCTACGCCTTGCGTCGCGGGACGTCGCCTACGTCGGTCCCGGATCCCCGGGAGGGGGCGGACTCGGGGCTGTATCTGTAGCCCGGCGGCCGCCCAACTACTTTTCCCGCCCACCCACCCGATTGCCCGGCAGTCGGCCGCCCTCGTTGTGGGCAGGCGTTCCGCACGGCGAGTGGGGTCTCCCCTGCTCGAGCGAAGCCGAGAGCTTGGGGAAGGGTGGGCACAACGCCCAGCTGCCGGGCACCGATTCAGCTAGGCGTCGCTCACCCCGAGTCCCCGTAAGCCGCGCGCAACGCATCCCGTGCAGCAGCCAGCGCCGCCCCCTCGGAGAGGCCCAGCCGCTGAACCCGTTCAGCAAAGGCCTGGGCGGCGGCCGAAGCCTCCCTCTCCGCCGCATCCCCCGCGGCGGCCACGAACGTCCCATGCCGCCCCCGAGTCTCAATCACCCCGTCCGCCTCAAGCGCCCGATACGCCTTGGCGACGGTATTCGCGGCGAGCCCCAGCTCCTGGGCGAGCCCCCGCACGGTGGGCAGCTTGTACCCCACCGGCAGCACCCCGCCCCGCGCCTGCTCGGCGATCTGGGCCCGCACCTGCTCATAGGGCGGCGCGTCACTCGCAGCGGCGTCAGCGCCCCCGCCGATCTCGATCTTCAAAGTCACGGAGTGATTGTCCCGCACCCGCGGAAAATAGGAGGCACCCCGACGCGCCCCGCGCGTAACGTGCGTCTCCATGACTCTCCTGGTACGCGCCCTGCGCCCCGGCAACACACCGGACGCCGAAGCCTTCGCCGCCGTCCGGCGTGCCTGTGTCCCGGCGATGCTCTCCACGGCCGGTTCGGTCGCGTTCGACCTGGCGCACGCCCATCCCGACGCCCTGTACCGGCAGTTGGCCGCCGAGATCGACGGAGAGATCATCGGCACGGCCCAGGTGGGCATCGCCTACGACAGCCCCGAGCCCGGCCAGGGCTTCGCCAACGTCTACGTACTGCCCGAACGGCGCGGCCTCGGCGCCGGTTCGCTGATCCTGCGTACGGCGGAGGAGCATCTGGCGAACGGCGGTGCCACGACGTTCTTCTCCTGGGTGCTCGACGAGCCCGCGAACCGCGCCTTCGCCGCCAAGCGCGGCTACCGCGCGAGCCGCTCGGCCCACTTCCTCCGTCTCGACCTGACCGCGGGCCTGCCGCCCCGCCAGGAGCCGCCCGCCGGCGTGGAGTTGCGTACGGGAGCGGAGTTCGGGGACGACCCGCGCGCGCTCTTCGAGCTCGACGCGGAGACGGTGGCGGACGAACCGAGCGATGTGGCGGCGGAGTTCACGGACTACGAGCACTGGCTTGCCGAGACGTGGAACCACCCCCTGGTCAATCGCGAGCTGACGTCCGTGGCCGTGGTGGACGGCCGCCCGGCGGCCTTCAGCCTGGCCCGTACGGACGACGCGTCCCGTTACGCGAGCGGCATGACCGGCACCGGGCGCGCCTTCCGCGGCCGGGGCCTGGCGAAGCTGGCCAAGAACGACTCCCTGCGCCGGGCGCGTGCCGCCGGCTTCACGGAGGCGTTCACCGGCAACGACGCCGGCAACGAACCGATGCTGGCCATCAACAAGTGGTTCGGCTATGAGATCTGTGCGACGGAGGTACGGCATGTCCGCGAGCTCGGTTGAGAGCCCGACGACCGTGGAGGTGACCCTGGTGAAGGCGGGCCGCGTCAAGATCCGCTACCCGGCGGAGGTCGTGGCGGACGACGGCAACCAGGTGACGGTGCGCGCGCCGTGGGCGGCGGACGGGGTACGGGACTTCGGCTTCGTACGCTTCGAGCCGGGTGATGTCTTCACGGAGCACTTCTGGCGTGACCGCTGGTACGCCGTGAAGGAGGTCCGTACGTCGGATGGGGTCCTGAAGGGCTGGTACTGCGACGTGACACGGCCCGCGGTGCGGGACGGCGCCGCGCTGGTGGTCGAGGACCTGGATCTCGACCTGTGGTGTTCGGCGGACGGCGCGACGATCGTCCGGCTGGACGAGGACGAGTTCGCGGAGAGCGGCCTGGCCGAGCAGGACCCGGAGGCGGCGGCCGCGGCGGTCTGGGCGTTGGACGTCCTGGAGGACCTGGCGCGTGCCGGGTCGCTGCCCCGCTATGAGGATTCCGCGGGCGCTTCGCGCTGACGCCGGTAGTGGCGGGCGACCCTGGCCCGGTTGCCGCAGGAAGGCTTGCACCACTCCTGCCGGCCGTGCCGCTTGACGAAGTAGCGCACACACCGGGGCGCGGCGCAGGAGCGTAGGCGCTCGCGCTCCGGGCCCGCCAGGAAGTCGATGGCGGCGCGGGCCAGTGCGGCGGTGAGCCGCACCCGGGGCTCGCGCTCCGCGGCGGGCCGCAGCGAGGCCGCCGGGAATTCGCCGTGCGGCCAGGCCAGTTGCGGGGTGACCGGCTCCGCCGCGGCGGCGGCGTTGAGCCGCGCCAGGGCCTGGTCCGTGGTGATCAGACAGTGCGCGTCCGCGGAGCTCGCGGGAGCGGGGCTCACCGCCTGCGCGAACAGCGCCCGAACCGCCTGCCGCAGGGCGACCACCTCACCCCGGAGTTCGTCGTCGGCGCGGAACTCCGGGATGCCGTCGTCGGGCAGGAGCTCGGCCTGCGCCCGGATCCAACGTGCCACCCCTTCCACAGACTCCAGGTCATCGGCGACACCGCCCTCCCCGTCGTGCCTGATCGTGCTCGCCAGCTCCAACGCCAGGTGTCGCACCACGAGTTCCCCCTTCCCTCTTGATCATGTCAACGCCCACACCCTACAGTCCCTAACGGAATAAGAACTGTTTGCCATTAGGGAATCGGGGAGGGACTCGACGATGACGATCCTGCTGGCCCAGATCAGCGATCTGCACTTGGACGGCAGCGAGCGGGCGACGGAACGCGCCACCCGCGTCATGAACTACCTCAGGGCGCTTCCACAGCCGGTCGACGCGCTCCTCGTCACCGGCGACATCGCCGACCACGGCGACCCCGCCGAGTACGAGGAGGCCGCCCGCATCCTCGCCGCCCCCTTCCCCGTGCTGACCTGCCCCGGGAATCACGACGTCCGGACGGCCTACCGCAAGGCCCTGCTCGGCGAGGCGCCGGCCGAAGGCCCCATCAACCGGGTGCACCGCGTCGGCAGGGCGGCGGTCCTCATGTGCGACTCCACGATCCCCGGCCGGGACGAGGGCCGCCTGGACGCCGAGACCTACGACTGGCTCACCCGGACCCTCGACGCCCTGCCCGCCGACACCCCGGCACTGATCGCCTTCCACCAGCCACCGGTCGAGCTCCACCACCCGCTCCCGGACGCACACCGCCTCGAACAGCCGGAGCAGCTCGCCGCACTCCTCGCCGACTATCCCCAGGTCACGGCAGTCATCACAGGCCACGCCCACACAGCCGCAGCCTCAACCTTCGCCGACCGCCCCCTGATCGTCGGCCCGGCGATCACCTGGACCCTCCGCCTCCCCTGGGAAGGCGAAGCCCCCGCCGACCGCACCCAGCCCCCCGCCCTCGCCTTCCACATCCTGGACGACACCAACCGCCTGACGACCCATTACCGCGTGGTCCTCTGACCCTGGCCAGGCGCGAGCGGAACCGCCCGCCGCGCGCCTGCCGCGTCATGCCCCACCGCGTCAGCGTCCTCCTGCCAGTGCAGCAGGAACCGCTCCCCCGCCCGCCATGCCTCCAGGCCCGCCCTGCAGTACGCCACCATGTCGTCCGGCAGGGCGTCGATCGCGTGCCACGTGAGTTCCTCGCACTTTTCGGGCTCCGCGTTGAAGGGGATGCCGCCCCTGCCGTGGTCCGCCTCGAAGAACCAGCCGATGCGGGGATTGCCGCCGGGGCCCCGGTGTTGGAGGACCACCGCGGCTCGGACGTCTGCCGGGGTGAGGGTGAGGCCGATCTCCTCGCGGGCCTCACGGAGCACGGCCTCGCGGACGTCCTCGCCTGGCTCCACGTGACCCGACGGTACGTTCAACAGGCCGTCTCCGTAACCCGTGTTGGCGCGTCGGGCCAGGAGGACCTCGTCGCCGCGGCGGAGGATGAGGTGGACATCGACCACCTCCTTGTGGCGGGGCGGGGTGGCCGGCAGGACGCCCACCACCGCGTACCGCTCGTCCTCCACCTCCTTGCCCCACAGGCGTGGGTCACCCGACAGGCGCTCCGAGTGCAGTCGGCCCACCAAGGGCGTCAGTGCCTCGATCAGGCGGGTGGCAGGGATACCGGCGGGATCGGTCGTCCCCCATACGCCCTCGATCAGGACGAGACGGCCGCCGGGGCGCAGGAGTGAGCGCCAGTGCCGCAGCACCTCATCGAGGTCCGGCAGCGTCCACAGGACGTGGCGGGCCAGGATCGTGTCGAAGAGCCGGCCCTCGACCGGGGGCACGGCCGCGTCTCCGAGCAGGACCTCCGTCCCGTGCCCGGCCAGCTTCTCGCGTGCCCGCTCCACCATCCTCGGCGACAGGTCCACCGCGGTCACACGGTGTCCGTACTCGGCAGCGATCAGTGACAGGCTGCCCGTGCCGCACCCCAGGTCGAGCACGTCCCCCGCGGTTTCCGGCAGCCAGTCCCGCAGCCGCCCCGCCCAGGCGTCCCGCACCACCGCGTCCCGCAGCCCGTGGTCCGGCTCGTCGTCAAAGGTGGCCGCCTCCGCGTCCCAGTCGATCGTCATGCCCCGATCGTGACACCCGCCACTGACAATCGGCCTTGGATGAGAAACCCTCCCCGCAGAGGTCTACAGCCGTACCGCCTTGGACATCGGTAGGTACAGGGAGGCAGCCATGCGCCGTGTGACCGTGCACAAGACCGTCGGTAAGCCCACCACCCGACAGATCCGCGAGAAGTACGAGGCCGAGGACCGGCCCCGTGAACGACCCGAGGTCCGCAAGGACGTCCAGCGGACCTGGTGGCCGGACGGGTGAGACCGCCCGGCCGCGGCCAGGAGAACCAGAAGGGCTAGAGGCTCTTGCGGTAGTGGAAGCGGTCGTAGGGGCCGTCGACCCTGCGCTCCACCAGCTCGTATCCGTACCGCGGATAGATCTTCTGGTTCTCCCACATCATCGCGTTCGTGTAGAGACGGACCTCGGGAAGCCCGAGGGCACGCGCGCGTGCGTCCACGAACGCCAGCAGGCGGCCGCCCATGCCCCGGCCCGCCGCCTCGGGGTGGACCGCGATGCTGTCCAGGAAGAGATGGTCCTCGTCCTTGTGCGGGACGAGGACCAGGACGCCCACGACCGGATCCCCGGTGACATACACCCGCCCCGCCGCCACCTCCGCCGCGTGGTCCGCCTCCAGGGGGGCGGGCACTACACCGATGCGCTCGATGTAGTGGCGGTACGCGGCGTCCGTCACCGCCTTCACTGCGGGGACGTCGGCGGTGGTGGCGGGGCGGATGTCGGCTGTCATGCGTCTACGTCTACGCCACGGGCGCGCCCCCGCACCACCGCCTTCTTCAGCAGCGGCCACAGCACGATCAGCGCGATGATCGCGTACACCGTGATGGAGAAGGGCGTGTCGAACAGGCCGCTGACGCTGCCGTCGCTGATCTGCAGGGCGCGGCGCAGCTGCTGCTCGGCGTTCGGGCCGAGGATGACGCCGATGACGGCGGGCAGGACCGGCAGTCCGTAGCGTCGCATGCCGAAGCCGATCAGGCCGATGACCAGGAGGATCACCAGGTCGAGCGCCTCACCGCCGACCGCGTACGCGCCCACCGCCGCGAAGAAGAGAATGCCCGCGTAGAGGTAGGGCCTCGGGATGCGGAGCAGCTTCGCCCAGACCGGGGCCAGCGGCAGGTTCAGGGCGAGCAGGAGCACCATTCCCACGAAGAGGGACGCGATCAGGCCCCAGACCAGGTCCGGTTCGCGCTCGAAGAGCAGGGGGCCGGGCTGGATCCCGTACTGCTGGAAGGCGGCGAGCATCACCGCGGCCACGGCCGTCGTGGGCAGGCCGAGCGTCAGCATCGAGACCAGCGTGCCCGCCGCCGATGCCGATGACGCCGACTCGGGGCCCGCCACTCCCTCGATCGCGCCCTTGCCCCACTCCTCCTTGTTCTTGGACAGGCGCTTCTCGGTGACGTACGAGAGGAAAGTGGGGATCTCGGCGCCGCCGGCCGGGATCGCGCCGAACGGGAAGCCGATGAGCGGACCGCGCAGCCAGGACTTCCAGGTGCGCTTCACATCCGCCTTGCCCAGCCAGGGGCGGCCCACCGGTATCGCCTCGCCGCTGGTGCGGCGCAGATGGGCCGCGACCCACAGCGCCTCGCCGATCGCGAAGAGGCCCACCGCGACGATCACCACGTCGATGCCGTCGGCGAGTTGGAGCGAGCCGAACGTCAGCCGCTGCTGCCCGGTCATCTGGTCGAGGCCGACCAGGCCGATCGTGAGGCCGATCAGAAGGGAAGCGAGGCCGCGGATGCGGGACGAGCCGAGGACCGACGTCACGGCGATGAACGCCAGGACCATGATGGCGAAGTAGTCGGGCGCCCCGATGTCGACGGCGAGGTCGGCGACCGTCGGCGCGAGCGCCACAAGGAGCATGGTGCCGATCATGCCGCCCGCGAAGTGGCCGATGGCGGCGGCCGCGAGCGCCTGTGCGCCGCGCCCCGCCTTGGCCATCGGGTTGCCTTCCATGGCGGCCACGACGGCGGCGCTCTCGCCGGGTGTGTTGAGGAGGATGGAGGTCGTCGAGCCGCCGAACATCGCCCCGTAGTAGATGCCGGCGAACATGATGAACGCGCCGGTCGGTTCCAGGCCGTACGTCACGGGCAGCAGCAGCGCCACCGCCATCGCGGGGCCGATGCCGGGCAGCACGCCGATCGCGGTACCCAGGAGCACTCCGACCGCGGCCCAGAGCAGGTTCAGCGGGGTGAGGGCCGTGCCGAAGCCGTCCATCAGGGAGTTGAAGGCGTTCATGTCAGAGCACTCCCATCAGCGGGCCGCCGGGGAGCGGGACTCCGAGCAGGTTGTTGAAGACGACGTACGTGATCAGGGAGAGGCCTGCCGCGATGAGCGGGTCGCGGTCCAGGTGCCGGCTGCCGAGCGCGTATGCGGCGCCCCAGAACAGCAGGGCGCCCGCGATGGGGAAGCCGAGCGGTTCGATGAGGACGGCGGCGCCGAGGAAGACCCCGGCGAGCAGCAGGACGGTGCGCCAGTCGGCGGGTTCGGACAGGTCGATGTCCTCGCCGCCCTCGGCCTCGCCGCGGCCGCCGCGCAGGACGTCGACCGCGAGGAGCACGGCGACGACCAGGAGTCCGATGCCGACCACGATCGGGACCGTCTTGGGGCCGATCGGGCCGCGCTGGGCGATGTCGACGTCCATGGTGAGCGCGTCGGTGAGGACGAGCGCGCCGAGGGCCAACAGCATGACGCACACGCCGAGTTCGGAGTGCTCGCGCAGCCAGGTGCGGCGGCTGTTCCCGGACTCCTCGGGCGGGGTCGGCGGGTTTTCTGTAGTTGTCGTCGTCACAGCCCGAGCTCCTTCAGCACGGACACCACGCGCTTGTCCTGGGCGTCCAGGAAGTCGCCGAACTTGTCGCCGGTCAGGAAGGCGTCGTCCCAGCCGTTGGTCTTGAGGGACTTGCGCCACTGAGGGGAGTCGTGGAGCTTCCTGACGAGGCCGGTGAGCTTGTCGCGCTCGGCTTCGGAGAGGCCGGGCGGGGCGACGATGCCGCGCCAGTTGGTGAAGTCGACGTCGTAGCCGGACTCCTTGAGGGTGGGTCCCTCCAGGCCGTCGACGCGCTCGGGTCCGGTGACCGCGAGCAGCCGCAGCTCGCCGGACTTGATCTGGTCGAGGTACTCGCCGACGCCGGAGACGCCGAAGGCGACCTTCTTGCCGAGGATCGAGGCGAGGAGTTCGCCGCCGCCGTCGAAGGGGACGTAGTTGACCTTCTTGGGGGCGATCCCCGAGGCGCGCGCCATCAGCATCGGGGCGAGGTGGTCGGGGCCGCCGGGGGACGAGCCGCCGCCGACGGGGAGCTTGCCCGGGTTCTTCTTCCAGGCGGTGATCAGCTGCTTGATGTCCTTGTACGGCGAGTCCTTGGCGACCACCACGACGTCCGGCTCCTCGGTGAGGCGGGCGATCGGGGTGGTGTCGGCGAGGGTCTTGGGCGCGTGGTTGGAGCGTGCGGCGCCCACGACTCCGAGCCCCATGGACATCGCGAGCTTGCCGTTGCCGTGCTCGCCGACGAGGCGGCTCAGGCCCACGGTGCCGCCGGCGCCGGGCAGGTTGAACACCTCGATGTTGTGGGTGAGCTCGGCGTCCTCGGCGTTCTTCGCCGCGGTGCGGGCGGTGATGTCGTAGCCGCCGCCCGGTGTGTTGGGGACCATGAAGCGCAGGCCGGGGATCTGTGTGCCGGTCTCGGAGCCGCTGCCCGTCGAGAGCAGCGGCGGCCCTGCGAGCACGAGCAGCGCGGCCCCGAGCAGGGCAAGAGGTGTGCGCAGACGCACGTGTGCCACCACCTGTCGGTACGTAGGAGTTGGTGGGGCCGGGTTCCCGGTGGGGGGGGGCGGGAACCCGGCCGCCATCCGCGGGGACGGGGATTCCTGTGAGGTGGCCCACATGTTGCCTGCGCGTTAAGAAGCTGTCTCTCTTCCGGAATCAACGGACGTTGTGGTCGTTGTGGTCGCGCCCATAGCCTGCGGCGATGACAAGGGTGCTGGTCGTGGACGACGACTTCATGGTCGCCAAACTGCACAGCCGTTATGTGTCCGCGATGGACGGATTCTCGGTGGTGGGGGTGGCGCACAGCGGTGCGCAGGCACTGGAGGCGGCGGAACGCCTCCGCCCCGATCTCGTACTCCTTGACGTCTATCTGCCCGATATGGACGGCATCGCGGTGCTACGGGAGTTGCGTGCCGTCGAGGAGCGCGACCGGGACCGGCAGCCGGTGGACGCGCTGTTCATCACGGCGGCGCGGGACGCGGAGATCGTGCGGGCGGCGCTGCGGGCGGGAGCACTGCACTACCTCATCAAGCCGTTCAACCAGGCCGCGCTGCGGGAGCAGTTGCTGCACGTGGCGGCGTTGCGGGCCCGCCTCGACGGTCTGGACGAGGCCCGCCAGGAGGACGTCGACCAGCTCTTCGGCACCCGCCCGCCCGGCTCCCGCGAACTCCCGAAGGGCCTCGCGGCGCACACCGCCGACCTGGTCGAACAGACCCTGCGCCGCCACCCCGACGGCCTCTCCGCGACGGAGTGCGCCCAGGAGGGAGCACTCTCGCGGGTCAGCGCGCGACGGTACCTGGAGTTCTTCGCGGACACGGGGAGGGCGGAGGTGACGCTGCGGTACGGGGGGACGGGGCGGCCGGAGCGGCGGTATCGGTGGGTGCGGTGAGCGTTTCACTGGAGGTGCGGTGATGAACCCGCGGGCCGGTGGGGGCTGATCGCGCAGTTCCCCGCGCCCCTTCCGGGGCGCAGCCTGAGCCCCCGGTTAGCCCTCCCTTAACCCCACCATAAAGATCGCCATCACCCGCCCTCAGCAGGCGAATTCGGGGATCTCAGCGGCTAGCTTTCTCGTCGCCGGGCCGGTTACGAACCGTCGGCGCCGCACGTATTCGGGGGGCGGCACCGGCCGTTCGCAACCGTCTCGTGTCCCCCACCCCCCCCAGAACCGCCGCTGAGGAGAACCACCCCATGAATGCTCGCCGCAAGGTCGCCGCACTCGCCGCCGGTGTCGCCCCGCTCGCCCTGACCGTCCTGTCCGCCGCGCCCGCCGCCGCGCACGGTTCGATGACGGACCCGGTGAGCCGGGTGTCCGCCTGCTTCCAGGAGGGTCCGGAGGCCCCGAAGTCGGCTGCCTGCAAGGCGGCTGTCGCGGCCAGTGGCGCGCAGGCCTTCTACGACTGGAACGGCGTGAACATCGCCAACGCCGCAGGCAAGTCGAAGGAGATCATCCCCGACGGCAAGCTGTGCAGCGCGGGCAACGACAAGTACAAGGGCCTCGACCTGCCGCGCGCCGACTGGCCGTCCAGCAAGCTCGCCGCCGGCAACCACACGTTCCACTACAAGGGCACCGCCCCGCACAAGGGCTCCTTCGAGCTGTACGTCACGAAGGACTCGTACGACCCGACCAAGCCGCTGAAGTGGTCGGACTTGGAGAAGAAGCCCTTCGTCAAGGTCACCGACCCGAAGATGGAGAACGGTGACTACGTCTTCGACGGCAAGGTCCCGGCCAAGTCGGGCCGCCACCTGATCTACTCGATCTGGCAGCGCTCGGACTCCCCCGAGGCCTTCTACACCTGCTCCGACGTCGTCTTCGGCAAGGACAGCGGCGGCGGCACGGCCCCCGCCCCGACGGCCTCCGCGCCCTCCGAGAAGGACATCGAGGCCGGCTCCGAGAAGTCGACCGTCGAGCACCACGGCCACGGCGACAGCGACGCCAAGACGGGCGCCGAGGCCTCCGAGGCGGCCCCGGCGCAGGACACCCCCGCCAACGAGCCCGAGGTGAACGGCGCCGCTGCGAAGCCCGCTGCCACCAACGAGAACCTCGCCGAGACCGGCGGCGACAGCACCACCCCGTACATCGCGATCGGTGGCGCCGGCGCCCTCGCCCTGGGCGCGGCGGCCATGTTCGCCACGGCCCGCCGCCGGACGGCGCGTCACGGCCGCTGAGTCATCCCGAACAGAGCGGGCCGCTGCCGAATCGTGCAGCGGCCCGCTGTTCATGGCATGCCGGTCAGGACAGGCACGTACTCGGTGTCGCGTGCTGCGGATCCAGCGCGTTGGCGACCTCGTGGTGGGCGACCCGGTCGAGGATCCCGATCGCCACGTGCTCGGAGAGGTCGACGGGGCACAGGTCCTGGACGGTCACATTGCGTACGTTGGGCCCTTCGAGGAACTGCGTGCGGTACGGGGTGACCACCTCGTCGTACTTGGTGGCGATGACGGTGTAGCGCACGCCGGGCACGGTGTCGCCGCCCGCGTTGAGCTTGGTGAGGAACGGCGATCCCGCCACCTGGTCGGCGAGGCTCGGCGTCTTGGTGGTGAGCAGGTCCTCGATGCCCGGGAAGTAGGGCAGCAGCTTGGTCAGGCCGAGCAGGGTGGTGCCGTGGTTGTCGGGCGCGAGGCCGATCAGGGCGTTCACCTTCGCCGCGCCGCCGAGGAACTTCAGGTAGTGGCGGGGCATCATGCCGCCCTGCGAGTGGCCGACGAGGTCCGCCTTCGCGGCGCCCGTGGAGGCGAGCACCTTGTCGACGAAGGCGTCGAGCTGTTCGGCCGACTTGTCGATCGGGCCGAGCCCGTTGAAGAACGGCACTCCGGGCAGCTGGCCGTAGTCGAGGGAGTAGACGCAGTAGCCGCGCCTCACCAAGTAGGGCGCCAGGACGAGCCAGTTGTCCACGGAGTTGCCGAAGGTGCCGTGGACGAGGACGACGGGGCGCGGGTGGGCGGCGGACGGCTTGCAGTTGTAGTCGTTCCAGCCGCTCGACGAAGCAGACGAAGCGTCCGGGGCCGCGTGCGCGGCGGGGGTCAGGGTGAGTGCGCCCGTCATGAGCAGGGCGGCGGCAAGCGCTCCGAGCGCTCGTCTCCAGGGCAGCATCGGGTGATCTCCTTGCGGCTCAAGGGAGTTGCTCAAGGCAGTGACGATGAGCGAGCCCTGTGATCCGGATCACGAGGATGCTGTGCACACGCCAAATTACGGGCGAGTAGTAAAAGTGTGAAGTTACGCGTCGGTAAAACTTCCAGCGATCACTGGCGCGGTCGCCTCTCTGAGGGCTAACGACGCGGCGGCGCGACGAGCCCCAACTCGTACGCGATGATGACCAGTTGGACCCGGTCACGGGACCCCAGCTTCGTGAACAGCCGCGCTACATGAGCCTTCACCGTAGCCACGGTGATGAACAGCTCGGCCGCGATCTCCGCGTTGGACAACCCCCGCCCGACCAGCGTCAGCACCTCACACTCACGGTCAGTGATGCCGTCGACCGTCCGCCGGGCCACCGTCGCGGGCTCCGGCCGCGCCGCGAATTCCTCGATGAGGCGGCGGGTGACGCTCGGCGCGATCAGGCCGTCCCCCGAGGCCACCACCTGGATCGCCGCGAGGATGTCGTCGAGCGCCATGTCCTTGACGAGGAACCCGCTCGCGCCTGCGCGCAGCGCCCCGTACACGTAATCGTCGTCGTCGAACGTCGTCAGGACCAGGACGCGGGTCGCGTCGGTCTCCGCCGTGATCAGCCGGGTGGCCTCGATGCCGTCCATGCCGGGCATGCGGATGTCCATCACGACGACATCGGGGCGTACGTCCCTGGCGAGCCGGACGGCGTCGGCGCCCGTCCCCGCCTCGCCCACGACGTCGAGTTCGGGGTTGTCGGCCATAAGGACCCGCAGGCCCGCGCGGACCAGTGGCTGGTCGTCGGCCAGTACGACGCGCACCACGCGGTCCGTCACCGCCCCTCCTCCGGCACGGGCAGCAGCGCCGCCACCCGGAAGCCGCCCTCGGGGCGCGGCCCCGCGGTGAACCGGCCGTGCAGCAGGGCGACTCGCTCCCGCATGCCGACCAGGCCGAAGCCGGTGCCCGCGGGCAGCCCGCCGCGCCCGCCGTCCTCGATCTCGATGGACAGCTCGGCGGCCCGACGGTCGACCTTCACCCGGCAGGTGTCCGTTCCCGCGTGCCGTACGACATTGGTCAGCGCCTCCTGCAGGATGCGGAACGCGGCCAGGTCGATGTCGGCGGGCAGCGGCCCGCGCTCGCCCGGCCACCGCACCTCCACGCGGACCCCGGCGTCCAGCGCGGACGTGACGAGGCGGTCGATGTCGGCGAGGCCTGGCGTCGGCTCGCGGGGCGTCAAGTCATCGCGATCGGAGGCGAGTTCGGCATCCATAGCATCATCTGACTCCGGCTTCCGCAGGGCGACCAGTGTCCGGCGCAGACCCGCGAGCGTCTCCCTGCTGGTGTTCTCGATGGTGGTGAGCGCGTTGCGGGCCTCGGCCGGCTGGGTCTCGATGACGCGGCTGCCCACGCCCGCCTGGATGGCGATGACGCCGATGCTGTGCGCGATCATGTCGTGCAACTCACGGGCGATGCGCAGGCGTTCGGCGGTGATGGCGCGGGCCGTGGCCTGGCTCCGCAGCGCCTCCGCGTGTGCCCGGCGCTCACGGGACGAACTGCCCACCATCCAGGCGGCGATCAGGGCGACGGCGATGAACGCGACGGTCTCGCCGTTGTTGCTCACCCACCCGGAGGGTGCGCAGCCGTTCACCATGCCCTGGGGAGGAGCGCCCGCGGTGGGATCGCAACCGCCGTCGGGCGGGAAGGCGAAGAGGCTGAGCAGCTGTGCCGTGAACGCCATGAGGGCGGCGGCGACCGACGTACGGCGCGGGCGGGTGGCGGCGAGATAGCCGACGGCGCAGACCCCGACGAAGATCTGCAGATAGCTGACTTCCGTCTTCCGCATCTCCATCGTCGCCGTCACCGCGCCCAGGAGCAGGAAGACCAGGGCGGGCAGCGGCCGGCGCCGGAGCAGCGAGACGACCACGGCCGTGAGCGCGATCGACGCGAGGACCATCAGGGCGTCGAAGCCCTGCTGCCCGTGGTCGAACGTGACGTAGGTGACGCAGGGGTAGACGACCGCCCCGCTCCAGGCGAGACCGGTGCGCACGGGCGGCCACAGCCGCCCGGCCACACGCGGGCCCCTGCCCTGCTCGGGCGCCGCCTGACCTGCCTCGATGTCCATGCACCGATCGTATGTGCCCATCCCGCGCAGGGGTATTGGCCCACGGTCGTACGCCCATGGGCTACCGGAGCCCGCCGCGTGGGTGGCCGACGGCCCGATGCCGGGTGCCCTCGGCCCACGGGACCGTGGCCGGATGATCGAAGTCAATGAACTGACAAAGGTGTACGGCGACAGGACGGCCGTGAAGAACCTCGGCTTCACCGTCCGCCCCGGCAAGGTCACCGGGTTCCTCGGCCCCAACGGCGCGGGCAAGACCACGACCCTGCGGATGCTGCTCGGCCTGGTCGCCCCCACCGGCGGCACCGCCGTCATCGACGGCCGCCCCTTCCGCGAACGCCCGCGCGGCCTGCGCCACGTCGGCGCACTCCTCGACGCCGGCGACGTCCACGGCGGCCGCACCGCCCACGCCCACCTGCGCGCCCTGGCCCGCAGCAACCACATCCCCCGCAGCCGGGTGACCCAGGTCCTGCACGAGGTCGGCCTCACCGACGCCGCACACCGACGCCTGAGCGGCTTCTCCCTCGGCATGAAACAGCGCCTGGGCATCGCCACCGCCCTGCTGGGCGACCCGCCGGCGCTGTTGTTCGACGAGCCGCTCAACGGCCTTGATCCAGAAGGCGTGTTGTGGGTACGCGGCCTCTTCCGCCGCCTGGCAGCCGAGGACCGCACCGTCCTCGTCTCCAGCCACCTCATGACCGAGATGGAGAACACCGCCGACCAGCTCATCGTCATCGGCCGCGGCGAGCTGATCGCCGCGGAGAGCCTCACCGACTTCGCCGCACGCGGCACCCGCTCCAGCGTGACCGTCCGCACTCCCGACACCACGGCCCTGGCAGCCGTACTGACCGCCGAAGGCGCCTCGGTCCACCCCCAGGGCAATCTGCTCACCGTCACCGGCCTACCCGCCCCCCGCATCGGCGAACTCGCCTTCCAGCACCGGGTGTTGCTGCACGAACTCACCACCCGTACCGCATCCCTGGAAGACGCCTTCCTGGAAATCACCGCCGACAGCGCCGAATACCTCGCAGGAGAACCCCGATGACCGCGGCCCCCGCCCGCTTCCGTGACCTCATCGCCGCCGAGTGGATCAAACTCTGGTCACTGCGCTCGACCTACTGGGTGCTCGGAGTCGGCGCGCTGGTCGTCATCGGGATCAATGTGAACTCCGCGCAGTCCAACGCCGACCGCCTCGCCCATCTGCCGCCGCCCCCGGACGGCCTGGAACCGCACATGCGGTTCGATCCGCTGCACACCGCCTTCGTCGATCCCGCCTGGCAGATCCTCATGGTCGTCGCGGGCAGTGTCGGCGCCATCGCGGTCTTCGGCGAGTACACCAGCGGCCTGGTCCGTACGACGTTCACGGCCGTCCCGGACCGGCGTGCGGTGGTGGCGGCGAAGGCGGCCGTCATGACGGCGGTGATGCTGGTGCTCGGCGCGGTCGTCGCCGCGGTCTCGTTCGGGGCGACGCAGGCGGTCCTGCGGGACCACGGCGGCCTTTCGGCCGGCGATCCGGGCGCGCTGCGGGCGGTCGTGGCGTCCGCGCTGCTCGCGCCGTTGTGCGCGCTGGTGGGCATGGCCGTCGGGGCGCTCGTCCGGCACGCGACGGGCACCGTCGTCACGACGCTCGTGACGCTGATCCTGCTGCCCGCGCTGTTCCAGGGCGAGACCCATCGGTGGGTCAAGGAGATCGGCAACGCGATGCCGCTCTCCGCCTGGCAGGCGCTGGTCGAGAACCCGGCGATCGGCTTCCCGCCGGACACGTACCCGGTGTCGGTCGCCGAGGCGTGGCTCGTGTTCGGGGCGTGGCCGCTGCTCGCGGTGGCCGTCACGGTGGTGGCCGTGCACCGCCGCGACGTCTGAGCCCACGTCTGGGGCCTACGCCGCCAGCGTCCCCGGCACGATCGCGCCGGGGCCGAACTTCGCCCGTGCCCGGTCGGCGACCTCCTCGATGCGGCGCGCCCTGTCGTCCGCCGGGTCGAACATCAGCTGGTGGGCGGCCTGTTCGGCGGGGCCGAGCCCTTCGGCGCGCAGGGAGATGCCGCGCACCCGGGCGCGTTGCAGGCCGAGCGCCTCGTACATCCGGTACGCGGTCGCGGTCAGCGCGGAGGAGTGGGCGGTCGGCTCGGGCAGAGCGCGGGTGCGGGTGGTCGTCGAATAACCGGTGCGGTCCGCGTACCGCACGGTGAGCGTCAGGGAGCGGCACACCTGGTCATCGCCGCGCATTCTGACGCCGAGCTCCTCGGTGATCGAGAGCAGTGCGCGCCGGTGCCGGGTGGGGTCCAACTCGTCGCGGGGGAAGGGCCGTTCGGCGGCGAGCGAACGGGCGGCCGCGTTCGGCACGACCCGTGCGCGGTCGACGCCGTGCGCCTTCTCGTGCAGCTCGCGGCCGGCGCGGGCGCCGATGAGCCGCTGCAGCGTGGACAGCGGCGCGGCGGCCACCTTGCCGACGGAGTCGAGCCCGTACTCGCACAGGGTGCGGGCGGTGGCGCGGCCGACCCCGGGCAGCTCGGCGACCGGCTTCGGGCCGAGGAACTCCGCGACGGCTTCCGGTTCCCGGCCCACGACGCGGGTCACTCCCGGCACGGCGGCGCGCACGGCCATCCGCGCCAGCATCGGCCCGGGCCCGGCGCCGATCACGCAGTCCACCCCGTACAGGGCGAGCGCCCGCACCCGGATCACCGCGGCGAGCTCGACGGCGTCCCGCCCGAAGTAGCGCATGGCTCCCCGTACGTCGACGAGCACACCGTCGGGCGGCAGGGCCTCCACGACCGGGCTGAACTCGCCGACCAGTGCGATCAGCCGGGGCAGGGCCGCCTCGTACATGGGCGGCAGCAGGAAACGTATACAGAGAGTGCTCATCCCGCGCTCCCCGGGCTCTGGTGCCACAACTTCCGCCCCGTGGCCGCCCGTTCACCGGGCGGCTGCAGGTCGGCCCAGGGGTGCATCTCGTACCCCGTGGACATCCGGATGCGCCGGCCGCCGTCCGCCGGGGCCGCTGCGGGCTCCGGCTCCGGCGGCTGCTCGGTCAGCCGCTCGGCCACCGCGTCGAGGCCTCCTTCCTGGCGCAGCTCCACCAGTTCGGCCAGGTTCCAGGCGGCCGCGCCGACCACGCTGAGGCTGCGCGGCCCGCGGCGCTGCACGACACCGCGGACGAGCAGCAGCCAGGAGTGGAAGACGGTGTGCGCGCACCGTTCGTGGGCATCGTCGAAGAAGGCCAGGTCGACCAGGCCGGTGCCGTCGTCCAGGGTCGTGAAGATGACGCGCTTGCCGGAGCGGATCGGCGGGGTCTGGGTGGCCGCCTTGGCGCCCGCGACCAGCACGGTCGCGCCGTGTTCTGCCTCCCGGAGCCGACGGGCCGTCAGCACGCCGAGCTCCTTGAGGAACTCCGCGTGATCACCCATGAGATGGCGCGAGGAGTCCATGCCGAGGACGCCGAGTTCGGCGCTGAGGCGTTCCGCGTCGTCCAGGTCGGGAAGCCCGGCGGGCGCCGTCTTCCGCCCGCCGGACAAGGGGAGTTGGGCCCCGAAGGCTCCTGACGAGCCGCGCGCGCCGCGCCGCAGCTCGGCCAGGTGCAGCTGCAGATCGCGGCGGTTGGCGCCGAACGCGTCGAGCGCGCCGACCTGGGCGAGCCGCTGCGCGACCGGTTTCGACGGCCTGGCCCGCTCCCAGAAGTCCACGAGCGAGGCGTAGGGCTGCGCGTCGGCGATCCGGGCGGCCTCGGCCTCGCTGATGCCGTGCACGTCACAGAGCGCGAGCCGCAGCCCCCACCGGGAGCCCCCCGGGTTATCAGACACCAGTTCGATACGGTGAGCGACCGCGGACCGGTTCACGTCCAGCGGAAGGATCGGCACCCCGCGCCGCCGCGCATCCGCGAGCAGCAGCCGCTTCGGGTACATCCCGGGGTCGTGCGTGAGCAACCCCGCGTAGAACGCGGCCGGGTGATGGGCCTTCAGCCATGCCGACTGATACGTCGGCACGGCGAAGGCCACCGCGTGCGCCTTGCAGAAGCCGTACGACCCGAAGGCCTCGATGATCTCCCACGTCCGGCCGATCGTCTCGGCGTCGTACCCCTTCGCCGCGGCCTGCTGCGCGAACCAGAACCGGATCCGCCCCTGCGACTCGGGGTCGGAGAGCCCGCGCCGCACCCGGTCCGCCTCGTCGCGCCCGCAGCCGGTCATGATGTCGACGATCTCGATGATCTGCTCGTGGAAGACGACGACTCCGTACGTCTCCTTCAGCGGCCCCTTGAGATCCGGGTGCGGATAGCGGACGGGCGCGCGGCCGTGCCGGGCCTCGATGAAGGGCCGCACCATGTCGGCGGCGACGGGTCCCGGACGGAACAGCGAGATGTCGACGACCAGGTCGTGGAAGGTCGCGGGCTGAAGGCGCCCGACCAGGTCACGCTGGCCCGGCGACTCGATCTGGAAGCAGCCCAACGTCTCGGCGGACTTGATGAGTTGATACGTCGCCGGGTCCCCCGGCGGCACCGCGTCCACGTCGACACGGGAGCCCGTGGCCCGCTCGATCTCCCCCACGGCGTGCGCCATCGCCGACTGCATCCGCACGCCGAGCACGTCCAGCTTGAGCAACCCGAGGTCCTCCACGTCCTCCTTGTCGAACTGGGACATGGGGAAGCCCTCGCCGCTGGTCGGCATGACCGGCGTACGCGCGAGCAGCGAGGCGTCGGAGAGCAGCACCCCGCACGGGTGCATGGCGATGCCGCGGGGCAGCGCGTCGAGCGCCTCGACAAGCTCCCACATCCTGCCGTGCCGCGCCCCTCCCCGCTGAAGCTCCCTCGCCACCTCCCGCAGTTCGGGCAGCTCCGCCATCGCCGAGCGGGCGTCGCGGGCGCGGATGTGCGGGAAGGACTTGGCGATCCTGTCGATCTCGGCCGGGTCCATGGACAGGGCGGCGCCCACATCGCGTACGGCGTGCCGCACCCGGTAGGTCTCGGGCATGGCGACGGTCGCGACCCGCTCGGTGCCGAAGCGGCCGATGATCGCGCGGTAGACCTCCAGGCGGCGGGCCGACTCCACGTCGATGTCGATGTCCGGCAGGACGAACCGCCGCGTGGACAGGAACCGCTCCATGAGCAGCCCGTGCTCGACGGGGTCGGCGTGCGCGATGCCGATGAGGTGGTTGACCAGGGATCCGGCGCCGGAGCCGCGCGCCGCGACCCGGATCCCCAAGTCGCGTACGTCGTCGACCACTTGGGCCACGGTGAGGAAGTAGGAGGCGAAGCCGTGGTAGGCGATGATGTCCAGCTCGTGGTGCATCCGCTCCCAGTACACGCGCCGCGCGTCATAGCCGCGCAGCACCATGCCCGCCGCCGCCCGCGACGCCAGGACGCGCTGCGCGGTGCGGCGCCCCGCGCCGACGAGGTGCGGTTCGGGGAAGCGTACGGAGCCGATGCCGATGTCGTCATCGGGGTCGACGAGACACTCGGCGGCGGCCGTCTGGGTCTGCTCGACGAGACGGTGGGCGGTGTCGCGGCGGAAGCCGGCGGCCTCGACGACGCGCTCGGCGATGTGCAGCATGTCGCCCGCACCCTTCAACCACCGCTCACCGCCGTCGAGTTCCTTGGTCGGGTCGACGGGGACGAGACGGCGGGCCGCGTCGAGCACATCGGCGACCGGGCCGAGCCCCGCGTCGGCGTAGCGCACGGCGTTGCTCAGGACGGGGCGGATGCCCTGCTCGGCGGCGAAGCCGACGGTGCGGGCGGCCAGCCGCAGCGAGCCGGGGCCGGTGCCCTCGCGGCCGTGCCAGACGGACTCCAGGCGCAGCGCGTCACCGTACCGCTCACGCCAGGGGGCGAGCAGGCGGGCGGCCCGGTCCGGGCGCCCCGCGGCGAGCGCGCGCCCCACGTCGGACGCGGGGCCGAGCAGCACGGTCAGACCGTCGCCGTGGTTCTCCTCCCACGGAAGGACAGGCTGCCCCTCACCGGTCCGGTGCGCGGCGGTGACCAGGCGGCAGAGCGTGGCCCAGCCGGTGGCGCCGTCCCGGGCGAGGAAGGTCACCCGCGGGGTCGACTCGTCGATGAAGGCACCGCCGCGCACCGGGGTCCGCCGCCGCTCGCCCCGCACCGGGGCGGGCTCGGCCACCGCGAGCTCGGTGCCGAACAGCGGCCGCACCCCCGCCTTCGCGCAGGCCTTGGCGAACCGGACCGCCCCCGCAAGGGTGTCCCGGTCGGTGAGCGCGAGGGCATCCATGCCCCGCTCGGCGGCGCGCTCGGCCAGCCGCTCCGGGTGCGAGGCCCCGTACCGCAGGGAGAACCCGGAGACGGTGTGCAGATGCGTGAACCCTGGCACACGCACCTCCCGAAAACCTGAACCGATCCGACCTCACAGCCCCCGCCTCCACCATAGACCAAGTTTCGAACGTACGTGCGATCCGCGTGCGACGCGCCCATCGCCGTCGCTCATTCGGCCCCGCCCACCTGCGGGAACGGCAGGGGCCCCCGAGCGTGGGGGCATGAGTTTCACCGATGAGTTGAAGAGCGCCGTCACCCCGCGAGCAGCCCTGCTGGTCATCGGCGTACTCGCCCTGCAGCTGCTGTTCATCGCCTCCTACGTGGGGGCGCTGCACGATCCGAAGCCGAGGGACGTGCCCTTCGGCGTGGTCGCTCCGGGGCCCGCCGCCGAGCAGGCGTCGGCCCGGCTCGGGAAACTCCCCGATGAGCCGCTCGACCCCCGCGTGGTCGAGGACCAGGCCACGGCCCGGAAGCAGATCATGAACCGTGACATCGACGGCGCCCTGATCATCAACCCCCGGGCCACCACCGACACGCTCCTCGTCGCCTCCGGCGGCGGCACCGTCCTCGCCACCACGCTGGAGAAGATCGTCACCCAGCTCGAAGCGGCGGAGAACCGGACGGTCAGGACCGTGGACGTGGCGCCCGCCTCCCCCGAGGACTTCGACGGGCTCTCGTCCTTCTATCTGGTCGTCGGCTGGTGCGTCGGCGGCTATCTCTGCGCCTCGATCCTGGCGATCAGCGCGGGGTCCCGGGCCGCCAACCTCTCGCGCGCGCTGATCAGGACCGGCGTCATGGCGCTCTACTCGATCGCGGGCGGACTGGGCGGCGCGATCATCATCGGGCCGATCCTGGGCGCCCTGCCCGGCAGCGTCCTGGCCCTGTGGGGCCTTGGCGCCCTGGTTGTCTTCGGGGTCGGCATGATCACGCTCGCCCTGCAGGCGCTCACCGGCATCGTGGGCATCGGCCTGGCCGTCCTGATCGTCGTCATCGCGGGCAACCCGAGCGCGGGCGGCGCCTTCCCGCTGCCGATGCTGCCGCCCTTCTGGGAGGCGATCGGCCCCTGGCTGCCACCGGGCGCCGGCACCTGGGTGGCGCGCTCCATCGCGTACTTCGATGGCAACGCGATCACCGAACCACTGCTGGTGCTCGCCGCCTGGGCGGCCGTGGGAGTCATCGTCACCCTGGCGATGTCAGCCCGACACAGGGCGGACACCAGCTCG
The DNA here is from genome assembly GCF_026340305.1 of Streptomyces sp. NBC_01381. NCBI lineage: Bacteria > Bacillati > Actinomycetota > Actinomycetes > Kitasatosporales > Streptomycetaceae > Streptomyces > Streptomyces sp. NBC_01381. Next base: position 3,608,346 of record NZ_JAPEPI010000001.1, on the reverse strand, counting down.
CTCGACCTCGCAGGCAAGCCCTTCGCGTAAGCCGCACCCCGCGAGCCGCGCCCCATAAGGGGCGCGGGGAACTGCGCGACAAGCCACATACGACCCGCAGACTTGAACCGAAAAGGCCCCACCCCCACTGATAACAGCGGGGGTGGGACCAGAAACTCCGCAAACCCCGCGGAGCGACCGGCGGATCAGCGACCAGCCTCAGCCGATTTCCGCACCGAGGGCGCTCAGCGCCTCCGGCACCGGCTGGAAGAAGGTCTCACCTCCGGAGGAGCAGTCACCGCTGCCGCCCGAGGTCAGGCCCAGCGCGGTGTCGCCCGCGAAGAGCGCGCCGCCGCTGTCACCGGGCTCGGCACAGACGTCGGTCTGGATGAGTCCGTTGACGATGTCGCCGTTGCCGTAGTTCACGGTGGCGTCCAGGCCGGTGACCGTGCCGTCGTGCAGCTGCGTGGTCGAGCCACTGCGCTGCACCTTCTGACCGACGGTCGCGTCGCCCGCCTTGGCGATGGCCTGGGTGGAGCCGTTGTAGAGGTTCACCTCGCTCGGGTGGGGGGTGTCGCCCGTGTACTTGACCAGGCCGTAGTCGTTGTCGGGGAAGCTGGAGTCGGTGTTCTCGCCGATGACCGGGCCGCCCTGCTTCTCGGACCAGCTCTTGATCGACTCTGTGCAGTGGCCCGCGGTCAGGAAGTGCGGCGCGCCGTCCTTGACCACGTTGAAGCCGAGCGAGCAGCGCCCGCCGTCGCCCCAGATGGCGTCGCCACTTGCGATGAAGGGCTTGAACTCCCCCTTGCTGTGCTGGAGTTCGGCCTTCGATCCGAGCTTCTTCACCACGGCGCTGAGCTTGTCCATCTCGGCGCCCTTGACCGTGCGGTCCGCCGTCACGACGACCTTGTTGGTGGCCGGGTCGACCGCCCACGAGGTGCCGGGGATGGACGCCTTGTCGCTCAGCGTCGAGCGGGTGCTCTTCAGCTCGGCCAGGGAGTGCTCGACGATTCTCGCCTTGGCCCCGGCCGCCTCGGCCGTCTCCGCCGCCGTCTCGTCGAGGACGTTCACGACGAGGTTCTTGCCCTTGGCGTCGTAGTACGTGCCCGCGGCGTCCACGCCGAGGTCCTTGGCGATGGACGTGGCGAGCGTTCCGGCCTTTGCGACCGTGAGGGTGTCCGGCGTGGGGGTCGGGGCACTCTCACTCGCGTTCGCAGTCTGGAAGGTGACTCCGGCGGCGATCAGCGCGACAACGCCCGCACCTGCGGCGGCCGCGCGTCCCTTGGGAATGCGTCGGTGCTTCAACTCACGTCCTCCTGTGGGGGGTCGGCCCGTTCGGTGTGGGGACCTGGGGGCCTGAAGGCGTACCGGCACGGAGTCGCACACGCTGGGAAAGCCGCGTCCATGCCAAAGGGTGCGGCCCACTATTCCGAGACCGTCCGGTAGCACACAAGGTCTACTTCAGGACGCGCACGCGACAAACACCGTGCGCCCCCTGCCCCTTCACCGAACCCGGTCTCGCCACGTCGGTTCCCGTTGCAAACACCGCGTGCGATCGGCCCTTCGGCAGCGGGTGAGGACTAGTCCAGTCCTGTTTTCGACTCTCCGCGCGCCGCCGGCTCTCCGGCTTCCGAATCCTGCGCACCGGATTCCGAGAGTGCGGGGGCGGGCCCGGGGGACGGCGCCTGCTGTGTCTGCGGAGTCGGCGGTTGGGCCGGCTGGGCCCGTTCGAGGAAGCGCAGAAGCTCGACGGGGAAGGGCAGGACGAGGGTGGAGTTCTTCTCGGCGGCGACCGCGACGACGGTCTGCAGCAGCCGCAGTTGGAGGGCCGCGGGCTCCTCCGACATCTCGTGGGCGGCCTCGGCGAGCTTCTTGGACGCCTGCAGCTCGGCATCCGCGTTGATCACGCGGGCCCGACGCTCACGGTCCGCCTCCGCCTGCCGCGCCATCGACCGCTTCATCGTCTCGGGAAGGGATACGTCCTTGATCTCGACCCGGTCGATCTGCACACCCCACCCGATGGCGGGCGAATCGATCATCAGCTCAAGACCCTGGTTGAGCTTCTCCCGATTGGAGAGCAGATCGTCCAGGTCGCTCTTGCCGATGATCGAGCGCAGGGACGTCTGGGCCATCTGCGAGACCGCGAACCGGTAGTCCTCGACCTGCACGACCGCCTCGGCCGCGTCGACCACCTTGAAGTAGATGACGGCGTCAACGCGCACCGTCACGTTGTCCCGCGTGATCCCGTCCTGCGCGGGCACCGGCATCGTCACGATCTGCATGTTCACCTTACGGAGCCGGTCCACCGCGGGGACGATCAACGTGAACCCCGGCCCGCGCACCGAACGCTGCAGCCGCCCGAGCCGGAGCACCACACCCCGCTCGTACTGCTTGACGACACGCGCCGCCGCCATGAGATAGACCACTCCGACAGACCCGACGGCCACTCCCGCCGTCACCAGCTCCTCGACCATGCCGGCCCCCCAGGGTCCGAATTGGGCGTGTTGGGCGTGTACTTCGAAGGTAACCCCGCACGGCGCACAAAGGGAGACGGGAGACAAGGGTGAACCCCCGCCCGACGTCCGGGCGGGGGTTCACCTGCTGCTGGCTGCGGTCTTGCTCGTACGTGGATCAGGCGTACGCGATCAGTAGACGCTCACGCCGTACCGGCTCAGCGCCTCGGTGACCGGCTGGAAGAAGGTCGTGCCGCCCGAGGAGCAGTTCCCGCTGCCGCCCGATGTGAGACCGAGCGCCTTCGTGCCCGCGTACAGCGGACCGCCGCTGTCGCCGGGCTCGGCGCAGACATTGGTCTTGATCATGCCGTAGACGATGTCGCCGCCGCCGTAGTTGACGGTCGCGTTGAGACCGGTGACCGAGCCGCCGTGGGTGCCGGTCGTGGAGCCGCGCCGCTTGACGGCCTGGCCCACGGTCGGGTTGCCCGCGCTGGTGATGTCCTGGCTGCCGACCGTGCCGGGGTGGCTGATCGAGCCGGAGTACTTGACGATGCCGTAGTCGTTGGTCGGGAAGCTGGAGCCCGTCGTGGACCCGATCGTCGTGGTGTGCCCGGAGTTGGACCACCAGGTGCCCGCACCGTCGGTGCAGTGCCCGGCGGTCAGGAAGTAGTAGGTGGTGCCGCTGCGGACGTTGAAGCCGAGCGAACAGCGCCAGCTGGACGCGTAGATGGCGTCGCCGCCGGAGATCAGCTTGTTGAACTTGCCGGGGGTGCGCTCGATCTTGAGGGCGCCCGCGTTGCCGCCCGCCGCCTTCTTGATCTCGGCGATCTCGGCCTTGGAGACGGTGCTGTCGGCGGTGACGACAAGGCGGTTGGTCGCCTTGTCGACGCTCCACGCGGTGCCCGCGACATCGGCGTCGAGCACCGCGTCGCCCGCCTTGGTGAGCTGCGCCGAGCTGAAGGTGGTGACGTCGTTGGCGTTCGCGGCGGGTACGGCGAGCGCGCCGGCGGCCACGAGTCCGGTGGCGATCGCGAGCAGACGAGTGCGTCTCGCTATGCCACTGCGGGGGGTGGTGCGCTTGATCCTCACTTGTTGTTCCTCCCGAGGGGAAGTCAGTGGGCCCGCGTGGGTTGGGAGCCCGTGAGGCGCAGCCAAGAAACAAAGGGCGGACCGGATTCCGGATACGCCGTGCCCCTGACAAGCGCTGCTCGGGAGTATTCGGGCCGAGGCGTGCCCGCACAAGGGCGCCTTTCGGCCGTCAGCCGGATACACGTCGACCGGCCCCGGTGGCTGTCGTACCTGTCGTACGCCACCGGGGCTCTGGGTCATCGGCTCCCAGTCAGACGTGTCACCGGTCGAGAAGGTTCCGTTCTCCGGCGGCGATCTCGGCGGCGAGGGTGTTGCCGGGCGGCGGGAAGGGGCAGATGAAGTGGTCGGCGAAGGCGCAGGGCGGCAGAAGCGCCCGGTTGAAGTCGACCGTCGTGCGCCCTTCCGCGTCCGGCGCGGCGGGCCGCAGGAAGCGGAAACGGTAGCTGGAGACCCCGCTGCTCGTGTCCGCGAACACCGCCCACAACGAGCCGTCGCCCTCCACCGACACCTGGAGCGTGTGCCGGTTTCCGGCCAGGCTGAAGGCCAGCTCACCGCCGAGACCGAGCCCGCGCTCCACCCCGTCGGCGTTGCCCACGCGAACGGTGCGTACACCGTCGACGGTGCTTTCGGCGTCGTACGGAGTGAAGCGCCCCGGCACCGCCCAGCGCTCGTCGTACGCGGTGGCCTCGATGCCCTGGAAGGCGCGGCGCGTGGCGGACTCCGGGTCGAAGTCCCGGACCGCCCAGAGCCCTTCGCGCCGGAGCACGACGAAGCGCCGCTCGCCGTGCGCGACACGGGCCGCGCCGACAGGGCCGGGGTCGGCGGCAAGGCGGGCCTCGCCGCTGAAGGGCTGCCCGTCGAGGGTGAGGCCGTCGCCGGGACCCGCGGTCAGGACGAGCTCGTCGCCCGCGTCGGTCCAGCGCCCGGGGATGTCCGGAAGTTGACCCTCCGGATAGTCCGCGAGCCAGTGTGTGCCGGTGAGGGAGAGCGGGCCGTAGGGCGCGGAGACGGTTTCCGTCCGCTGCTCGTGCCAGTGCTTCCAGTCCTGTACAGCGTCGTTGTCCTCGGCGCTGTCGTTGTTCTCGGCGCTCGTTTCGGTGCTCATGGTGATCAACCCTTCCATATGGGCTCGCGCAGCCCGAGGTGTGAGCGCAGCGTCGTGCCCCGGTATTCCGTGCGGTACACGCCCCGCTCCTGGAGCAGCGGCACCACCCGGTCGACGAAGTCGTCGAGCCCGCCGGGGGTGAGGTGCGGGACGAGGATGAATCCGTCGGCGGCGCCGGTCGCCACGAATTCCTCCAGTTCGGCGGCGACGGCCTCCGGTGTGCCGACGAACGACTGCCGGGTCGTCGTCTCGATGACGGTCTGCCGGATGGAGAGCCCCTTGGCCCGGGAGAGCGCACGCCACTTCGCAGCGATCTCAAGGGCGTTGGTGATCTTCACCCGGCCCTGGACGAGCGTCGATTCCGGGTCCGGGTCGATGTCGGGCAACGGCCCGTCCGGATCGTACGAGGAGAGATCCACGCCCCAGACCTGCTCCAGGGCGAGAATCGCGTTCTGCGGGGAGACCTGCTGGCGGCGGATCTCGGCGGCCCGCTCCTGGGCGTCGGCGGCGGTGTCGCCCAGGACAAAGGTGACGCCGGGCATGATCTTCAGGTCATCCGGCTCTCGGCCGTACTTGGCGAGACGGCCCTTCACATCGGCGTAGAAGTCACGGCCCGCCTCCAGCGTGCCGTGCCGGGTGAAGACGACGTCGGCAGCGGACGCGGCGAACTCCCGCCCTTCGGGCGAGTCCCCCGCCTGGATGACGACGGGATGCCCCTGCGGCGAGCGCGGCAGGGTGAACTCCCCTTCGATGTCGAAGTGTTGCCCCTGGTGCGCGAAGGGCCGCGGCTCGCCCTGCGGCGTCCAGGAGTCCCACAGCTCGCGCGCGGTCCTGACGAACTCGGCGGCGCGGGTGTACCGGTCCGCCCGGTCGAGATAGCCGCCGCGCCGGAAGTTCTCGCCGGTGAAGGCATCGGAGGAGGTGACGACGTTCCAGGCGGCGCGGCCCGCGCTGAGGTGGTCCAACGAGCTGAGCCTGCGGGCCAGTTCGTAGGGCTCGTTGAAGGTCGCGTTGACCGTGCCGGCCAGGCCCAGGCGTTCGGTGACGGCGGCGAGCGCGGTCAGGACGGTGAGCGACTCGGGCCGCCCGACGACGTCCAGGTCGTGGATGCGCCCCTTGTGCTCGCGCAGCCGAAGTCCTTCCGCGAGGAAGAAGAAGTCGAAGAGACCGCGCTCGGCGGTGCGGGCCAGATGCTCGAACGACGCGAAGTCGATCTGCGAGCGGGACCGCGGATCGGCCCAGACGGTGGTGTTGTTGACGCCGGGGAAATGCGCGGCGAGGTGCAACCGCCGCTTCTTCGACGCATGCGTACGTTCACTCATGACGGTCCCCCGCGAGCGCGGCGTAACGGTTGGCGGGCCGGGCGAGGTCCAGGTGTTCCCGGAGGGTGCTGCCCGGATAGAACGTGCGGAACAACCCGCGGTGCTGCAGCAGCGCCACGGTGCCGTTGACCAGCCGCTCCAGGTCGCGGCGCGGCTCGGCGGGCCGCAGGTGGAATCCGTCGACGGCGCCGGACGCGTGCCAGGAGGCGATGAGTTCGGCGAGGTCGACGACGGCCTCGCCGTCGCCGAGGTCCACGGTGAGGTCGGCGAGGACCTTGAGCGCGTCCGGGTCGCGTCCGAACCCGGCGGCGGCCGCCCGCAGTTCGGCACGCGCGGCCTCCGCTCCGGGGAGTCCGGCGACACGGACAAGGGCGACATCCGCGTACCGCGCCGCGGTGTCGCGGGCGTGCGGGGCGGTGGCGTCGACGACGGTCACCGGGTGGCCCTGCGGCGGCCGGGGCACGATGGAGGGACCCCGGACGGAGAAGGCGCTCCCCTCGAAGTCGACGTAGTGCAGCTTGTCCCGGTCGATGAAGCGGCCGGTGGCCACGTCCCGTATCTCGGCGTCGTCCTCCCAGCTGTCCCACAACCGCCGGGCCACATCGGCGACTTCACCGGCTTCCCGCCACAGCTCGCCGGCCGGCGCGGCATGCCGCCGCCCGAAGAGCCGGGCCTCCGCCTCGCTCTCCGACACGTCGATCGCCCAGCCGGCCCGCCCGTGGCTGACCCAGTCCAGGGTCGCCAAGGCCGCCTGCACATGGAACGGCTCGGTGTGCGTGGTCGTCACCGTGGGGACGAGCCCGATCCGCGCGGTGCCGGGCGCGACCCGCGCAAGCACGGCAAGCGCATCGGCCCCCGGCCGCCCGAAGGAGTCCCCGAGCGTCACAAAGTCGAGCAGCCCACGCTCGGCGAGCAGAGCCGACTCGGCATAGGGGGCGGCTTCGTAGGCCCCCGGTTGATCGATGGAGACGGCGAGGTGAAGGGTCATTGATAAACCTTTCCGGTGGGATGACGCCCCTGAAAGGGGCGCGGGGAACTGCGCGAGCAACCACGACGCACCCGCAGCCGAAAACGGCTACGGCTTGGGCAACCCCGGCGGATTGATCCGCGACTTCCGCACGGCCTCACTCGAAAGCCCCCACCGCTTCAAAACCTCCCCATAACTCCCGTCCTTGATCACGTAATTGAGCGCCGCGGCATAGGCATCAACAAGCCCACTCCCCCGCTTGGTAGTGGCGGCAATCTCCCCCTGAACCAAGGCGCCCCCGCCAGAAACCGTGCCGACGATCTTCGTCTGACCAGCAGAAGCCACGTGATAAGCAGCCGAAGGATTGGGCCCGAGATACGCGTCGATGCGCCCCGACTGGAGGGCCAGGTAATAGTCGGAGTCCTTCTGGAAGTACTTGATGTCCACCGGCTCACGCCCGGCCTTCTCGTTCTCCTTGCTCCAGTCGACAAGGATCTTCTCCTGGTTGGTGCCAGAAGAGACGGCGATGGTCTTCCCCGCCACGTCCGCCGGCTTCTTCACCGTCCAGTCGGCGTCCTCACGCGCCTCGAAGGCAATATTGTCGAGGCGGTACGTCGCGAAGTCGTACTTCTGCTTGCGCTCCTCGGTCACCGTGACATTGCCGAAGACCCCGTCGAACTTCCCGCTGTCCAGGCCGACGAAGAGGTTCTCCCAGGACACCTGCTCGAACTTCGGCTTCAGTCCGAGCGTGTCGGCGACCAGGATCGCGATGTCGACCTCGGAGCCGATGCGGGTCTTGTCGTCGGTGGCGTAGAACCCGAGCGGTGCGGTCGAGTCGGCGCCGCCGCCGAGCCGCAATGTGCCGCGCCCGCGCACCTCTTCGGGTACGAGCTCGGCGATCGCGTCGACCTTCTTGCCGCGTACGCGGTTCTGGTCGGGCCCGATGTTGATGTCGCCGACCTTCTTGGTGCCGGGTTTGCCGCCGCCGGTCGCGGCGTCGCTGTCCCCGCCGCAGGCGCCGAGCAGCGGCGCGATGGCCAGTGCGGCGACGGAGGCGGAGAGGGTGCGTCGGGAAAACATACGGAAGCTCCTAGAGAAAGAACCTGGGCTAGAGAACCTTGGAAAGAAACGCGCGGGTACGTTCATGCCGCGGCCGGTCGAGTACGTCACCGGGGGCGCCCTGCTCGACGATGAGTCCGTCGTCCATGAAGACGACCGTGTCGGCGACCTCGCGCGCGAAGCCGATCTCATGGGTGACGACGATCATCGTGGTGCCCTGGCTCGCCAAGTCCTTGATGACGTCGAGAACTTCGCCCACCAGCTCGGGGTCGAGCGCGGACGTCGGCTCGTCGAACAGCAGCAGTTTCGGCTCGACGGCGAGCGCGCGGGCGATGGCGACGCGCTGCTGCTGTCCGCCGGAGAGCTGCTTGGGGTAGGCGTCCGCCTTGTCGGCGAGCCCGACCCGGGCGAGCAGCGCCTCGGCGTCCGCGACGGCCTCCTTGCGGGGCCGCTTCAGCGCCGAGACCGGCGCCTCGACGATGTTCTCCAGGACGGTCAGATGCGGGAAGAGGTTGAAGTTCTGGAAGACGAAGCCGATCTGGGTCCGCTGCTTGAGCACCTCGCGCTCGCGCAGCTCGTACAGCTTGTCGCCGGAGCGCCGGTAGCCGACGAGCGCGCCGTCGACGCTGATCCAGCCCTTGTCCACCTTCTCCAGGTGGTTGATGGCGCGCAGGAGCGTGGACTTGCCGGATCCGGAGGGGCCGAGGACGACGGTGACCTCGCCGGCCCGCACCTCCAGATCGATGCCTCGCAGCACGTCAAGCGATCCGAAGGACTTGTGCACGGACCGGAGTTCGACCATCGCGCTCATCGCGATTCCCCCTTGGAGAAGTGACGTTCGACGTAGTGCTGGAGGACGGAGAGGGCGGTGGTGAGCAGCACGTACCAGGCGGTGGCGACCATCAGGAGCGGCACGACGCGGCCGTTGCGGCCGTAGATGACCTGCACTTGGTAGAAGAGCTCGCCGATCGCCATCACGGAGACGATCGAGGTGCCCTTGAAGAGGGAGATGATCTCGTTGGCGGCGTTGGGCAGGATCGAGCGCATCGCCTGCGGGAGCACGATGCGGCGGATCTGCCGCAGCCTGGGGATGCCGAGCGCGGCCGCCGCCTCCAACTGGCCGCTGTCGACGGCCAGTACGCCGGCCCGCACGATCTCGGCGGCGTACGCGGCCTGGTGCAGTGCAAGCCCGAGGACGGCCGCGCTCATCGCGCCGACGAGCCCCATCGTGTCGAAGGAGAAGAAGCCGGGCCCGAACGGGATGCCGAACTGCAACTCCTTGTAGAGATAGGCCAGGTTGAACCAGAAGAGCAGCTGCACGATGAGCGGGATCGACCGGAACGCCCAGATGTAGGCGAAGGCCACCGACTTCAGGAAGGGGCTCGCGGAGAGCCGCATGAAGGCGATCACAATGCCGAGCGCGAAGCCGAGCGCCGTGCCGTAGAACGTGAGCTGGAGGGTGACCCAGACCGCCTCCAGGATCACGTCGGCGGTGAAGAACTCGGCGAACACCTCCCATTCCCACCCGGAGTTGGTGGCGAGCCCGTGCACGAACTGGGCCACGAGGACGGCCGTCACGGCGACGGCCACCCAACGCCAGGGATGGCGCACGGGAACGACTTTCAGCGCGCCGTAGTCGTCGCCCTTCACGAGGTCGCCGGTGGGACGGCGCTCCGTCACGCTCATCGGGTCCGCTCCGAACCGCGCGCGTAGTGCCGCTCCACGTAGTACTGGCCGACGCTCAGCAGCGAGGTGACCACGACGTACCAGATGGTGGCGACCAGGAGCAGCGGGATCACCTGGTAGGTGCGGTGGTAGACCAGCTGCACGGAGTACAGCAGGTCCTGTACCGCGATCACGCTGACGATCGAGGTGCCCTTGAGCGTGCCGATCAGCATGTTCCCGGCCGGCGGCACGATCGAGCGCATGGCCTGCGGCAGGACGATCCGCCGCCATCTGCGCCACCGGCCGAGCCCGAGCGCCTGCGCGGCCTCGATCTGCCCCCGGTCGACGGAGAGGATGCCGCCGCGCACCACCTCGGCGGCGTACGCGGCCTCGTGCAGGGTCAGCCCGATGACGGCGATGCTGATCGGCCCGAGGAGGTTCACCGTCTTCACGCCGAAGAGGTACGGGTACAGCGCCCCGATGTTGAACCAGAACAGCAGCTGCACCAGGATCGGCATCGACCTGAAGAGCCAGACATAGCCCCAACTGACGCCCCGCAGCACGGGGTTGGCCGACAGGCGCCCCGCCGCGAGCAGTGTGCCGAGCGCGAAGCCGAGCACCATGACGACGGCGGTCAGCCAGAGCGTCAGCCACAGGCCGCGCAGCACGGACGCGGAGGTGAAGTGGTCGCCGACCACGTCCCACTGGAACGCGTCATTGCGTACGACGGAGTTGACGGCGAGCCCGAGCAGCACCAGGACCACGGCGGCTGCCACCCACTGCCCCGCTCGGCGCTGCGGCACGATGCGCGGGAGATCGGGCGGGGGATCTTGCGGAGGGGCGGTCGCGGCTTTGGCGAGCGTGTCGGAAGACATGGCGAAGGCTCCGTGGATACGGGAGGTGATGCCTTCACACGGACCGAGCCCCTCAGCACGATCCGCCTTGAGAGTACGGGGACCGTTCGGCCCGCTGTCAAGGCTGTCCAGGATATGAGCGTTACGTCTCACGGCAGTTGACGCGGAAACGGATGCCTGCTCCACTTGCCCCATGCATTCGCAGCAGTGGCTGGTCACGCGCTCCCACATCGACTTCGGTCGAGTGTGGTCCGCGTCGTGTTCGACGACTCTCTGAGCCGACCCCCTGCGCGCTGAGCCCTTCGCTGTTCCCGGGTCTCTCCCGCCTTGCATCTCCCGTGCGCCCGCGCGCCGTTGACCCCGCCTTCACACGCGTACGCCACTGCTGCACCGCCATGAGCAGCGGCACCCCCTCCCCTCGCACGTCCGCTTCGCCCTGCCCTGCCGCCTGATGGAGACCGTCACGCCATGAGCAAGTCCGCGCATCCGCGCATCCAGCACTCCCGCCGCATCCCTGCGGCCTTCGCCCTGATCACCGCCGCCACGCTCACGCTCACCGCCTGCGGTTCGGGCGGCTCCGCCGACACCACGGGCGGCGCGGCACCCGCGGGCAGCAGCGACAAGATCCCCACCACGGACGTGGTCTCCTCGGTCAAGAAGAACGAGGCGGCGGCGGAGCTGCTCCCCTCGGACGTACGCGAACGGGGCACCCTCAATCTCGCGACCGCCGTCGGCGGCAGCCCACCGGGCAACACCTACCTGGAGGACGGCAAGACGATCGTCGGCCAGGACGCCGACTTCGCGGAGGCGGTCGCCAGGACACTCGGCCTGAAGCTGAAGCGGGAGCCCGCGAGCTTCGAGGCGATCCTGCCCGCCCTGGACAGCGGCAAGTACGACCTGGGCACCGGCAACTTCGGCGTGACGGAGGAGCGGCGCAAGACCATCGACTTCGTCACGTACATCAATGACGGCCAGGGCTTCGCCGTCCGTGACGACAGCAAGCTGAAGAAGGTCACCGACTTCAAGCAGCTGTGCGGCCTGAACGTGGCGACCGGCGCGGGCACCACGTTCGAGGTCACCCTGGAGGACAACAAGCACGTCTGCGACGACGCCGGCAAGAAGCCGTACAGCGTGAAGACGTACGCCGAGCAGAGCGCGATCTGGGGCTCGCTCCAGCAGGGCCGCAGCGATGTGGTGATGTCCACGATCAACGGCCTGCGCTATGCGGTCGCCCACCAGGAGGGCCTGAAGTTCCTGGGCGAGTACCACCGCCTCGACGTCGGCTTCGCCTTCAAGAAGGGCACGAGGCTCGCGCCCGCGTTCCGGGCGGCGGTAAATCAGCTGATCGCCGATGGCACGTATGCCCGCATCCTGAAGAAGTGGGACACACAGGACTCAGCGATCGAAAAGTCCCAGATCTCCCCACCGGAGATCAAGGACTAGCGCCCCGAAGGGGCGCGGGGAACTGCGCGCCCAGCCACAACGAACCCGCAGACGAACAGCGCCACCCGGAGTACTTACAACCCGCAGTCACAACAAGAGCAGCACTCGCAGCAGGAGCAGCACCCACTGTCACCACAGTTGTTGCAGCAGCCCTCCCGCTTCTTGCGGGACCACGGCCCCTCATAGGAGTCCGCGCAGCACAGCTTGCAGGTGCAGCAGAGCCCGATGGCCACCGCGCACCCCGCCCAGAAGCCCCGCTTCCCCGGCTTCGGGGGCGGGACCGGCTCGAATCCGGGGCCGCCTCCGAAGCCACCGGGCCCGCCGGGACCACCGTGACCGCCCGGAGCCCCGGGCGCCCCGCCCCCGTACGGATTGCCACCCCCGTACGGAGGCTGCTGCCCATAGGGATTGCCACCCTGCGGCGGCCCGAAGGAACCACCCTGATGGGCCGTCACCTCATGGCTGTGCCCGCACGACTCGGTCCCGAAGGCCCGGTCCACCGACCGGCTCAGCTCGTGCGCCAGCAGCATGTGCGCCAGCTTGCCGTCCGTGAACTCGGCATCCCGCAGCGCGAGCCGGATGCCGTGCACGGCGTCGTCGGCAAGCCGCCGCGCATCGGCAAGGCCCGTACCCGTGGCCGTCAAGGGGTTCCACGCACCCGACGCGGCGTCAGCTTCCTTGTCCTCCACGGCGTCCAGGAGATGCGCGAGCCGGCCGAAGAGCCGTCCGGCCTCGGCGAGCGGCTCGGCGTTGCCGGGCCTGCCCGCTATGACGGCGGTGTGCGCGAAGGCGGCCGCCGTCGCCGTCTCGGTGGGTTCGGTGACCGTCAGAAGCGAGGTGCCGGGGCCCGCCAAGCCCTCGATGCCGACCTGTCGTTCGACGGCGTCGACCAGGACCGCCGTGTCGAAGCCCACATCGGCGCCGGTCCGCGCGCCCGCCCGGTCCCAGCTCCGCGCGACCTTCCGCGCGGCGGCGGCCACCGGCCTGCGCGCCAAGAGCCCGTCGCCGTCGACGACGTGGTCGCGCACCTTGGCGGACGCGAGCACCAGGGAGACGGCGGCGGCGAGCCGCGCGCCCTCGCCCTGCGCGACGGAGGCGGTCCGCATGCCGCGCAGCGGACAGGGCCCCGCGGTGCGCCGCCAGCCGGTCGACTTCTCGGCCTGAGCCTCCGTCAGAACTGAGATGATCAGGCCGTCGTAGTTGGTCACGACGCGGGCGAACTGCCCGTGGTCACCGCGCAGCGCGAGGCAGAGCCCGCACAGATGCGCCATCCACTGTGTCTTCAGCCCCTCACCGAGGCGGTGGCTGCATGGCCTGACGATTCCGAACAAGACGACTCCCCCGAGAAGCCCGGCGAACGATCAACTCCGGCATCGTATCCAGGGGTCCGTTCACCCGGACGCACCGGCCGTCACCCAAACGCCGTGAAAATCATATTTCACTCACAGTCAGCAACCGTATACGGCAAGACCCTTGAGGAATAACGTGCTTCGGGCCGTTGACTCTGCACCAGTACCGTCACGAAAACCCCGCGCGGCGACTATCCACTTGGCGCACCATCCGCATCATGGACGAACATGGGGATGCGGAAAGCAGAAAGCCCGCTGTGAGAGGAGGCGTCCATGGGATCGGTGCGCAAGGCGAGTGCCTGGCTTGGCCTCGTCGACGACAACAATGACGAGCGTTACTACGACGGCTACGACGATGACGGTGCCGAGGGACCCGGCGATGCCTGGGTCACCGACCCGCGGGTGCGGGTGGCGAGCGAGACGGCCGAGGAGCAGGGCCGCCGGATCGGGACCGTGACCCCGGACAGCTTCCGGGACGCGCGCGGCATCGGCGAGATGTTCCGGGACGGCGTCCCGGTCATCGTGAACCTCACCTCGATGGAGCCCGGCGACGCCAAGCGCGTCGTGGACTTCGCGGCCGGCCTGACCTTCGGTCTGCGCGGCTCCATCGAGCGCGTGGCCACGCGGGTCTTCCTGCTCACGCCCGCCGACACACAGATCGTCAACGGGGAGGCCGCGAGCCGCCCCGTCGACGGTTTCTTCAACCAGAGCTAGCGGGCGAGGCCGCTCACCGGAAGGCGTCGATGCCGGTGAGCGCCTTGCCCAGGACGAGCTGGTGCATCTCGACGGTGCCCTCGTAGGTGAGGACCGACTCGAGGTTCGTCGCGTGCCGCATCACGGGGTATTCGAGAGAGATCCCGTTGGCGCCGAGGATCGTCCGTGACGTACGGCAGATCTCGATCGCTTCTCGTACGTTGTTGAGCTTGCCGAAGCTGACCTGCTCGGGGCGGAGCCGGCCCGCGTCCATGCGCCGGCCGAGGTGGTGCGCGAGCAGGATGCCCTTGTGCAGCTCGACCGCCATGTCGGCGAGCTTGGCCTGGGTGAGCTGGAAGCCGCCGATGGGCCGGCCGAACTGCTCGCGGGTCTTGGAGTAGGCGACGGCTGCCTCGAAAGAGGAGCGGGCGGCGCCCATGGCTCCCCAGACGATGCCGTAGCGCGCGTGGGAGAGGCAGCTCAGCGGGCCCTTGAGGCCGGTGACCTCGGGAAGCACCGCGTCGGCGGGCAGCCGCACCTCGTCCATCACCAGCTCGCTGGTGACGCTCGCGCGCAGCGACCACTTGTGCTTGATCTCGGGCGCCGAGAAGCCGGGGGCGTCGGTCGGCACGACGAATCCCCTGATCCCGTCGTCGGTGTGCGCCCAGACGACGGCGACGCCCGCGACGGATCCGTTGGTGATCCACATCTTGCGGCCGGTGAGCACCCAGTCGGTGCCGTCCTTCTTCGCGAACGTGCGCATGGACGCCGGGTCGGAGCCGTGGTCGGGCTCGGTGAGCCCGAAGCACCCGATGATCTCCCCCGCGGCCATCCCCGGCAGCCAGCACTGCTTCTGCTCCTCGGAGCCGAAGCGGTGGATGGCGTACATGGCGAGGGAGCCCTGCACGGAGACGAGCGAGCGGATGCCGGAGTCGGCGGCCTCCAGCTCAAGGCAGGCGAGGCCGTACTGGACGGCGCTCGCGCCGGCGCAGCCGTAGCCCTGAAGGGACATGCCGAGCGCGCCGATCGAGCCGAGCTCGCGGGCAAGATCGCGGATGCCGGGCAGCTCGCCCTTCTCGTACCACTCGGCGATGTGCGGCAGGACGCGGTCGGCCGCCCAGGTGCGGACGGTCTCCCGGATCGCGAGGTCCTCCGGGTCGAGGAGGTCGTCGATGCCGAGCGGGTCGGTGGGGTCGAAGGGCGGCAGGGTGCGGCTGCTTGCGGACATGACGGGCCTCCGGCGGCGCAAAAACTAGCAGTGTTAGCTACTGACGACTCGCGCTGACGCTACGACGCCGTGTCCCGCGCGTCCACCGGGTCAGCGGACCGACTCCGCGGCGACCGCCGTCGCGTCACGGGGCGCCGGTATCCCCGGCTCGGGCTGAGGCTCGGGCTGAGTCTCGGGCTCGGGCTCCGCCGCGCCGCACTCCATGGTCCGCGGCAGGCGCAGCGCCATCAGCGCGCCGAGCAGCAGCAGCCCCGCACTGACCAGCAGCGTCACATGCAGCCCGTGCACGAAGGACTCGCGCGCGGCATTGCGCAGCGCGGCCCCCGCGTTGCCGCCGAGCCGCGACGCGACCTCGTACGCCTCGCCGAGCGAGTGCCCCGCGGCGCCGCTGTCCTTGGCGGGGACGCCGGGCACGGAGGAGAGACCCGGCGCGTACGCCGCGTTCATGACGCTGCCGAGCAGCGCGATGCCGATGCCCGCGCCCAGCTGGTACGAGGTCTCGCCGATGGCGGCCGCGCCGCCCGCCTGCGACGGGGGCGCCTCGCTGAGCATCGACTCGTACGAGCCGAACAGGGTGGTCTGCAGGCCGAGGCCGAGCAGCACGAAGCTGATCAGGAGCAGCGGGTCGTTGAGCTTGTCGCCCATGCCGGTGAGCACCAGCACGGCCACCGCGGTGAGGGTGAAGCCGGAGGCGACCATCGTGCGCGGGCCGAAGCGGTGCAGCAGCTTCGATCCGGCAAGGCCGGCGGCCATCGCGGCGACGGTGAGCGGCACGAGCCGCATGCCGGTCTCCAGCGGGGAGAGGCCGAGCACCAGCTGCAGATACTGCGCTGCGACCAGTTCCAGGCCCACCAGGGCGAGCATCGCGAGCACGATGCAGCCGAGCGAGGTGGAGAACGCGGGCCGCGCGAACATCGACAGGTCGATGAGCGGGTGCTTGCGCCGTCGCTGCCTGCGCACGAAGCCGATCAGGAGGGCCGTGCCGACGGTGAACGCGAGGAGGGTCGTCATGCCGAACGGCGACTCGCCGCCGCCCGCGCGCTTCACCGCGAAGACCAGACCAAAGAGGCCGCCCGCCGCCATCAGCGCGCCGACGACGTCCCACGGTCCGTTGCGGTCGCCCGTCGACTCGGGGAGCAGCCAGCGCCCGATGGGCAGGCTGACCAGCATCAGCGGGATATTTATGAGGAAGACCGAGCCCCACCAGAAGTGCTCGAGCAGGAAGCCGCCGAGCAGCGGCCCGCCCGCGGCGCCGATGCCGGCCACCGCGCTCCACACGCCGATGGCGACGGCGCGCTCGCGCCGGTCGGGGAAGACCTGCCGGAGGATCGAGAGGGTCGCGGGCATGATCATCGCGCCGCCGACGCCGAGCAGGGCGCGGGCCGCGATCAGGACCTGGGCGTTGTCCGCCGTGGCCGCGACGGCCGAGGCCACGCCGAAGAGTGCGTATCCGAGCAGCAGCACACGCCGCCGGCCCACCCGGTCACCGAGGGTGCCGAAGAGGATGAGCAGCGAGGCGCACACCAGTGGATAGACGTCGACGATCCACAGCAGCTCGATGCCGCCGGGCTTCAGGTCCTCCGTGACGGCGGGCACCGCGACATGCAGCACCGTGGCGTCGACGGCGACGAGCAGCAGGCTGACGCAGAGGACGACGAGCACCAGCCAGCGGTTGGCGCCCTCCTGCGACCTGGGCACCCGACGGCCGGAGGGAGCAGTGGCCGTGGTTGTCCCCGACATGTGCGATACCTCCCAGTGATCCCTCGCATCGGCGGCCCGCGGGACGCGATCTCCCAGCTGGCGGCGGCGAAAGGCGAGTGAGCCGTCAGAGTACGCGAGTTCACGGCTGTGGCGCGTGGCGGACCTCTCATGGTTGTGCGCAGACCGTGTGGCGTACGCCACGCCGCCCACCCATGGACCACGCACCCGGGCCGCCGCGCGGTTCCTGCGTACGCCGATAATCGAGCCCGTGACCGACCTCGATCAATGCCTGCCGCGGCCCTCGTACGGTCCCCGCGCGGGGACCGCGCTGCGCCGTGCCGCGCCCGCGATCCTCGCCTACGCCGGGGTGCGCGCCCTGGGCATCGCGGTCCTCGCGGTGTGGAGCGCTGCGGCGGGCAAGAGCCCGCACACGCTGCTCACCGCCCGCTGGGACTCGCTCTGGTACACCCGCGTCGCCGAGTTCGGCTACGGCTGGGAGGTGAAGCTGCCGGACGGCAGCGTCCACTCCAACCTGGCGTTCTTCCCACTCCTTCCCTGGCTGGAGCGGCTCGTCTCGGCGGTCAGCCCGTTGTCGTACGCCGATGCGGGCCTGGTGGTGAGCTGGCTCGCGTCGCTCTGCGCGGCCGGAGGGATCTTCGCGGTCGCCGATCATCTGTACGGGCGCCGGGCGGGGATCTGCGCGGTCGCGCTGTGGGCGGTGCTGCCGGTCGGCATCGTGCAGTCGATGGCGTACAGCGAGTCACTGTTCACCGCGCTCGCGGCCTGGTCGCTGTACGCGGTGCTCACGGGCCGCTGGGTGTGGGCGGGCGTGTTCGCCTCCCTCGCGGGTCTCACCCGCCCGGTGGGCGCCGCGGTGGTCGCCGCGATCTGGGTGACGGCCGCCGTCCGCGTCCACCGGGAGCGGCGGGCGGACGCGCGGATGATCCTCGGGGTGCTTCTGGCACCGCTCGGCGCCGCGGGATATGTGCTCTGGGTGGGCCACCGCACCGGCGACGGTCTCTTCGGCTATCTCGACGTCCAGGCCGGGTGGGGCAACGGCTTCGACTTCGGTTACGCCTTCGCCCGCTTCATCGGCGACAAGTTCACCGGCTTCCCCGCGGCCCTGGCCGGCGTCGGCCTGATCATCGGGGTCGCCCTGCTGATCTGGCTGTACGTCATCGGCGTACGCCAGAAGCAGCCACTGCCGCTTCTCGTCTACACGGGCATCGTCGTCGCGCTCGCCCTGTGCGCGGCCGGCTACTTCGGCTCGAAGCCGCGCCTCCTGCTGCCCGCGTTCCCGCTGCTCCTGCCGCTCGCGGTGGCCCTCGCCCGGCTGCGTACGTCCAGGTCGGCGCTGGTGCTCGGGGGTGTGGCCGTGGCGAGCGCGGTGTACGGGGCGTTCTGGCTCAACGGCTCGGGACCTCCATGATCATCAACTCGCTCCTCCGGTGATCGAGGGGAAAATTCCGGACCAGGTCCCGGTGAACGAATAAATAAGCGCCATAAAACTGCTGCGATAATGATCAAAGAATTGGGTAAGGAGATCGTCGCGGAATAGGGAAAGGCAGGGAATAAGTCCCCGTCTGAGATCAATGCCACATCACATCGTCATCACAAAGCCACTGATTCGGCCTAGTTCCGCACTCACTCGCTGTAACGTCGATTGAGTGCGTACCGAACGAAACCTCACCCGTCTGGATCGGGTCTTCGCCCGGCTAGACCGTGAGCCGGAGCGACCGGCCGGCCTCGATGTGCCGAGGATGAGCAGGCACCGGATCGTGCTCTTCAGCGCGACCCTGGCCTTCTACCTCGCCATCGTGGTCGCCGTGCTGACCACTTCTTGGCTGGTGCGGTTCGACTGGCAGGTCATGTTCTTCCGGCCCTATCAGCAGTGGCCCGAGATCCACGCGTTCCTCGACTACTGGGTGGTCCTCGGCCAGCGCGGCCCGACCGCCGTGATGGTCGCGGCCTGGCTGGGCTGGCGCTCCTGGCGGCAGCACACCATCCGCCCGCTCCTGATGTTCGGCGCCTCCCTGCTGCTGCTCAACGTCACCGTCGGCGCGGCCAAGATCGGCATGGGCCGCCTCGGCCCGCACTACGCCACCACGATCGGCGCCCACGAGATGGGGCTCGGCGGCGATATATTCCCCAGCGGCCACACCGCCAACGCGGTCGTGACCTGGGGAATCCTGGCCTACCTTGCCTCCACCCCGGTCACCCGCCGCTATCTGTCGGCGCTCTCCGCCGTGGTCTCCCTCAGCGTGGGTCTGACCACCGTCTACCTCGGTACGCACTGGCTGAGCGATGTGCTGCTCGGCTGGGCCGCCGGTCTGCTGATCCTGCTCGCCCTGCCCTGGGTGGAGCCGCTGATCGCCCGGATCGAGGGCTGGATCTTCAGCCTGCGGGAGAGCTGGCGCGAGCGTCGCACCGGTGCCGCGGCCCCGGCCGCCCCGCTGCCCGCGCCCGTGCCGCACCCCGGTGGGCCGGTCGACGAGCCGCCGGTCCTCGAGCCGGTCGGCGCCACGCGCCCCGCCCGCGCCCCGGCCTACCTCGCGCCGGGACCGCACACACCGCGCTCCGAGCGCAGCCCGGTCACCCCGGCGGGCAGCCGCCGCCCGCCGCACTCCGAGCGGGGCTCGCGCCCCGCATCGTCGGCCCGCCCGATGGCGGGCGGTCCGACCTCCTAGCAGCGGGGACGGTACGCACAACCACACCCCCGCACGGCGAAGGCCCCGGTTCCCTCACAGGAGCCGGGGCCTTCGCCGTGCGCGCGGTCGGCCGGAAGCGGCCTTCAGCCCTTCCAGCAGCGGATCACGACGCCTTCCTTGACCTCGAAGTTGAGCCGCCCCGCGAGGTACTCCATGGTGATGATCGCGCCCGGCGGCAGCGACCTGACGGTGGACCAGCCACGCTCGCGGGCCTGCCGCTCGGCGCCTTCGGCGGCCAGGCCGACGTAGGCGTCCGGAGTGTCCTGGGGTTCGGCGGGAGGGGTCGGAATAGGTGCCATGGCCGCCACGTTAGGCGGCGCGGCCCCGCCGGGGAAGGCCGGGGCCGGACACCATGCGTCACCTATCCCACCCCGGTCACGCTTTTGTCACAGCATCACGACGCCCGTTTCACCCGAAGTCCGTCACACGTACGGGCGGTTCCGTACGCGTCCGGAAGTGATTCATGGATTTCCCACAGGCTCCCCGAGACACTTCTGATACGGCGCGAATGGGGCGGCCAAAAGGTCGGCGAGTTGCCTTTACAGACCCTCCGCATTTCCGAATCGTGGTCGGTCCACAGGATGTGACGCCGCATAGGGAATTCAGGGTTCCGGCACAGCGGGCCGGTACGCCCTCTGTCGGAGTCGGGTGTGACGCGAGCATCATGGCGGGTGCTTCGGTCAGGCCCAGGGCGCGACGGCGAAGGGGCAGGCGATGGGGACTGAGACCGCACAGGCGGCGGCACCACCGGTCCGGGAGAGGCGTCTTGGCCGGGTCCTCGTGGACTGGCTGACCACCACCGACCACAAGAAGATCGGTCATCTGTACCTGATCACGTCGTTCGTGTTCTTCCTGGCCGCCGGCGTGATGGCGCTGATGATGCGGGCCGAGCTCGCCCGCCCCGGGCTGCAGCTGATGTCGAACAACGAGTTCAACCAGATGTTCACCCTGCACGGCACGATCATGCTGCTGCTCTTCGCGACCCCGACCTTCGCGGGCTTCGCCAACGAGATCATGCCGCTGCAGATCGGCGCGCCCGACGTCGCCTTCCCACGCCTGAACATGCTCTCGTACTGGCTGTTCCTCTTCGGCGGCCTGATGGTGCTCGGCTCACTGCTCGTGCCGAGCGGGCCCGCCGCCTTCGGCTGGTTCGCCTACGCCCCGCTCAACAGCCTGGAGCGGTCGCCGGGCATCGGCGCCGACCTGTGGATCATGGGGCTCGCGCTCTCCGGGTTCGGCACGATCCTCGGCTCCGTGAACTTCCTGACGACCATCATCGGGATGCGGGCGCCCGGAATGACGATGTTCCGGATGCCCATCTTCACCTGGAATGTGCTGTTTACGTCGATCCTGGTGCTCATCGCGTTCCCGGTGCTCGCGGCCGCGCTGCTCGTCCTGGAGGCGGACCGGCGCTTCCACTCCATGGTGTTCGCCTCGGAGAACGGCGGTGCGCTGCTGTGGCAGCACCTCTTCTGGTTCTTCGGGCATCCCGAGGTCTACATCATCGCGCTGCCGTTCTTCGGGATCATCAGCGAGATCATCCCGGTGTTCAGCAGGAAGCCGATCTTCGGCTATGTGACGCTGGTCGGCGCGACGATGGCCATCACCGGACTCTCGGTCGTCGTGTGGGCGCACCACATGTTCGCGACGGGCGCGGTCCTGCTGCCCTTCTTCTCCTTCATGTCCTTCCTGATCGCGGTGCCCACCGGGGTGAAGTTCTTCAACTGGACGGGGACGATGCTCAAGGGCTCGCTGTCCTTCGAGACACCGATGCTGTGGGCGGTCGGCTTCCTGGTGAGCTTCCTCTTCGGCGGCCTGACGGGCGTCATCCTGGCCTCGCCGCCCCTGGACTTCCACGTCACCGACTCGTACTTCGTGGTGGCGCACTTCCACTACGTCGTCTTCGGCACCGTCGTCTTCGCGACCTTCGGCGGCTTCTACTTCTGGTGGCCGAAGCTCACCGGGAAGCTGCTGGACGAACGGCTCGGAAAGATCCACTTCTGGACGCTCTTCGTCGGCTTCCACACGACGTTCCTGGTGCAGCACTGGCTGGGCGCCGAGGGCATGCCGCGCCGTTACGCGGACTACCTGGCGGCGGACGGCTTCACCGCGCTCAACACCATCTCGTCGATCGGAGCGTTCCTGCTCGGCATGTCCACGCTGCCGTTCCTCTACAACATCTGGAAGACCGCCAAGTACGGCAAGAAGGTCGAGGTCGACGACCCCTGGGGCTACGGCCGCTCCCTGGAGTGGGCGACCGCCTGCCCGGCGCCGAGGCACAACTTCGTCACGCTGCCCCGGATCCGCTCGGAGTCCCCGGCGTTCGATCTGCACCATCCCGAGTACGCGGCGCTCAAGGCACCGGACGCCCGGCCGCCGGCTCCGCGGACCGAGCCCCCCGCTCCAGAGCCCGGCTCAGCAGGTCCCGCGCCGAGCTGAGCCGGCCGGTGAGGTCGGCCGGCTCGACGACCTCGAACTCGAAGCCCATCAGCAGAACATGGATCACCATGACGTCCAGGCTCATGGCTCCCGTGCGCAGCAGGCAGCTCCCCTCGCTCTCGGCCTCCAGCGTCCCGTCCGACGGGGTGATCCGCCCGGCCGCCGCCTCCAGGGGCACGAGCAGCCGGATCACCGCCTGCGCGGCGTACGCACGGGTGGAGACGCCCTTGGAGACGTACGCGGCGAGGTCGTCGGCGGGCGGGGTGCGCGGGGTGAAGCGCGGGCCGTGCGGCGGTCTCGGCTCGACGCGGTCCGCGCGGAACGTGCGCCAGTCGTCGCGGTCCACGTCCCAGGCGACCAGATACCAGCGCTGCTCGGTGCAGACGAGGCGGTGCGGTTCGACGGTGCGGCGGCTCGAACTGCCGCCGTGGTCGCGGTAGTCGAAGCGCAGCCGCTCCGAGTCCCGGCAGGCGTTCGCGAGTTCGGTGAGGACAGCGGGGTCGACGGCCTGCTGCCGCTGCGGCCTGAGCATCGGCACGGTGAAGGCGTTCAGCGCGCCGACCCGGCGCCGCAGCCTGTCGGGCAGCACCTGCTCCAGCTTGGTCAGGGCGCGTACGGAGCTCTCACCGATGCCCTCGATGCCCTGCCCCGCGGCGGTGCGCAGGCCCACCGCCACCGCGACCGCCTCGTCGTCGTCCAGGAGCAGCGGCGGCAGCTGGGCGCCCGCCCCCAGTTGGTAGCCGCCGCCCGTGCCGGGGCTCGCGTTGACGGGGTAGCCGAGCTCGCGCAGCCGGTCCACGTCACGGCGGACGGTGCGCGGGGTGACGCCGAGCCGGTCGGCCAGGTCAGCCCCCGACCAGTCGCGGTGGGCCTGCAGCAGCGAGAGCAGGCGGAGCAGTCGTGCGGAGGTCTCCAACATGGGGGTGATTGTGCCCGGCGTCGCGGACAGCCACTGTCCTCGACGAGGGCGGAAGGAGTCAGCCCCCGATCACACTCGCCTCGCGAATCCGTACCGAGAGGTCGTTGTCGTTCGTGTAGTACGGGCCCGCCTCAAGCGGCCCGTGCGCCGCCGTCTCGATCCGCGCCGCCGGGTACGTGAAGATCGGCTTCTTGTCCGGTACGTCGTCCAGGAGCCGGGCCAGGCGGATCCGGGGCCCGCTCTCCCCCAGCGGGCGCAGCCAGAGGTCCCACGGCCCCGGGCCGCTCTCGGCGAGCCGGTCGCAGCGAAGGCCGAAGCCGAACTCGGGCCCGTCGGCGGTCAGTTCACAGCTCTCCACCCGGTCGGGCTCGGCCCTGCGGGTCGCCTCGGCGTACGCGGCGCCCGTCACCGCGGTGCCGTAGACCCGCCCGCGCACGGTGACCGCGGCGCCGGTGATCTCGATCTCGCCGATCTCCGCGTGCGGGGCGCGCAGCCAGCTGCGTACGGAGAGGTTGCCCTGCTTGGTGGCGTACGGAATGCGTACGGCGATGTGGCCGCGGGCGCCGCTCGGCGCGCGGTCGACCAGTGAGCGCAGGTCGTTCACGCCCGGCGCGAGGCGGCGCGGTGTGCCGCCCTCGACCTGCGCGTAGGCGTTCCAGCGGCCCTCGGCAAGCTCGACGCTGCTGGGCAGCGCGGCCCGCAGCCTGCCGTCGCCGCCCGGGGACAGCGGAAGCCACACGTCCTCATCAGGGGACGCGGCCTCGCGGCGGCGAAGGAGCAGATGGGCCGAGCCCGCCCCGCCCGGGTCGGTGACGTCGAAGGTCAGACCGCCCGCCGAGTCGGCTATGCAGTCGGCGCGCGGTGCCGCGGCCACATCCTGCCCGCTCCCGGCGTCACAGGGCGTCGAGGCGTCCGAGGTGGCCAAGGCCGTCATGCGGGGGATCCCTTCGTCTGTATGCCGTGTCCGATGTCCCGCAGGGCGTACGCACCGCCGAGCAGCGCGCCGCGCGTGCGGTGCAGCGAGCCGCGCATCCGGCCGCCGAACGAGCTGCCGCGGGCGAGCATTCCGCTGAACATCGCGTCGTAGCGCTCGGCTATCCGGGCCGGGTCGAAGCGTTCGGAGTCCTGGAGCGCCGCACCCGCCATCCGCTGCCGCAGCGAGTCGTTGTTGATCAGTTCGAGCAGTCCGCCCGCGATCGCGTCGGTGTTGCCGACCTCGACGAGGCGCCCGTCGACACCGTTGTCGATGATTTCGCCGGGCCCGTGCGGACAGTCGGTGGCGACGACGGGCAGGCCGCAGCGCATCGCCTCCACGATCGTCATGCCGAAGGACTCCAGGCTGGAGGTGACGGCCGCGATGGAGCCCTTGGCCCACTCGGGCTCGATGGGGTGGGCGGGGCCCATCAGGAACACGTGGTTGTAGAGGCCGAGTTCATCGATCAGGGCGCGCAGCTTCTCCTTCTGCTTGCCGCCGCCGTAGATCCGAAGGCGCCAGTCGGGGCGCTCGCGCCGCACCTTGTCGAAGGCCCTGATCAGCAGGTCGTACCGCTTGACGGGGGCGAGCCGCCCGGCCGCGACGACCCATTTGTGGGAGCCGTCGGCGGGCTCGATGCCCGGCGCGGGCACAGGGTTGGGCACGGCCTGGACATGGACGCCGGGCAGCCGCATCTTGCGGCGGTAGGCGCGGGCGTCGGCCTCGGTCGTCGTGGTCAGGACGTCGAGGCGGGGGTAGACGCTGCGCAACTGGCGGCGCAGTTCCTTGGAGTGGCTGTCGAGCGTGAGGTGCTCCTGGCCCACGCGCAGCGGTCCGCGCGCGGTCTCACGCGCGATGTGCACATTGAGCCCGGGGCGCGTCCCGACCACCACATCGGCGCTCACCGATGCCAGATGCTCGGCGATGCGCCGGTCGGTGAGGGCGCTGTACTGGTCGTAACGCCCTTCCGCGGCAGGGAACGTACGGGCGGGCAACAGGGCGTCGGGGTCCTGCCCTTCGAAACCGGGGCTCTCCTTGCGCATGTCCACGAGGTGGCTGAGCGCGACGCGTGGGTCCGGGGCGAAGACGGGTTCGTCCCGGTGCCGGAAGACGGAGACGATCTCGACGTCGTGCTGCTCGGCGAGGGTGTTCGCCAAGTTGTACGTCGTCCGGATCGTCCCGCCGATTCCATACGCGTTGTGAATCAGGAAAGAGATGTGCATGCGTCCCCGTATCCCCCGCTACCCCGCGGACAGTCCGTCTCGTCCGCCTACCGCAGGGTTAGACGGGGAATCCCGCCAGAGGGTTGGGTTTCATCATCATCTTGTTCCCCAACAGTTGCGCCATCGATAGTCGCCTTCGGGAACTTCTTGGCAGGCACACGCATCATGGCTGGTAGGAGAGCTGGGGCACCTCGAAGCAGTTCTTGTCCATCTCGCCTTGTGTGACCCAGCCCTCACTGTCCTTCCAGCGGGCCACGGACAGACACGTCCTGCGGGTCTTCGGCGGTTCGGCCCGCTGTTCGTAGGTCACCGGGAGCAGCAGCCCGCGCGCGGTGTACGGCTCACCGCGGTTCATGAAGCGGTCGACGCACGCGCGCGTGACGTCGCCCCGGCAGGACTTCGCCGCGTCCGTGAACCACAGGGCGGCGGCCCAGCCCTCGAGGTGCCACTGGGAGAGCGCCTTGCCCTTCAGGGCGGCACGGAACGCGCGTACTTCCGGCTGGTCCTCGTCCTCGTAGTTGCGGCTCGCTCCGGTGGCCCACAGGGCGTTGCGGCAGCGCGGCGCGTCCTTGTAGTCGTCGGCGACGGAGGATGTCCAGTTCTGCACGTTGGTCACCTTGGCGGTGACCTTCGCGCCGACGTCGTCCATCGCCTCGCACAGCTGGGCGTTGCCGTGCGTGTCCATCGCGTCGAAGACGAGGTCGGCGCCCTGTTCCTTCAGGTCGGCCGCCGCGGCGCGGAAGTTGGGCAGCGCGAAGTCGACCTGCTCGGTGACCACCTTGTAGCCCTCGGCCTCCAGGCCGCGTTTGACGAGCCGGGCGTAGGCGGCCGACGCGGACTGGTTGTAGGAGACGACGGCGGCGGTCCGTGCCCCCTGCTCCCGCTTGAAGTAGCGGTAGACCTCGGTGCCGCCGTACAGCTTGCCGTCCCAGCCCGGCTTCCCGTCCCTCGGCGCGAGGCTGCCGTAGATCCCGTACAGATGCGGATACGTGTCGTACGCGGACCCGATCGGCTGTCCCCCGATGTCGGGCACGCGCGCGCCGGAGACGCGGGCGGCCCCGGCGTACTCCATCGACGTGGTGGCGACAAGGGCGACAACCTCCTCCTCGTCGACCAGCTGGTGCACGCACTCGTTGTTGCCGACGCCGCTGCCGCCGTCGTCACAGGTGTGCACCTCGACCTTGCGCCCGTCGATGCCGCCGCGCTCGTTCAGCCGCTCGAAGTACGCCTTCGCCCCGTCCCGCGGCCCGGTGAACGCGGAGCCGCCGACCGGGCTCGTGGCGCTGGTGATGATGCCGACGGGGATCGGCGCACCCCCCTCCCCCGACGGGACGGGGGCCGTGGCCCGGTCCTCGAAGTCGCTCTCGGGCAGCCTGCTGCCGCACCCGGCCACCACGACGAGCAGCGCGGATACGGCGAGGAGCTCAACAGCCCGGACCGGGCGACTCATTGCCGCTCAGCTTCACCAGCGCGCACAGGGTCTTGACGGAGACCTTCCAGGTGTCGTCCTGGTTGACCGAGGTTCCCGAGGCGTCGGGCAGCGCGGTGGCTCCCTTCAACGTCAGCGCGTACGTCACATCCGCCTCGGTCGCGGAGGTGAACTCGACCTTGTTCACCTCGGCGCCGACCTGCTCGCCGCGCTCGTCACCGCTGAAGCTCTCCAGGACGGCGCGCATCTTCGTGCCGTTCTCGAGCAGGGCCTCCTTGTCCTTCATGGAGGTGGCGGGATCGAAGAACTTCTCCCAGTTCTCCTTGACCTGCTTCTCGGCCGCCGCGGGGTCCGCGGGCGCGGTCGCGTCGTCCGAAGGGGGTTGCTGCGTGGACTTCTCGGCCGACGGTTTCGGCGGGGTGCTCTCGCCGCCCCCGCCGCTGTCGTCGCCGCACGCCACGGCGGCCGGAACGATCAGCAGGACCGCGGCAGCCGCCAAAGCCGCGCTCCGCGCCCTTCCCCGCTCGCGATCGATCCCCCGCCTGGGGCTGGTCCAGAGAACCATCTGGCTCACCACCGGGTGTCGGTCCGAGCCATCAGGGCCCGGTTCTTTCAGGGTCAGCTTCCAGAAGGCATAGTGCAAGCCATCGACTGACATGGACAGCCCATCGACGTGACGACATGTCCCAGGGGGCCAAATGCGGGCGGCTCAACCGGTTCGGACAGCTCGTACGGCTCGGCTCCGCGCCGTACGCCCGATCCTCTGGACGGCGTTCGCCGCCCTCGCCGCCGGCGCCGTGCTCAGCGTGATCGGCTGGTATGGCATGTCGGGTGAACGCTTCGCCGAGCGGCAGCTGCCGTATCTGGCGTCCTGCACGGTGCCGGGCGCGGCGCTGATCATCGCAGGGGCGGTGCTCTTCGCCCATGGCAGGAGCGCGCTGGCCGCGGCCCGCGTGGAAGAGCTGTACGGCCTCCTCGTGGCGGCGGGAGCGCCTCCCCCGGTCAGTGAACAGCCGGCCCCCGTCGCGACCAGCGGCGACCTCCTGATGATCCCCGGCGGCACGCTCTGGCACCGGGCCGACTGCCCCCTGGTCGCGGGCAAGCCGGAGGCCGTACCCGCGGACGCCCGCATCCTGGCCACCGGCGACCTGGACCCCTGCCCCATCTGCGAACCACAGGCCCCCGCCGCCCCGTCCCCGGAGCACTGACCCGGTGGCGTCCCTGACGTACGACCTGACGCTGGCCGGGCTCGCGGTCGGCAGCGCGGCCGCCCTCACCGGCATCGGCCTGATCGTCACGTACCGCGCGACGGGCGTGCTCAACTTCGCGCACGGGGCGATCGCGATGGTCTGTGCGTACGTCCTGCGCGAGCTGACGGTCGAGTGGAACTGGCCGCTCTGGCTGGCGACAACGGTCACCCTCCTCCTCATCGCCCCGGCCATCGGCCTGCTCCTGGAGCGAGCGGTCTTCCGCCCCCTTTCGGTCCTCGGCAGCGACCCGGCACAGACCCTGGTGGCGTCCATCGGCGTCTTCGTACTCCTCGTGGGGGGCGCCGCGCTGCTGTGGGGCCCCGGGGCGAAGGCGGACGCGCCCGTGCTCGTCTCGTCGGACCCCTGGGCCCAACTGGCGGTGACCGTGGCGCTCGCGGCGGCCGTCTGGGCGGTCACCCGCTGGACCCGCTTCGGCGGCGAGCTGCGGGCGGTGGTCGACAACCGGTCCCTCGCCGTCCTCGGCGGTATCGACGCGGACCGGGTGGCGGCGGCGGGCTGGGCGTTCGGCGCGTTCACGGCCGGCCTCACCGGAGCGCTGCTCGCCCCCTTCGTACGCCTCGACCCCTACGGCATGCCGCTCCTGGTCATGGAAGTGGTGGCCGTCGCGGTGGCGGCGCGGATGCGGAGCCTGGCGGTCGCGGTCGTGGTGGCCCTGGGCCTCGGGGTGGCCCAGAGCCAGCTGACCCGCCTTCATCCCTCGGGCTGGGCGGAGCCGTTGGTCCAGGCGCTCGGCGCGAACCTCTTCGTGGTGGCGCTGCTCGTCGCGGCCCTGGTGCTCCCCGGCATCGGCGCGCGGACCACGCTCCCGCGCACGGCGACAGCACGCGTGCCGACTCCGCCCGGCGCGTGGATAGTGACGGTGGTCCTCTTCCTCATCCCGCTGGGCTTCGCGGGCTCGGACCTGACGACATCGGTCCAGGTCCCGGCCCTTGCGGTGATCCTGCTCTCCCTGGTGATCGTCACGGGCAGGGGAGGGCAGATCTCCCTGGGCCAGGCGGCGTACGCGGGGCTTGGCGCGCTGTTCACGGCTCTCCTCGCGGCGGGCCGCTTCCCCGGCCTGCCGGAACTCCCCCATCTCCCCGCCCTTGCCGTGGCCGTCCTCCTCGTGGCCCCCCTCGGCCTCCTCACCGGCTGGCCCGCGATCAGCCGCCACGGCCTGGCGCTCGCCCTCGCGACGTTCGCGGTCGGCGTCGGGGTCAGCCGCTTCGTCTTCGCGCAGCCGTACGCGACGTCGGGCCTGAACCTGGACCGCCCCGCGGGCTTCGCGGGGGACCGCGCGTACTACGTACTGGAACTCCTCCTCCTCGCCGCGGCGCTGCTCTTCGCCACGACACTTCGCCGGGGCCGCATGGGCCGCGCCCTGGCCGCGATGCGGGACCACGAGGCGGGGGCGGCGGCCTCGGGCGTCCCGGTCCGCACCCTGAAGCTGACCGCGTTCGTCGCGGGCGCGGCGCTTGCCGCTCTCGGCGGCGGAATGCTGGGCATGGGGCTGCGGGCCTTCGACCCCGCCGCGTACGACCCCGTACGCGGCCTCCTCTGGTTCGCGGCGGTACTGGTCCTGGGCGCGGACAGCCTGCTGGGCGCGCTGGTTGCGGCGGCGCTTCTGGTGGGCCTGGACGCGGGGGCGCGGGGCGGTGTGGCGGCGGCGTTGATCGGCATCCTGGCGGTACTGATCGGCCGCTTCCCCGGCGGTCCTTACGAGGCTCTGCGCTCAGCGACGGCCCGCCTGACCCGGCATCCGACGCTGACCCCCTTGGGCAAGCGGGCCCGCGAGGCCTTGCTCACCGCCACGCCCATCGGCACCCGGCAGTTGGGGCTGTGCCCACCCTTCCCCAAGCTCTCGGCTTCGCTCGAGCAGGGGAGACCCCACTCGCCCTGCGGAACGCCTGCCCACAGCAAGGGCAGCAGGGGCAGCAGGAGCCGCACAGGCGACCGGCCCGCGACGGGAGACGGGCCCGGCACAGGGGACGGTCCCGGAGCCGGGAACGGTCCTGGCGAGGGCGACGAGCGCGGAGACGGAACCGGAACGGGAACCGGAGACGATCCCCGCTCGGACCGGAAGTCGATCCGGCCGGCAGGCGCCCGTGAGACGGGAGGGGACGTGTCGGTATGTCCGCACGGAGCACAGTACGAAGCACTCCCCAGCCGCAGCAGCAAGCCGCTCAGACCGAGATGGCGAGTACGGACATACCGGCGCGGCCCCGCCCCACAACCGAACGAAGGGCGCGACGGCTCCTCACCCCAAACCCCCGTAACCGCTCCCCAGGCTCCCGCAACCCTCGCCGCCCACGACATCACCCTCACCTACAACGGCTTCACCGCCCTGGACCGCGTAACCCTGGCCGTGCCCCCGGGCCACATCACCGCCGTAGTAGGCCCCAACGGCGCGGGCAAGAGCACCCTCTTCCACTGCCTGGCCGGAACCCTCCGCCCCGACTCCGGCCGCATCACCCTCGACGACCGCGACATCACCCACCTCCCCGCCCACACCCGCACCCGCCTCGGCATCGCCCGCACCTTCCAGCAACTGTCGGTCTTCCCGTCCCTGACCATCACCGAGAACGTCCAAGTCGCCGCGGACCAGAGCCGGGCAGACGCCCCGGAGGCCACCACCCACGCCCTCCGCCTCCTCTCCCTGGACGGCCCCACCCGCCACCACCCCGCGGCGGACCTCCCCACCGGCACCCTCCGACGCGTAGAACTCGCGCGAGCCCTGGCGGGCACCCCGCACACCCTCCTCCTGGACGAGCCCGCGGCCGGCCTGGACACCGCCGAGGCGGCCGCCCTCACCCGCCTCCTGCGCGCCCTCGCGGCGGACGGCATGGCGCTGCTCGTGGTGGAGCACGACCTGGACCTGGTGGCGGACCTGGCCGACACCGTGCACGTCATGACGGCGGGCCGCATCATCACATCGGGCCCGCCGACGGAAGTGCTCCACAGGGCAGCACCATGAGCACCGGCATCGCGCTCCACCAGGCCCGCGTCCGCTACGGCCCCCTGGAAGCCCTGCACGGCGTGACCCTCGCCGCCCACCCCCACGGCCTCACCGTCCTCCTCGGCCGCAACGGCTCCGGCCGCACCACCGCCCTGCGCGCCCTGGCCGGCACGGCCCCCCTCTCCGCGGGCACCGTCACCTGGGACGGCAGGGACGTCACCCGGCTCACCCCGCACGAACGCGCGAGGCGAGGCCTGTGCTTCGTACCGGACAGACAGGCGATCTACGGCACCCTCACGGTCCGCGAGAACCTCGGCCTTTCGGCCCCCAAGGGCGACTTCGCCCCCGCCCTGGACGCGTACCCCGAGCTTCGCGCCCTGCTCCCCCGCCGGTCAGGCACCCTCTCCGGCGGCGAGCAGCGCATGCTGGCCCTCTCCCGCGCCCTGCTGGCCCCGGCCCGGGTGATCCTCGTGGACGAGCCCACCCAGGGCATGTCACCGGCGGTGGCGTCCCGGACGTACGAGCTCCTCATGACCCTGGCCCCGGACACCTGCGTGATCACCGCGGAACAGCGACTGCCGCCCGGCGTACGCGAACGCGCGAGCCGGACGGCAGTGGTGGTGCACGAACTGCGCAGGGGCGAGGTCGTGTTCAGCGGCGAGGCGGCGGAGCTGGCCGAAAGACCGCCACCCGGGCCATGACCTCAGGACCGGTTGGCCCCCGCCCGGGGGATGATCAGCTCCGCGCCGACGTTCAGCGCATCGGGACGGCTCCCGACCATCTTCCGGTTGGCCTTGTGGAGGGCCTGCCAGCCGCCCTTGACCTTGTAGCGCCGGGCGATCGAGCTCAGCGTCTCGCCCTTCTTGACCACATGCACCCTGGCGAGCCCGTCCCGGATCTCCTTCGGGATCTTCTTCGAGCACGCGGGCCAGGCGTCCCACCCCTGTCTCCGCAGCACCTTCTCGGCGACCTTGATCTGCTCCTCCTTGGTGGCGAGATCCGCACGCGGCGCGTACTTGAGCCCGCCGTACGCCTTCCAGGTGGGCTGCCAGAACTGCAGCCCTCCGTAGAAGCCGTTCCCGGTGTTCACATTCCACCGTCCGCTGCTCTCGCACTGGGCGAGGCAGGTCCACGGCCCCTCGGTACGGGAGCAGTCGTACGCCGCGGCGGCGGCAGGGGGGCCGGGCAGCGGCGGCGGAGGAGCGGCCGACGCGGCCGCCGGCACAAGCGTCGCCGGCAGGGACACCGCGGTGGCGAGCAGCGCGGCGGGCCACAGCGACCGGAGCCGCTCGATCGACATCGGGAACATCCGCATCGGAAACATCCGCATCGGGTACATCCGGCCACGCTAGGCAGGCCGAGAGCCGCGCAAAGGCGTGCCGCGCCCGCCACGGACACGGCCCCACCCGGTCGGACGACCGGGCAGGGCCATGCCCGAAGCGGTCCGGCTCAGAGGTCGAGCCGCTGCCCCGGCACGATCATGTTCGGATCGCCGCCGATGACCGCCTTGTTCGCGGCGTAGACCTGACGCCAGCCGACACCGTGCTCCGCCGCGATTCTGCTGAGGGTGTCCCCTCGCTCGACGGTGTAGTCACCGCGGCCGGAACCCCGGTCGGTGTGGCTCGGCGTACGGCCGCGCTCCTTCGCGGGCCGTTCCTTCGCGGGCCGCTCCTTGACGGCCTTGGGCGCCGCGGGAGCCGCCGCCCCCGGCGCACTGCCGGACGCTCCCGCCCGTGCCGAGCACGTGGGCCACGCGCCCCACCCCTGAGCGCGCTGCACCTTGGCGGCGACAGCGATCTGCTGCGCCTTGGACGCCTTGTCGGCGGTCGCCGCGTAGGCCCCTCCGCCGTACGCGCGCCAGGTACCGGCGGAGAACTGCAGTCCTCCGTAGTAGCCGTTGCCGGTGTTGATGCTCCAGTTTCCGCCGCTCTCGCACTGAGCGATGCGATCCCACACTCCGCTGTCCGCCGCTCCGGCCTGGCCGGTGGCGGTGAGCAGTCCCAGCGGGGCGAGCAACGCCGCTCCGCCGATCACTGCCGTCCTGCGAACGCGCTTGGGATGTGCGGACATGTATGTCCCTCTCGAAGGACCCAGGCTCCCCCTGGTGCCGTGGTCCCCATCGCGCATCTGACGCCTGAGGTCCACTCCACCCCGTCCGCCGGAGTCGGCACTCTCGTGCCGCGGTGCTTGAGCTGGCTGGTGCGGCCGACGGACGTACCCGAGCGGTGCTCGCTGCACACGAGGGGGGAATCTAGGAGCCCGCCCACCCCGATATCAACCAACTCCTTGTCATTCCAGGCCAGTTGACCGTTACCGCCGGTATCGTCGATTTTCGGCCAGCCACTTAATTCACTGATTTCCGTATTTGTCGACCTGCATCTCAGTGGATCTGTGACCCACCTCACCGCCCCAACTTCCCTGTACGCGCCAGACGTTGGCGCGGAGTGACGGATTCCGCCGGACCACTCACCCTCTGCTGCGGATGGTTCGATTCCGTTCGCCCTCGTGCGTGACTTGCGCCACTGATCGCCCGTTGTCTCCTTATGAGCCGGACACCGCCGGCTCCCACGCATCGATTCCGAGGAGCCACCCGTGCCGCGCATGCTCGACGTCGGCGACGACGTACGCGCCGAGATCGGCGACGAAGAAGCCGACCGGCTGCTCGCCGGTGAGAACGCCCCGGGCAGTTACGACTGCACCTCCTGCCGCACCCCGGGCGACTCGGAGCAGGAACGCACCAGCACGGTCCTGTTCATCGGCGAGGAGACCGCCGTACTCGCCTTCGCCCACGCCACCTGCCTGCCCTCCCAGATCGTCCAGGTCTCCGAGGAGCAGCTCCAGGGCGCCGTTCGCTCGATCACCGGCGATGACGGCACCGGGCCCGCCGGAGGAGTGCCCGCCCAGGCCGTCCTCGGCGTGACCAGCGGTCTCGTCCTCATCGAGGGCGAGCTGCACCCCGCGCTCGTCGTCGAGCCGACCGACGTCATCAGGCGCCCCGTCGCCGCCGCGGGCGGCGGCGACGACTTCCTGCCGCTCCTGATCGAGCAGGGCTTCATGCCGGTGACCTCGCTGGACACCGTGCCCGACGTGCTGCACGGCTGGTCGGTGCTGCTCGCCATGGGCCAGCTGCACGCCGTGCTCCAGCCCGGCGCCGACGGCGGCTCCGTCGCCTGGTGGCAGGCGCACCACCCGCTCCAGGTCACCGAAGCCTGGCGGGCCGCGGCCAACAAGCTGCAGACGGTGCTCCTGTTCGCGGCGCCGGTCGGCTCCATCGGCCGGCAGCCCCGCGAGGACCTGCTGCGCGGCGCCCTGGACAACGCGGCGGCGCACGGGCGCCTGGTGGCGGCTGCGATGCCGCTCGCGGGCACCTGAGCCGACCACTCCCGGGCCGCGCCGCGAGCCGCAAACGCGCCGGTCACACTCCCGGCGCCGCGCGAAAGCGGCGCGGCCCCCCGCATCCGTACGCGCATGGGGTCGTTGGCACATACGTGCACACATACGACGCCACTCGCCACCGGCCCGCTTACCAGAACCCCATCCCGTCCATGCGCTCTGCGCAGGACACCGAGGGCTCCTACTCGGCCACGCCGATCTACGACGCGTTGTTCTCGGAGTACCGCAGGTCGTTCAAGGCCCTGCCGGGTGACCGGAGCGGTGAGGAGGATCTGGGCTTCACGGCCTTCGGCGCCATGCCGTACGGCATGCACCGGGCGGGCGACCGGCAGAGCCCGCGGCACAACACGCTCAGCCAGCTGCATGTGACCCGCTACGGCCAGGAGCAGCACGGCACGGGCCACCAGCAGTTCCCCGCGGCGCTGCCACCGGGACCGCGCAGGGGGCAGTGAGGCACCGCACACGGGTGAGGCCCCGCCTTCTTCGGATTCTTCAAAGAATTCCAAGAAGGCGGGGCCTCACCCGTTCGTTGCTGCGTGGCTGCTACTTCTTGCGGCCGCGCTTCTCGCGCACCCGAACCGAGATGTGGATCGGCGTGCCCTCGAAGCCGAACTCCTCGCGCAGCCTGCGCTCCACGAAGCGGCGGTAGCCGTGCTCGATGAAGCCGGAGGAGAAGAGGACGAAGCGCGGCGGCTTCGTGCCCGCCTGCGTGCCGAAGAGGATGCGGGGCTGCTTGCCGCCGCGCACCGGGTGCGGGTGGGAGGCCACCAGCTCGCCGAGGAAGGCGTTCAGACGGCCCGTCGGGACGCGCGTCTCCCAGCCTTCAAGGGCCGTCTCGATCGCGGGGACCAGCTTGTCCATGTGGCGGCCGGTCGTCGCCGACACATTGACCCGGGGCGCCCACGCGACCTGCTGGAACTCGGTCTCGATCTCCCGTTCCAGGTAGTAGCGG
This sequence comes from Streptomyces sp. NBC_01381, assembly GCF_026340305.1. Lineage (NCBI taxonomy): Bacteria > Bacillati > Actinomycetota > Actinomycetes > Kitasatosporales > Streptomycetaceae > Streptomyces > Streptomyces sp. NBC_01381. The sequence goes on along the minus strand of NZ_JAPEPI010000001.1, from coordinate 3,573,197 downwards.
CGCTCCTCGTCGAGGGTGTCCCACTTGTTGTACGCGAGGACGATGGCGCGGCCCGCCTCGACGGCCATCGTCACGATGCGCTGGTCCTGGATGCTGATCGATTCGCTGGCGTCGATCAGGATGACCGCGACCTCCGCCTTCTCGACGGCGGCGGCGGTGCGCAGGGATGCGTAGTAGTCGGCGCCCTGCTGCAGGTGGACGCGCTTGCGGATGCCCGCCGTGTCGACGAACTTCCAGACGATCCCGCCGAGTTCGATGAGCTCGTCGACCGGGTCGCGGGTGGTGCCCGCGAGCTCGTTGACGACCACGCGGTCCTCGTTCGCCACCTTGTTGAGCAGCGAGGACTTGCCGACGTTCGGGCGGCCGATGAGCGCGATGCGGCGCGGTCCTCCGATGGCGGCGCCGAAGGTCTGCTCGGGCGCCTCGGGCAGCGCATCCAGGACGGCGTCCAGCATGTCGCCGGTGCCGCGGCCGTGCAGCGCGGAGACGGGGTGCGGCTCGCCGAGGCCGAGGGACCACAGGGCGGTGGCGTCGGCCTCGCCGGACGGGCCGTCGACCTTGTTGGCGCACAGGACGACCGGCTTGCCCGCCTTGCGGAGCAGCCGGACGACGGCCTCGTCCGTGTCGGTGGCGCCGACGGTGGCGTCCACAACGAAGACGACCGCGTCGGCCGCCTCGATCGCGTACTCGGCCTGGGCGGCGACGGACGCGTCGATGCCGAGCACGTCCTGCTCCCAGCCGCCGGTGTCGACGAGCTTGAAGCGGCGGCCCGCCCACTCCGCCTCGTACGTCACGCGGTCGCGGGTCACGCCGGGGCGGTCCTCGACGACGGCCTCGCGGCGGCCGATGATGCGGTTGACGAGGGTCGACTTGCCGACATTGGGGCGGCCGATGACGGCGAGGACGGGCAGCGGGCCGTGGCCCGCCGCCTCGATCGCGCCCTCGACGTCCTCGACGTCGAAGCCCTCTTCCGCGGCGAGCTCCATGAACTCCGCGTACTCGGCATCGCCAAGCGCACCGTGCTCGTGCTCCGAGCCCTCGGGCTGGATCTGGTCGTTCATGAAGTCCGTACCTCGTCGTTCATCGTGGTGATCGGTGGACCGTCTCTCTCTGGCGACGGGCCACTACTGAAAGTCTCGCTCAGCGCCCGGTCAGGCGCCTGGCGTTCTCCAGGTGGGCGGTGAGCCGCTCCTGGATGCGCACCGTCGCCTCGTCCAGCGCCTTGCGCGTACGCCGTCCGCTGCCGTCGCCCGCTTCGAAGGGGTCTCCGAAGACGACGTCGACCCGGCTGCGCAGCGGCGGCAGCCCCTTTATCAACCGTCCGCGCTTCTCCGTGCTTCCCAGGACCGCGACGGGCACGATCGGCGCTCCGCTGCGTACGGCGAAGTAGGCGAGGCCCGCGCGCAGCGAGGCGAAGTCGCCCTCGCCCCGGGTGCCCTCGGGGAAGATCCCGAGGACGCCGCCGTCCTCCAGGACCCCGAGGGCGCGGGTGATCGCCGTGCGGTCGGCGATCTCACGGTCCACCTTCAGCTGCCCGATGCGGCGCAGGAAGGGGTCGAGGGGGCCGATGAACGCTTCCTTCTTGATGAGGAAGTGCGTGGGCCGCGGGGCCGTGCCCATCACCATCGGACCGTCGACGTTGTGCGAGTGGTTCACGGCCAGGATCGCCGGTCCTGCCGCGGGGACCTTCCAGGCGCCCAGGACGCGGGGCTTCCACAGCCCGTACATGAGGCCGACGCCGATACGGCGGCCGACCTCCGCACCGCGTTCCGATGGAGCCGCAATCACTTCGAGGCCCGCTTCTCCTCGACGAGGGTGACGACGCACTCGATGACCTGCTGGAGCGTGAGCTCGGTGGTGTCTACCTCGACGGCGTTGCCGGCCTTCGCCAGCGGGGACGTCTTGCGGCTGGAGTCGGCCGCGTCCCGCTTGATGAGGGCTTCCTGGGTCGCCTTGACGTCGGCGCCCTTGAGCTCGCCGGAGCGGCGGGCGGCGCGGGCCTCGGGCGAGGCCGTCAGGAAGATCTTCAGGTCGGCGTCGGGCAGGACGGTCGTACCGATGTCACGGCCCTCGACGACGATGCCCTTCTCGGCGGACGCGGCGATGGAGCGCTGCAGGTCCGTGATCCGGGCGCGGACCTCGGGCACGGCGCTGACGGCGCTGACCTTGGAGGTGACCTCGGTCGTGCGGATCGGGCCCGCGACGTCCGTGCCGTCGACCGTGATGGTCGGGGCGGACGGGTCGGTGCCGGAGATGATCTCGGGCTTCTGGGCGGCCGCGGCGATGGCGCTCGGGTCCGTCAGCTCGATGCCGTTGCTCACCATCCACCAGGTGATCGCGCGGTACTGGGCGCCGGTGTCCAGGTAGCTGAGGCCGAGCTGGGCGGCGACGGCCTTGGAGGTGCTCGACTTGCCCGTGCCGGAGGGTCCGTCGATGGCGACGATGACGGCAGCCTGGGTGGCGGTTTCGGCGGTTTCCACGGGGTGCGGGCACCTTTCTCAGGACGCGGGGCAAGGAGGCGGGGCGCAGACACGCCCCGCACAAGGTTACTGGCTCCCGCGAGCGCCTCTTACTGCCGGATGGCCCAGCCCCGCTCCCGCAGTGCCGCGCTCAGCACCGGCACCGCCTTCGGCTCCACCATCAGCTGGACCAGGCCCGCCTGCTGCCCGGTCGCGTGCTCGATGCGTACGTCCTCGATGTTGACCCCGGCGCGGTCCGCGTCGGCGAAGATCCGGGCCAGCTGTCCTGGCTGGTCGTCGATGAGCACGGCGACGATCTCGTACGTGGCCGGCGCCGCCCCGTGCTTGCCCGGTACCCGGACCTGCCCGGCGTTGCCACGCCGCAGCATGCCCTCGACTCCGGCCGCGCCGTCCCGCCGCTTGGACTCGTCCGCCGACTGCAGGGCGCGCAGCGCGGTCACCGTCTCGTCCAGGTCGGTGGCGACCGCCGCGAGGAGGTCGGCCACCGGGCCGGGATTCGCGGACAGGATGTCGATCCACATCCCCGGGTCGGACGCGGCGATGCGCGTGACGTCACGGATACCCTGGCCGCACAGGCGCACCGCCGTCTCCTCGGCGTCCTCCAGGCGGGCGGCGACCATGCTGGACACGAGGTGCGGCATGTGCGAGACGAGCGCGACCGCGCGGTCGTGCGCCTCGGCGTCCATGACGACCGGCACCGCACGGCAGAGCGCGACCAGTTCGAGGGCGAGGTTGAGGACCTCGGTGTCGGTGTCCCGGGTCGGGGTCAGCACCCACGGCCGCCCCTCGAAGAGGTCGGCGGTGGCGGCCAGGGGGCCACTGCGCTCCCGGCCGGACATGGGGTGCGTACCGATGTACGGGGTGAGGTCGAGGCCGAGCGCCTCCAGCTCACGGCGCGGCCCGCCCTTGACGCTGGCCACGTCGAGGTAGCCGCGCGCCGCCCCGCGCCCCATGACGTCGGCCAGGGTCGCGGCGACATGCGCCGGCGGCACGGCGACGACGCAGAGGTCGACGCGGCCCTCGGGCTCCTCGTCCGTGCCTGCGCCGAGCGCGGCCGCCGTGCGGGCCTGCCCGGGGTCGTGGTCGGCGAGGTGCACGGTCACACCGCGCGAGACGAGCGCCAGCGCGGCGGAGGTGCCGATCAGGCCGGTGCCGATGACGAGGGCGGTTCTCACTGGGCGATGTCCTTGCGAAGGGTGGCAGCTGCGCCGAGGTAGACGTGCGTGATCTCGGAGCGGGGCTTGTCGGTCTCGATGTGCGCGAGGACCCGGACGACGCGGGGCATCGCGCCGTTGATCTCCAGTTCCTGCGCGCAGATCAGCGGGACGTCCACGATGCCCAGCTTGCGCGCGGCCGCGGCCGGGAAGTCGGAGTGCAGATCGGGCGTCGCCGTGAACCAGATGCTGATCAGGTCGTCCTGGGTCAGTCCGTTCCGCTCGAGGATGGCGGTGAGCAGCTCGCTGACCTGCTCGTCCATGTGGTCGGCCGCGTCCCGCTTCAGTTGGACGGCGCCCCGGACCGCTCGTACCGCCACAGTGCTGCTCCTCGCTCGTGTATCTACGACTTGCTGTGCTCACAAGGGTAGTCAGGGCCCCGGGGACGAGTGCGCGGCGCCCGCCTGCCGAGACGGACGCCGCGTGGTTGTCGCCCGTGCCGCGCCGCCCAGGGGCGGGACCTCGGACCCTGCCAATGTCGCCCTGATCGCCTTCTGTCGCCACTTGGAACGATCCGTGACGGTTCAGCCCTGGACGCAGGGGGCGCGCGTCCGCTTGCATGGAGGAGCCGGCACGGCCCACGCCTCGGGGGAGGCCCGTATGAAGCGCTCGGGACCGCTGTACACGCTTCTCGGGGGGCTGCTGCTGGCCCTGTTCATGCTGTCGCTCAACGCGACCACGGGGACGGGCAATTCGTCGTACGGAGAGGACTCGCCCGGTGCCGCGTCACCGGCGCCCTCGTCTCCGGCGCCCTCCAAGAGCGACCCTTCCAAGAGTCCGACCGACGATCCTTCGAAGGAGCCGTCGAAGAAGCCGCCGGCCAAGGCCGAGTACGCGGGCCGTACGGACGACGACACCTCGGCCGTCTCCATCTCGATCCGTGACGGCAAGGCCATCGCGTACTTCTGCGACGGACGGAACACGGAATCCTGGCTGAAGGGCAACGTCGAGGACGACGGCTCGATGCGGCTGACCGGCAAGCACGGCGCGAAGCTGGACGGCACCCTGCGCGACGACGACAAGGTCCGCGGCACGGTCGACATCGACAAGAAGACATGGGACTTCACCGCGGACCGGGCGAAGAAGCCCTCCGGCCTGTACCGCGCGACCACCGAGGTGCGCGGCGCCGAGGTCGACGGCGGCTGGATCGTGCTGCCCGACGGCAGCCAGGTCGGCATCCTCAAGCGCGACGGCAAGCCCGCGCCCGCCCCGCGCCTGGACCCGGAGACCGGCGCCGTGCCCTTCGACGGCGGCCGCCTCACCGCCCGCCCCGTCGTGCCCTGACCCGCCCGCACCCCGACCCCGCCGCGCCCGACCAGGGAGCCACCATGAGCGTCGATCCGAACGCCGCGACCCAGGGCGGCTTCGGCCCGCCCCCCGCGACGGGCGACCACCGTCGCCCGCACCCCGCCCGCTATCTCGTGCCCGCCCTGGTCGCCGCGGCGGTCGCGGTCGGCCTCGGTGTGTACGGCAGGACGCACGACCCGGAGGGCACGGCCTTCAACCTCGCCGGGTTCAGCAGCACCAGCGCGGTCAAGGCCTGGCTGGGCACGACGGCGTTCGCCTTCGCGCTCGTCCAGGTCGCATCGGCGTTCATGGTGTACGGCCGTCTTCCGGGCCCGTCCTGGTCGGCGGCGCTGCACCGCTGGTCGGGCCGGATCGCGTTCCTGGTGTCGGTGCCCGTGGCGGTGCACTGCCTCTACGCGCTCGGCTATCAGACGTACTCGACGCGCGTGATGTGGCACTCGCTGCTCGGTTGCTTCTTCTTCGGCGCCTTCAGTGCCAAGATGCTGCTGCTCCGCTCGGAGAAGCTGCCCGGCTGGCTGCTTCCGGTGATCGGAGGCCTGGTCTTCACGGTCCTCACGGTGATCTGGCTGACGTCGGCGCTGTGGTTCTTCCGTACGTTCGGAGTGACGACATGAGCGGTACGCCCCCCACCCGGCGCACGGTCCTCGCCACCGGCGGCGCGGTCGCGCTGGCCGCCGGATGCAGCAAGTACGGCGACGAGGACGCGGAGCCGGAGCAGCCGCCCGAGACCGAGTCCTCCGCCGCACCGTCCTCCTCCGGCGGCGAGAAGTCCCAGAAGCCGCCCGCGGCCGACGAGTTGGCCAAGACGTCGGACATCCCGGTCGGCGGCGGCAAGATCTTCAAGGACAAGAAGGTCGTCGTGACACAGCCCGAGGAGGGCGACTTCAAGGGCTTCTCCGCGGTCTGCACGCACTCCGGCTGCACGGTCAGCGAGGTCACGGACGGCACGATCAACTGCGCGTGCCACGGCAGCAAGTACCGCGTGGCGGACGCCTCGGTGGCGGAAGGCCCCGCGCCACGGCCGCTCCCCGCGCAGAAGATCACGGTCACCGGAAATTCGATCACGCTCGGCTGACGGTGGCCCGTACGCTCACCAATGCAGCGCCTGAGCGACCTGGACCTCGTACGCGACCGCTTCGAGAAGCCGCCGACGCATGTCGAAGGACTGGCGGAGGCGCAGTTCCGGGCTACGCGCTCGGCCAGCGCAAGAAGCTCGACGCGGACGTACGCCTGCACGGCGCGCCCCGCTGGAAGCACGCGATGCGTCCCCGGTGCCGAAAGCCTGGGCCCCGCCCACGCCTCCCGACGAGCTGCCCCGCCGCCGGGTCGAGGACTTCCTGTTCCGGGTGCGCCGCGCGTCGGCGGCGGCTGCGGCTTAGGCCTCCCCGTCCCAGAGCGCCCCGAGTTCGAGCAGCTCCGTCCGGTACTCGATCCGCTCGGCCCACTCGGCGGGCCAGGCGTCCGCGCCGAGATGGGCGCCCGCGAACGCGCCGGCCAGGCAGGCGATGGAGTCGGAGTCCCCCGAGGTGCAGGCCGCCCTGCGCAGGGCGGTGAGGGGCTCGTCGGGGAACATCAGGAAGCAGAGCAGGCCGGTGGCGAGCGCCTCTTCGGCGATCCAGCCCGCGCCGGTGGCGAGGCAGGGGTCGGTCTCCGGGTTGGCGTCCTTGAGCGCCGCCGCGAGCCGTTCGAGTATCGCGAGGCACTCGTCCCAACCGCGCGCGATGAAGTGCTCGGGGGTCGGGTCCTGGGAGCGGGTCCACAGGTCGCCGAGCCAGTCCTCGCGGTACCGGGTGCGGTTGTCGATGGCGTACGACCGGAGCAGGCCGACCAGGCCCATCGGTTCCGTGCCCTCGGCGAGCAGCTTCACCGCGTACGCCGTGAGATCGCTGGCCGCCAGGGCCGTGGGGTGGCCGTGGGTGAGCGCCGACTGGGTCTGTGCGGCGCCGGCCCGCATCTCCTCGCTGAGCCACGGCATGAGCCCGAGCGGCGCGACCCGCATATTGGCGCCGCAGCCCTTGGAGTGCAGCTGGCTGGCGTCCCGCCAGGGGCGCTGCTCGTCGGCGAGCAGCTCGCAGGCGGTGACGCAGGTGTCGCCGGGGGCGCGGTTGTTGTCCGGCGAGAAGTTCCAGGCGACGAACTCCCGGCGGGTGAGGTGCGCGAACCGCTCGGGCCCGCAGAGCCCGCGCGCGGACGCGGCCTTGAGCGCACGGCCGAGCGCGAGCGTCATCTGCGTGTCGTCCGTGACGAACGCGGGCTTCGGCAGCTCCATCTCCCGCCAGGGCCCGCACTTGGCGAGGATCGAGGGTACGTCGTTGAACTCGGTCGGGAAGCCGAGCGCGTCCCCGAGGGCGAGCCCGATCAGGGATCCGGTGGCGGCGCGCTTCATGAGGTCTTTCCTTCCGAGAGGTCCGAGGCAATGGTCGAGGGACGGAGAAGGGGCGGGTGCAGTTCGGTGGCGCCGCCCGCGCGGTAGAGGGCTGCGGGCTTTCCGCGCCCGCCGGTCAGGCGCGCGGCCCCGGGGATCGCCGCGACGAAGCCGGGCGTGCCGAGCGCCTTGCGCCGGAAGTTGGCCGGGTCGAGCTCGACGCCCCACACCGTCTCGTAGACCTGCCGCAGCTCGCCGAGCGTGAACTCGGGCGGGCAGAAGGCCGTGGCGAGGCCGGTGTACTCGAGCTTGGCGCGGACGCGGTCATGGGCGTCGGCGAGGATCCGCTCGTGGTCGAACGCGAGCGGCCCGTACGCGGAGCCGTACGGCAACCAGGCGGCGCGGGCGGCGTCGCTGCCGCCGCGCACCTCGGGCGGATCGGGCACGAGCGCCGCGAACGCCACCGAGACGACCCGCATCCGAGGGTCGCGGTCCGGTTCGCTGTAGGTGCGCAGCTGCTCCAGGTGGAGCCCGCCGGCGTCCGTGAGGCCGGTCTCCTCGGCGAGCTCACGGCCCGCCGCGGTCTCGGCCGACTCCTCGGGGAGCACGAAGCCGCCGGGCAGCGCCCAGCGTCCCGCGTACGGCTCCTGGCCCCGCTCGACGAGCAGCACGTGCAGCCGGCCCGCGCGGACGGTGAAGACGGCGAGGTCGACGGTGACGGCGAACGGCTCGAAGGCGTACTTGTCGTAGGTCCCGGACACAGGCATGCCCGCCCACCCCCTTAATAGTCATGAAGACTATAAAGAGAACGGACGGGCAGTCACAAGCCCTGAGTGGTGTCTACAGGTCGACTTCCTGCATCAGCATGCCGACCTCGGTGTTCGAGAGCCTGCGCAGCCACCCCGACTTCTGGTCGCCGAGGGTGATCGGCCCGAAGGCCACCCGCACCAGCTTGTCGACCGGGAACCCGGCCTCGGCCAGCATGCGCCGCACGATGTGCTTGCGGCCCTCGTGCAGGGTCACCTCGACCAGGTAGTTCTTGCCGGTCTGCTCGACGACGCGGAAGTGGTCCGCACGCGCGTACCCGTCCTCCAGCTCGATGCCGTCCTTGAGCTTCTTGCCCAGGTCACGCGGGATCGGCCCGACGATGTGCGCGAGGTAGACCTTCTTCACGCCGTACTTCGGGTGCGTGAGGCGGTGCGCCAGCTCACCGTGGTTGGTGAGCAGGATGACGCCCTCGGTCTCGGTGTCCAGCCGGCCCACGTGGAACAGCCGCGTCTCGCGGTTGTTCGTGTAGTCACCGAGGCACTGGCGGCCTTCGCTGTCCTCCATGGTGGAGACGACGCCGGCCGGCTTGTTCAGGGCGAAGAACTGGTAAGACTGGGTCGCCACCGTCAGGCCGTCGACCTTGATCTCGTCCTTCTCCGGGTCGACCCGCATGCCCTGCTCGAGCACGATCTCGCCGTTGACCTCGACGCGGGCCTGCTCGACCAGCTCCTCACAGGCACGGCGCGAGCCGTAGCCCGCGCGGGCGAGGATCTTCTGCAGCCGCTCGCCCTCCTGCTCGGCGCCCGGGAAGGTCTTGGGCAGGTTGGTCTTCGGCTTGCCCGCGTACCGCTCGCGGTTGCGCTCCTCGGCCCGCGCGTCGTACTCACGGGAGGTGGCCGGAGCCCAACGCCCGCGTCCGCCTGCCTGGCTGCCCTGCTTGGGGCCGCCCTTGGCGCCGCCGCGCGCCGAGGCACCACGGCCCGACTTCGGGCCGTCCTGCGTGCCGCCGGTGCCCACGTCGTAGCGCCGCTCCTCCGGACGCGGCTTCTTCGGACGGCCGCTGCCGCCCTGCTTGTCGTCGCGGGCGCTGCCGGCCCCGCGCCTGTCGTCGCGGGCGTTGCCGGCACCGCGGTAGTTACCGCGGCCACCGCTGCTCCCGCCGCGGCCGCCGCTGTTGCCACCACGGCTCCCGCCGTTGTTTCCGCTGCTGTTCCTGCCGCTGCTGCTTCGCATCAAATTTCCGTTAGTCGTCTGCGTCCTCGTAACCCGGCGCATCAGGAGCGTCCGGGTCGAACGACGGGACACCTTCCTGCGTCTCTGCCTCGATCGCGTCCGCCTCGGGGAGGAAGGGCGCGAGCTCCGGGAGCTCGTCAAGGCCACGCAGGCCCATCCGCTCCAGAAAGTAGTTCGTCGTCCTGTACAGGATCGCACCTGTTTCGGGTTCCGCGCCCGCCTCATCCACCAGACCCCTCTGGAGAAGGGTGCGCATCACGCCGTCACAGTTCACTCCGCGCACGGCGGAGACCCGGGAACGGCTGACCGGCTGGCGGTACGCGACGACCGCGAGGGTCTCCAGAGCCGCCTGGGTGAGCCGGGCCTGCTGCCCGTCGAGCACGAAGCGTTCGACCGCCGCCGCGTACTCGGGGCGCGTGTAGAACCGCCAGCCGCCCGCCACGAGCCGCAGCTCGAAGCCCCGCCGCTGCACGGTGTACTCGTCGGCCAGCTCGCGCAGCGCGTCGGCGATCTGCCGCCGGGGCCGGTCGAGGACCTTGGCGAGGTGCTCCTCGGTGGCCGGTTCGTCGACGACCATGAGGACGGCCTCCAGGGCGGGCCGCAGCTCCAGATCGGCGACGGCGCCGGCCAGGTCTCCCGCGGGACTGCTCATGCCGTCTGCTCCTCGCTCGTCTCGCCCGGCAGCTCCGGGGCCCGGTCGAATTCGTCGGTCACCGTCGGCTGCCCGTCGCCGTCGCCGCCGGTCCACCGCACCATCAGCTCGCCCAGGGCGTCCTCCTGGTCCAGGGCGACGGCCTTCTCGCGGTACAGCTCGAGCAGCGCCAGGAAGCGGGCGACCACGGTGAGGGTGTCCCCCGCGTCCTCGACGAGCATCTGGAAGCTGGCCTCGCCCCGCTCCCGCAGCCGGGCCACGACCACCCCTGCCTGCTCCTGCACGGAGACCAGCGGGGCATGGATGTGGTCGACGTACACCTGAGGCTTCGCCCGCGGCTGCATCGCCTTCACGGCGAGCCTGGCGAAGCCCTCGGCGCCGATGCTGATGACGACCTCGGGCAGCAGCTCGGCATGGTGCGGCTCAAGCCCCACGGTCCGGGGATAGCGCCGCGCCTCCTCCTCCAGCCGCCCGCTGAAGATGTCCGCGATCTGTTTGTACGCGCGGTACTGAAGGAGTCGCGCGAAGAGCAGGTCCCGCGCTTCGAGCAGCGCGAGATCCGCCTCGTCCTCGACCTCGGCGGTGGGCAGCAGCCGGGCCGCCTTGAGGTCGAGCAGAGTGGCGGCGACCACCAGGAACTCGGTGGTCTGGTCGAGATCCCAGTCGGGTCCCATGGCCCGGATGTGCGCCATGAACTCGTCGGTCACCTTGGACAGCGCGACTTCGGTGACATCGAGCTTGTGCTTCGAGATGAGCTGAAGGAGCAGATCGAAGGGCCCTTCGAAGTTCGCGAGCCGAACCTTGAACCGCCCGTCGTCAGGCTCGGCGGGCGCCTCCGGTTCGACCGACGTCTCCGGTTCCGCCACCGCCTCCGGCTCGACCGCCGGTTCCTGGTCGTGGGCGGGCTCCTCCGCCGGAGCCACCGCGGGACCGCGCCCCAGGGCGCGGCGGCGGGCAGGTGGTGCGGAATCGTCGTTCAGGGGCATCGGCGGGAAGGCTACCCCTACCGCCCACGCAGCCGTCGTACGAGAATGCTCGCGTCCCCGCGGGACTCGAGATCGGCGAGGACGACAGCCACCGCCTCGCGGACGATCCGCCCGCGGTCGACCGCGAGACCATGCTCACCCCGGAGCACGAGCCGGGCGTGCTCAAGATCCATGAGCTCCTCGGCGGACACGTACACGGTGATCTTCTCGTCGTGCCGCTCACGCCCGCTCGGCCGCCGATTGGCCGCCCGCGCCCGCCGCCGCGCCTGCGCGGTGGAGGCGGAGCCGGCGGACCGGCCGCCGCCCTTCTCGCCCTCGGCGGACGCCGTGCGGCTACGGGATTCCCCGGCCCCCGACTCCGCGTCGGCGGCGCCGTGTTCGGCGGACTCACCGCCGTCCGCGTCGCCCGTGCCCCCGGTGGAGTCACCGGCGGCGGTCTCGTCGCTCTCCCCCGCGGGCGCCGGCACCCGCGGCTCGCCATTGGCCTGGCGTCGCGGAGACGACGACTGCAGCGCCATCCCCCCGGTCGTACGGAACAGTTCGTCGGCCCCCGGCAGACTCACTCGGCGTGACACCGGGCGAGCACCTCCCTGGCGAGCTGACGGTAGGCGGCGGCGCCGACGGAGTTCGAGGCGTACGTCGTGATCGGCTCACCGGCGACCGTGGTCTCCGGGAAGCGGACCGTGCGCCCGATGACCGTGTGGTAGACGTGATCGTCGAAGGCCTCGACCACCCGCGCGAGCACCTCACGGCTGTGCACCGTGCGCGAGTCGTACATGGTGGCGAGGATGCCGTCGAGCTCCAGGTCGGGGTTGAGCCGCTCCTGGACCTTCTCGATGGTCTCCGTCAGGAGGGCCACACCGCGCAGCGCGAAGAACTCGCACTCGAGCGGCACGATCACCTTGTGAGCCGCCGTCAGGGCGTTCACGGTGAGCAGGCCGAGCGAGGGCTGACAGTCGATCACGATGTAGTCGTAGTCCTGCATCAGCGGCTTCAACGCCCGCTGCAGCGTGGACTCTCGGGCGACCTCGCTGACCAACTGCACTTCGGCGGCGGACAGGTCGATGTTGCTGGGCAGCAGGTCCATGTTCGGGACCGCCGTCTTCAGCAGCACCTCGTCGGCCGACATGCCCCGCTCCATGAGCAGGTTGTAGACCGTCAGGTCCAGCTCCATCGGGTTCACCCCGAGGCCCACCGAGAGGGCGCCCTGCGGGTCGAAGTCGACGAGCAGGACCCGGCGTCCGTACTCCGCGAGCGCGGCACCCAGGTTGATGGTCGACGTCGTCTTGCCCACGCCGCCCTTCTGGTTGCACATCGCGATGATCTTCGCGGGGCCGTGATCGGTCAGCGGGCCCGGGATCGGGAAGTACGGCAGCGGGCGTCCCGTGGGACCGATGCGCTCACGGCGCTGACGGGCCGCGTCCGGGGCCAGCGTGGCCGCGTACTCAGGATCGGGCTCGTACTCGGCGTCAGGGTCGTAGAAGTGCCCCTGGGGCAGTTCCTCGTAGTCGGCGAGTTGGGTGTGGGTGGTGTTCTCGCCACTCCGGTCGCCGGCCATGGCGTTCACGTGATGGCCATCCATGCTCTGGGGTGCAGACGATGTCGGTTGCGTCGGCTGCGGTTTCTGGCGGGCTTCGAAGGTGCGGACAGCGACGGAGCCGACAGCCTCGAGCCCCACGGGTCCTTGGCCCCGCGCAGACATTCCTGGTTGACCACCCCCGGGAGCAAATGTCGACTCATTCACAAGTCGTCTTACCTCCTTGGTGACCAGGAAATTTCTCGATAGGTCAGCGTGACACCATGCCGACGGTTGGCGACTCTATGGCGTGTCACCGGTCCGCAGCAACACAATCCGCCGGACCCGGCCCGATGTGTCGGCAATCGAACGCCCCCATGTCAAGGGCGCGTGGGGTGCCATTGGCACATTTCCGGGGTGGGCGAATCGGTTAAAGGGCTACGTTCAAGGCGAGTTGACCATGTCCACGGACATACGCATACGGCCGGACCCCTCTCAAGGTCCGGCCGCAGGCGTGAGATTGACGACTTTCGTTGACGAAAGTGGTCAGGATCAGCCGAGGAGCGTCTCCAGCTCGACGTGCTCGAGGCCGTGCGACTCGGCGACCTCCTTGTAAACCACCTTGCCGTCATGGGTGTTGAGACCCAGGGCGAGCGCGTGGTCACGGCGCAGCGCCTCGACCCAGCCGCGGTTCGCGAGCTCGACGATGTACGGCAGCGTGGCGTTGGTCAGCGCGTACGTCGAGGTGTTGGGCACCGCGCCGGGCATGTTGGCGACGCAGTAGAACACCGAGTTGTGGACCGGGAAGGTCGGCTCGGCGTGCGTGGTCGCGTGCGAGTCCTCGAAGCAGCCGCCCTGGTCGATCGCGATGTCGACAAGGACACTTCCCGGCTTCATCCGCGAGACGAGCTCGTTGGTGACGAGCTTCGGGGCCTTGGCGCCCGGGATGAGGACGGCGCCGATGACGAGGTCGGCGTCGAGGCAGGCCTTCTCGAGCTCGAAGGCGTTGGAGACGACGGTCTGGATCTTCGTGCCGAAGATCTTGTCCGCCTCCTTGAGCTTGTTGATGTCCTTGTCGAGCAGGGTCACGTGGAAGCCCATGCCGATGGCGATCTGCGCGGCGTTCCAGCCGGAGACGCCGCCGCCGATGACGACGGCCTTGCCGGCCGCCACACCCGGGACACCGCCGGGCAGGACACCGCGGCCGCCCTGGGCGGCCATCAGGTGGTACGCGCCGACCTGCGGGGCCAGGCGGCCCGCGACCTCGGACATCGGGGCGAGCAGCGGGAGCGCGCGGTTCGCGGTCTCCACGGTCTCGTACGCGATGGCGGTCGTGCCGGACTCCAGGAGCGCGTCCGTGCACTCCTTGGAGGCGGCCAGGTGCAGGTAGGTGAAGAGCGTCTGGTCCTTGCGGAGGCGGTGGTACTCCTCGGCGATGGGCTCCTTGACCTTCAGCAGGAGGTCGGCGGTGGCCCAGACCTCGTCGGCGGTGTCCAGGATCTGGGCGCCGGCCGAGACGAACTCGTCGTCCGTGATGGAGGAGCCGACACCGGCGTTGCGCTCGATGACGACCTGGTGGCCATGGCGCACCAGCTCGTGCACACCGGCGGGGGTGATGGCCACCCGGAACTCGTTGTTCTTGACCTCGCGGGGGATGCCGACCTTCACGTGGATCACGGTCCTCTTGGCTCAGGGATGTTTCGGGCAATGAACTACGTACCGACACACAAGAGGGCGCATCGGAAGACACCACGGAAGTACGCGGCGGAGCCAGTCTAATGAAGGAGTTCTCTCTGTCTAGCCTTTCAATGCATCAATCTTCTGCGGAAGCGCTACGGATTTCGTAGGCGGAACCCTCGGGTCCATCCTTCGATGCAAGCCCCGTGACCTCCTCGATCTCCCTTCCCAGCATGCGCTCGGCGGCGGCGCGGTGCAGCCGGGCGGCCGCCGGGTCGCCAAGACGCTCCAGGGTGTCGGCCAGCCTGAGCTGCAGCGCCGCCTGGAGACGTACGTCGCCGGCCTGCCGCGCCCACTCGACCGCCTCCTGGCAGGTACGCAGCGACTCCTCGGGCCGCCCCGCGTACTCCTGCACCCGCGCCAGCTCGCTCAACGCCCTTGCCTGGCCCGCCACATCACCGCACTTGCGGTACCCGGTGACGGCCGAGCTCCAGTTGCGCAGCGCCTCTCCGTAGCGCCCCGCATAGGTGTGTGCGGTGCCGATGCGGCCGTAGAGCCGGGCCGCGTCGGCGCGCTCGTCCCGACCCAGGCGCTGGGCGAGGGCCCGGCCGAACCAGTCCGACGCCCGCGACCAGTCCCCCAGCTCCTGGTATGCGCCACCTACGGATTCCATTGCGCGGCCGGTCGCGTACGGGTCATTTGCTCTGCGTCCGGCGTCCAAAGCTGACCGATATCGCACCAGCGCCTCGTGTGTACGTCCCGTGCGCGCATCCAGATCCGCGAGATTGAGCAGCGCGGCCGCCTGCTCGCGGGGCAGATCCCTGCGCTCGGCGACATCCAGGACCAGCTGATGGATGCCGTACAGCTCGGGAGCCGCGTCCTCCGTGCCGCGGTGCGCGACCAGGGCCCGCGTCAGGGCCGCCATCAGGCGCCGGGCGAGGGTGTCGAGCTCCCCGTCGGCGACCGCGAGGCGGGCGGCGGCGAGCAGCGCGGGCTGCCGGATGCGCAGCCACTCGGCGGCGGCCGCCCGGTGGGGGAAGCGCAGGGCGCGCGGCAGACCGGCGAGCTTCTTGCGGGCCGCCGAGCCGTCCGGTTCGGTGATCGCCCGGCAGGACTGCAGGAGCCGCACGGTCCGCTCCAGCATCCTGGCCCGCGCCAGCTGCACCTCGGCGGGGCGGTCCTGGCTCTCGGTGAGGGAGCGCAGCAGCGGCGTCAGGCAGCCGGGCACCTCGTACTGCGGCAGCGGCGACTCCACGGCCCTGACCAGGCCGAGCTTCACGAAGTCGTCCAGGGTGGTGCGGGCGGCGGAGACCGAGCAGCCGGCCAGGGCGGACGCGGTGTGCGGGTCGACGTGGCCCGCGGGGGCGAGGGAGAGGAAGCGCAGTATCCGCGCGGCGGGGCCCGGCAGCGAGGCGTACGAGTGCTGGAAGACGCGGGCAAGGGCGGACCCCTCGTCGGGGCGTTCGTGCACCTGCTTGGCCAGGTCGGCGAGGGCCGCCTTGGGCCGCACGGAGAGCCAGCCGCCGGCCAGGACGAGGGCGGCGGGGTGCGCGGCGCACGCCTCGACCAGGCTCTCCGCGGAGCGCGGGTCGACGGTGACGCGCACCTGGCCCGCGGCGCGGGAGAGCAGCTCGACGCCGGCGGCGGTGTCCAGGCCGCCGAGCGTGCAGGGCCGCACGTCCGGGATTCCGGTGAGCGGGCCCTCGGAGACGGCGACGGCCAGGCAGTCGGGCGCGTCCGGGATCAGCGGGTCGACCTGCTCGGCATCGGCCGCTCCGTCGAGCAGCAGCAGACACCGGCGTCCTGCCAGGGCCTCGCGGAGCACCTCGGTCAGCTCGTCCTCGTCGGCCCCCGGCGGTGCGGGCACCTCCAGGACGTCGAGCAGCTCCCGCGCGGTGCGCTCGGTCGGCACGCGCGTGCCGTCGGGTTCTGTGAGGTGGGCTCGGAGGGTGCCGTCCGGGTAGTTGCCGGCGACCTGCCGGGCGAGCTCCTCCGCGAGGGAGGTGCGGCCCGAGCCCGGGCGTCCCGCGATGAGCAGCACGCGCGCGCGTGGCGCCTTGCGGCCCGAGATGGTGTCGAGGCCCGCGCGGTCGATGTCGGCGCGGAGCTCCTTCAACTCCCGGCGCCGGCCGGTGAATTGGCCTTCCCCGGAAGTCCGGGCCGACGCGGGCCGCGGCACCGCGCCGCCCGCCGCCGAACCGTCCGTGTCGACCGCCTGATCCGTCACGGGCCATGCTCCGTCCGCCTGCGCGCGAACCCGCCGGGACTCCGGTCGGGACGCTTCCAGAGCCTAGTTCAGGCCCTGCCGCGTCCCCCGTCACGCGGCGCACACAGTCGCCCGATCGGATCAGCAGATCGTCACACCGGAGCCTGAAGCCGCCCCCTGATGTGTGCTCAGGCCTCGAAGGGACGCGCGGGCCAAGGCGCCTCGGCCGGGCGCAGCGCGTCCACGCCGTCGCCGTTCAGCGCGGCGGTGAGTGAAAGGGCGCCCACGACGAGGCAGTTGTTGTGCAGTTCACCGGCGAGCACGCCGCGTACGAGCTCTTCGAGCGGTACGCGCGCCAGCTCCATGTCCGCCTCCTCCTCGGAGACTTCGAAGCGCTCGCCTTCGGCCTCGGAGAGATCGCGGGCGAGGAAGATGCGCACGGCCTCGTCGCAGCCGCCGGGCGTGGTGTAGACGTCGGTGAGGACGCGCCAGTCCTCCGCCTTGACGTGCGCCTCTTCGTAGAGCTCGCGCTGGGCGGCGTGCAGCGGGTTCTCGCCGGGGATGTCGAGCAGTCCTGCCGGGATCTCCCAGAGCTTCTGGCGGACCGGGTGGCGGTACTGGCGCAGGACCAGGACGCGGCCCGCGTCGTCGAGTGCGAGCACCGCGACCGAGCCGGGGTGCACCTGGTAGTCGCGGCGGACGACGGTCCCGTCGGGCATGACCACGTCGTCGGTGCGGACGGAGGTCTTGTTGCCGACGAACGGGGTCTCCGTCGCCGTGACCTGCCACTCCTCGGCGGTGTCCTTGATCGTCATGTCGCCCTGTCCTCCCACACGCACACAAACAGAAACCGGGGCACGCACCTCGAAAGACGCGTACCCCGGCAACCGTACAACCCTTGTGTTACTTGCCCTTCTTGGCCGCCGTCTGGCGCTCCACGGCCGCCTTCACCAGACCGGCGAAGAGCGGGTGCGGACGCGTCGGGCGCGAGCGCAGCTCCGGGTGGGCCTGTGTGGCGACCAGGTAGGGGTGGACGTCGCGCGGGTACTCGACGTACTCGACGAGCTTGCCGTCCGGGGAGGTGCCGGAGAACTGCAGGCCGGCCTTCTTCTCCAGCTCGCCGCGGTAGGCGTTGTTCACCTCGTAGCGGTGGCGGTGGCGCTCCTCGACGTACTCCTTGCCGTCGTACACCTCACGCGCGATCGATCCCTCGGCGAGCTTGGCCGGGTACATGCCCAGGCGCATCGTGCCGCCCATGTCGCCCTCGCCCGCGACGATGTCGAGCTGCTCGGCCATGGTCGAGATGACCGGGTGGGAGGTCGCGGCGTCGAACTCGGTGGAGTTGGCGTCGGGGATGTCCGCGAGGTTGCGGGCGGCTTCGATGACGATGCACTGCAGGCCGAGGCAGATGCCGAGCAGCGGCACCTTGTTCTCGCGGGCGTACTGGATCGCGCCGACCTTGCCGGAGACACCACGGTCGCCGAAGCCGCCGGGGATCAGGATCGCGTCGCAGTCGGCGAGCTGCTTCTTGGCGCCCGCCGGGGTCTTGCAGTCGTCCGAGGTGACCCACTTGACCTTGACGCGGGCCTTGTTGGCGAAGCCGCCGGCGCGCATGGCCTCGGTGATGGAGAGGTAGGCGTCGGGCAGGTCGATGTACTTGCCGACCAGCGCGATGGTGACCTCGTGGTTCGGGTTGTGCACCCGGTCCAGGAGGTCCTCCCACTGCGTCCAGTTCACATCGCGGAACGGGAGGTCCAGCTTGCGGACGACGTAGGCGTCAAGGCCCTCGGTGTGCAGGACCTTCGGGATGTCGTAGATCGACTTGGCGTCGATGGCCGCGACCACCGCGTCCTCGTCGACGTCGCACATCAGCGAGATCTTGCGCTTGATGGACAGCGGCACCTCGCGGTCGGCGCGCAGCACGATGGCGTCGGGCTGGATGCCGATGTTGCGCAGGGCGGCGACCGAGTGCTGGGTCGGCTTGGTCTTCAGCTCGCCGGAGGGGCCGATGTAGGGCAGCAGCGAGATGTGCACGACGAAGACGTTGTCGCGGCCGACCTCGTGGCGGACCTGGCGGACGGTCTCCAGGAACGGCAGGGACTCGATGTCACCGACCGTGCCGCCGACCTCGGTGATGACGACGTCCACGTCGTCCGTGGCCATGCGGCGGATGCGGTGCTTGATCTCGTTGGTGATGTGCGGGATGACCTGCACGGTGTCGCCCAGGTACTCGCCTCGCCGCTCCTTGGCGATGACCTGCGAGTAGACCTGGCCGGTGGTGACGTTGGCCGAGCCGTCGAGGTCGACGTCGAGGAAGCGCTCGTAGTGGCCGATGTCCAGGTCGGTCTCGGCGCCGTCGTTGGTGACGAACACCTCGCCGTGCTGGAAGGGGTTCATCGTGCCCGGGTCGACGTTCAGGTACGGGTCGAGCTTCTGCATGGTGACGCGCAGGCCACGAGCCTTGAGGAGCGCACCCAGGCTGGAGGCAGTCAGACCCTTGCCGAGGGAAGAGGCGACACCCCCGGTGACGAAGATGTGCTTGGTCGTCGTGGATTTGGGCTGCATAGCCAAAGGGGGGCTCCCGTGGTCGCGGTCTGGAGGGTGCGTACCGGCACTCTCACCGGGGATTCGGGGGAGGTGCCGTCGCTGCGGTTCGGGGGTTCTAGGACCACCGGCTCACGGGCTACCAGGGTATCAGCGACGGGACGAGGCTGCTTCCGGCCACGCTCCGCCACTCTCTTCACAGCCGCCTCACCTGGCGCTCACCCGTTCGGCGCAGCTGCGTTGCCCGGACCGGCGCGCAGATCACCGGGGTGCGTCGTATCCTGCTCGGACACTTGCTGCCGAGCCGTCCGACCAACGGCATCACCCCCGCCCGTTCTCCAGGAACAAGAGGCTCGCGCAGTTCGTTTTACAGCGAACTCTGACCGTAGAGCGAGCGCCCCGCGAGGGCGACGTGGCCGTTTGACTGGAGATGCACGTGGCCGGGCGCATCGAGGACTACGCACTCATCGGAGACATGCAGACCGCCGCACTGGTCTGCCGGGACGGCACGGTCGACTGGCTGTGCCTGCCCCGCTTCGACTCACACGCCGTCTTCGCCGGCCTGCTGGGCACGGAGGAGCACGGATTCTGGCGGCTTGGACCCGCGCACAGCCCGGACGCCCCGCCACCGACGGCGGCGCGGCGCACCTACCGCGGCGACTCGCTGGTCCTGGAGTCCGAGTGGGACACCCCGCGCGGCACGGTCCGCGTGACCGATTTCATGCCGCCCCGCGACACGGACGCCCCGCAGCTGGTGCGGATCGTCGAGGGCGTCAGCGGCCGGGTGCCGATGCGCTCCGCGCTGCGCATGCGGTTCAGTTACGGGCGTGTGGTGCCCTGGGTACACAAGGTCGACGGGCGCACGGTGGCCGTCGCCGGGCCCGATTCGGTGTGGCTCGACACCCCGGCCGAGACCTTCGGCAAGGACCTCACGACGTACTCGGACTTCACGGTCGCGCCGGGTGACCGGATCGCGTTCACCATCTCGTGGCAGCCCTCCCACAGGCAGCCGCCCGCGCTGCCCGATCCCGAGGGCGCCCTCACGGCGACCGAGGACTTCTGGCGCGACTGGGTCGAGCACTGCACGTACCACGGGCCCTACCGCGAGGCCGTGGTCCGCTCGCTGATCACGCTCAAGGCCCTGACGTACGCGCCGACCGGCGGCATCGTCGCCGCGCCCACCACCTCGCTGCCCGAGGACATCGGGGGCTCCCGCAACTGGGACTACCGCTACACGTGGCTGCGCGACGCGGCGATCACGCTCTCCTCGCTCCTGCGCACCGGATACCGCGAGGAGGCCCGCGCCTGGCGCGAGTGGCTGCTGCGCGCGGTGGCGGGCGACCCCGAGAACCTGCAGATCATGTACGGCATCGCGGGCGAGCGTGAGCTGGGCGAGGCCGAGCTGGACTGGCTTCCCGGATACGAGGGCTCGACACCGGTCCGGGCCGGTAACGGCGCCGCGCACCAGCTTCAGCTCGATGTGTACGGCGAGGTCACCGAGGCCCTGCACCTGGCGCACATGACGGGCCTGGCCCGCAACGACTACGCCTCGCTGCTCCAGCTCAAACTGATCCGCTACCTGGAGAGGCACTGGGACCAGCCCGACGAGGGCATCTGGGAGGTGCGCGGACCGCGCCGCCACTTCGTGCACTCCAAGGTGATGTGCTGGGTCGCCGTCGACCGCACGATCAAGCTCATCGAGTCCGGCGACGCGGACGGCCCGCTGGAGAAGTGGCGCGAGCTGCGCGACGACATCCACCGTGACGTCTGCGAGAAGGGCTACGACAAGGAGCGGAACACGTTCACGCAGTCGTACGGCTCCAAGGAGCTTGACGCCTCGCTGCTGCTGATCCCGCAGATGGGCTTCCTGCCGCCCGACGACAAGCGCGTCATCGGCACGATCGAGGCGATCCAGCGTGAGCTCTCGACGTCGGACGGCTTCATCCTGCGCTATCCGACCTCGGGCGACGACGCGGGCGTGGACGGCCTTGAGGGGGACGAAGGCGCCTTCCTGGCCTGCTCGTTCTGGTTGGCGGACGACCTGGCGATGATCGGCCGGGTCGACGAGGCCCGCAAGCTCTTCGAGAAGCTGCTCGCGCTCCGCAACGACCTGGGGCTGCTCGCCGAGGAGTGGGATCCGCGGCTGCAGCGCCAGGTCGGCAACTTCCCGCAGGCCTTCAGCCACGTGCCGCTGATCGACACGGCACTGCGGCTGACGGCTTCGGGGGCGTACGGCGGTTAGGCCCTGAGCCCTAGGTGAGCTTCCCGATCACCTCCCGGGCGGCGCGCTCCCCTTCGGTCGCGCCGCCCTCCATGAAGCCCTGGAAGTCGTAGCTGCAGTGCTCGCCGCCGATGTGGAGGTTGCCCTGCGGGGTGCCTTCGTAGCCGGCGTAGCGGTGCAGATAGCCGACGGGCCAGTACGAGTAGGCGCCGAGCGCGTAGGGGTTCTTGTGCCAGGCGGAGAGCTGGGCCTTGCCGGTCCAGGCTGCCTTGGTGCCCGGGAAGACCTGGTCGATCTGGCCGAGGTGGCGGGTGGACAGGTCGCGTACGTAGGGGTCCGTCTCGGTGCTGAACGGGCCTGCCGGTGACAGGGACTTGGCGAGGGTGCCGCCGCCGTACTGGATGAGGATGCCGCCGCTGCCCGGCTGGATCTTGGTGGTGTCCCAGGTCTGCTGGAAGTCGGCGTCGGTGAAGCAGTCGCCCGCGCTGACGCCGGGCCAGGCGCCGGTGCCGCGCCAGGGGCGGCTTGAGAACTGCATGTTGAGCTTGGTGCAGT
This sequence comes from Streptomyces sp. NBC_01381, assembly GCF_026340305.1. Lineage (NCBI taxonomy): Bacteria > Bacillati > Actinomycetota > Actinomycetes > Kitasatosporales > Streptomycetaceae > Streptomyces > Streptomyces sp. NBC_01381. The sequence goes on along the minus strand of NZ_JAPEPI010000001.1, from coordinate 3,551,472 downwards.
GGCCCATCCGCGCGTCCCGCAGCAGATTCGTCATGCGGGTGTCCAACCCGGCCTTGGTCAGGTCGAGTTGTTGGAGCACCGGCAGCGGGAGGCACAGGATCGTGTGGTCGGCGGTGGCGGTGCGGACGGCGCCCGCCTCGGTGTACGTGAGGGTCTGGGTGCCGTCGGCGTTGGCGCGTACGGCGGTCAGGGCGCAGCCGGGGCGCAGGGTCCCGGCGGGCAGGAAGTCGGCGATGGCGTGCGGGAGTCGGTCGTTGCCGCCGGTGATGTGGTAGCGCTCGTTGGACAGGCCCCAGATGTTGAAGTGCCCCGGATTGGTCTGGTAGCCCATCAGCAGGACGAGGGCGAGCGCGGACTGGTCGGTGGTGTCGGCGCCGTACTCGACGTTGTAGGCGACGTCGAACCAGCGGCCGAGCGGGGAGCCGTGCCCGCCCGGCACACGCGATTCGATCCACTCATAGATCGACATGTTGTCGAGGGCAGTGCCGGTCGGGGTGGTCTGGTTCCAGAAGACCTCGCCCGCCTCCGACAGGTCGCGGCGCAGGAGTTGGTAGACCGCCTTGAAGTCCTCGTCGGCCTGGGCGCGCGGGTAGTAGGCGCCGTTGAACCAGAGGATCTCCTCCGCCCCGTTCGGGCCGCCGCCGAGGAAGTCCTCGACGGGGAGATCGAAGCGGCGGCAGAGCTCCAGGATCTTCTTGTGGCTGGTGTCGATCAGCTCGCCGCCGATCTCGGAGGTCTGGCCGTACGCCCAGTGGCCGCGCTGGGTGTACATGCGGCCGCCGACCCGGTCCGGACTGGCTTCGTAGAGCGTGCAGTTCAGGCCCGCGTCGTGGAGGGTGAGGGCCGCGGTGAGGCCCGAGATCCCGGCTCCCACGACGGCTGTGCGGGGTGCGCCCTTGCCGGTCGGGGCGGCCGTGGCGCGGGGAGCGGCCGACAGAGCGGCGGCCCCGACGGCGAGGCCCGCGGCGCCTTTGAGGACGGTTCTTCGGCCGGGCCGTGCGGCGGCGCCCCGGAGTTCGGCGACGGGTACTCCGAGGCGCTGGGCCTCGCCGTGCTCCGCGGCCAGGCGTTTCAAGGCGTGCATCGGGTTCGTACGGGACACGGGGATCTCCTCAGACGGTGGCGGGCGTCGTGGGCTCGGTGTCTTCGGTGCGTTCGGCCGCGTCCTCCAGGACGATCCGGCCGATGATCTCGTAGCGGGCGGGCTGCTTCGCCCGCAGATACAGGCCGAGCCCCAGGCCCCCGAAGAAGACGAGGCCGACGATCCACGGGATGGCCTTGAAGAAGAGGGAGTCGGCGGCCGAGCCCGCCGCGGTGTCCATGTTGATCACAAGCAGGACAACCACGGCGATCATGCCGATGCCGCCGAGCAACGGGGCCAGGAAGGTCTTGAACCAGTGCCGGTCCTCGGGGTGGTTCCTGCGGAAATAGCCGATGACGGCGAAGGAGCAGAGGGTCTGCACGATGAGGATCGCCATCGTGCCGAGGATCGCGAGCAGGGTGTAGAGGTGGATGTACGGGTCCTGTCCGGTGAGCCAGAAGGCGGCGACCAGGGCGACGGCGATCGCCGACTGGACGTAGGAGGCGATGTACGGGGAGCCGTGCGTGGGGTGCGTACGGCCGAGGCCGCGGTGCAGGAACCCCTCGCGCCCGACCGCGTACAGATACCGCGAAGCGCACTGGTGGAAGGCCATGCCGCAGGCGAACGAGCCGGTGATCAGGAGCCATTGGAAGGTGTCGACGGCCCAGGCGCCGATGAAGGAGTGCGCCGGGTCGAAGAACAGGTCGAGCGGGCTGGTGGACTGCGAGACCTTCACCGAACCGCTCAGGCCGTTGCCCGCGATCGTCATCCAGGAGACGTAGATGTAGAAGAGCCCGACGCCGACGACCGAGATGAGCGTGGCGCGCGGGATGACCTTCTTGGGGTTGCGGGACTCCTCTCCGTACATGGCGGTGGACTCGAAGCCGACCCAGGACCAGAAGGCGAAGAAGAGGCCGAGGCCTGCGGATGTGCCGGTGAAGGCGTTCTTCGGGTTGATCGGCTCTACGGGGATGCCGTCGGGGCCGCCGCCGTGGATCAGTACGGCGGTGGCGACGGCGAAGAGGACGGCGATCTCGGCGATCAGCATCACGCCGAGCGCCTTCGCGGTGAGGTTGATGTCGAAGTACGACAGGACGGCGGTGACGGCGAGCATCGCGGCCGCGTACAGGATCCACGGCAGATCGGCGCCGAGCTGATCATGGACGGTGGTCTTGGCGAAGTAGGCGAAGACGCCGACGATCGACGCCTCGAAGACGACGTACGCGAGGACGGCGAGCATCCCGGACGCCATGCCCGCGATCCGGCCGAGGCCGTGCGAGATATAGCCGTAGAAGGCGCCGGCCGCGGTGATCCGCTTGGCCATGGCGACGTATCCGACGGAGAACACCGTCAGGACGAGGGTCGCGAAGAGATAGCCCGCGGGCGCGCCGGTGCCGTTGCCCGCGCCGACGGCGATGGGCAGGTTTCCGGTCATGGCCGTGATGGGCGCCGCGGTGGCGACGGCCATGAAGACGACGCCGACGAGACCGACGGAGTTCGCCTTGAGGCGGTGGACCTCGGGTGTGCTGGGTTGCTCTGGCATCTGCTCTGGCATGGCGGGCACCTTGCCGTGGAGTGACGTACGCCACAAGCGACAGGGGGTCGTGCAATTGGCGTGCGGGGGCGACGAGTTGTCGGGCCCGGGGCACTTTCGGCCATGCCCGTAACCGGCCGGAGATGTTCCCGGAACGTGTGCGCAGGTAGCGTCCGCCCCATGGAAAGTCAGGGCACGCAGGGCACTCAGGGCGGAATCACCGTGCAGCGGGCCCTGGAGCTTCCGGGTCTGCGCGGCGGACTGCCGGAAGTGGTCGCGGGAGCGGAACGGCTGCAGCGCACCGTGCGGTGGGTGCACGCCGGCGAGGTGCCGAACATCGCCTCGCTGCTCAAGGGCGGCGAGCTGCTCCTGACCACCGGCCTGGGCCTTGGCGCACGCCCCGCCGAGCAGCGCGCCTTCGTGCGCAAGCTCGCCGAGCGGGGCATCGCGGCGCTCGTCGTCGAGCTGGGCCCGCGCTTCGCCCGGCTGCCCGCGGCGATCGTGGAGACGGCGCGCGCGGCCGGCCTCCCCCTGGTGCAGCTGCACCGCGAGGTGCCCTTCGTGACGGTCACCGAAGAGGTGCACACGGAGATCGTCAACGGTCACTACGCGCTGCTCCAGCGGGCCGAGGAGGTCCACCGGCGCTGCACGGAAGCGCTGCTCGGCGGCGGCGGTGTGCCACAGGTCCTCGGCGTCCTCGCGGACTTCAGCGGCAATCCGGTGTTCCTGGAGACAGCGGACGGGCAACTTCTGTACGCCGCCGGGGCGGGCACGGAGTGTGCCGATCCGCTCCAGGTGTGGGAGGGCCTGCGGGGCCGCACCGTCGACCGGGACGGACCGCCCGCGGGCGCGGTGCTCGTCGACGTGCCGGGCGGTGGACCCGGCACCGGCTCGGTGCGGGCCCGGCTCGTACTGCTCGCCGTGGAGTCCGTGCTGCTCCCGGTTCACCGGATCGCGGCGGAGCGGGCGGCGGGCTCGCTCGCGGTGGTCCTGATGCAGGCCAGACAGGAGGAGGAGCTCGCGGCACGCGGCCGCGGCGACTTCCTGACCGACCTCGCGGAGGGGCGCATCACGGCCGACGACGCGCCCGCCCAGGCGCGCGTGCTCGGCTTCAAGCCCGGCGAGAGCCCGCTGCTCCCGGTCGTGATGCGGCTCGCGGACGGGCTGCCGCCGGGCGGCGGCTGGGCCGTCCTCGCGCGTGCGGTCGCGGAGGAGCTGGCGGCGGTGGGCGTGCCGGTGCTGCTCGGCGTACGCCCGGTCGAGGGCCGCGTGCCGCTGCTCCTGGGGCTCCGTACGGAGTCCGAGCGCACCGCGGTGGCCGACCGGGTCGCGGCGGCGCTGCGGGCCGGCGTCGAGCGGGCGGGGATGCAGCGGGCGGGGGCGCAGCCACCGGTCGTGGTGGTCGGGGTCGCGGGCGGCTGGGCGGCGGCGTCGGCGGGACTGCGGCACGCGGCGGAGACGGCGACGGCGGCCCAGGGCCTTTCGGACCGCCCCTGGTACGACGCGCGCCGCCTGGACATCGACCTCCTCCTGTGGCGCCTGCACAACTACGACGACTCGGCCCTTGCAGCCTTCGTGGACCGCGCGATCGGCCCCCTGCGCACCCACGACCGGCGCTCGAAGCCACCACTGCTGCCCACCCTGCAGACGTACCTGGCGCACGCCGGGCGCAAGGCGGAGACGGCCCGCGAACTGCACCTGAACCGGCAGACGCTGTACAACCGTCTCGCCAGGATCAGTGAACTCCTCGGCACGGACCTGGACGACCCGCAGACGGTGCTCGCGCTGAGCCTGGCGCTGCGGGCGCGGCGGCATGTGACGTAGCGGCCCGCGCGGCGGCCGGCCGAGGCTCGGCCCGGCGACGGCCCGCGCAGGCGAGGACCCGCCGGCACCCGCGCGAGCGAGACTTGCCGGCGCCGGCGGGCTCGTGACCAGGGGCGGCCCGCGCAGATGCGGTGCGACGCCGTCGGCGATCGGCCTGCGGGCGCGCCGGGCTGTGGCGCAGCCGCCCGCGCCGCTCTCCGCTACATGGCCCGCGGCTGCGTCAACTCGTCGTAGACACTGAGGACTTGGGTGACCGTCTCGTCCTCGGTCGGCCAGGTCGCCGCCTGGGCGGTGCCCTTGTCCTTGAGCCGCTCCTGGTGCTCGGGGTCCGCGAGGAGGCGCGCGACGGCCGTGGCGAGGGCCGCGGCGTCGCCGTAGGGGACGAGTTCGGCTGCGTCGCCGACGAGTTCGGGCACACCGCCCACCGCGGTCGCGACCAGCGGCACGCGCGCGTGCAGGGCTTCCTGGGCCAGCACGGAACGGGACTCCCAGCTGCTGGGCAGCACCACGAGATCGGCGGCCGCGAGCAGCTCGGGCACGTCGTCACGCCGCCCCACGAGCCGGGCCGGAAGACCCTCGCCCTCGATACGGCGCTTCAGCTCCGCCCGCTCAGGCCCTTCACCGGCGATGACGAGCAGCGGCAGCGGGTCGAGGTGGCGCCACGCGCGCGAGGCGTCGAGCAGCACGTCGAAGCCGCGGTGGCGTTCCAGCGTGCCGACCGCCACGATCAACGGCCGGTCCACGGCGCCGAGTTCGGCGCGTGCCTTGTGGCGCAGACCGTCCGGCTCCTCGTCGTCACGGGCGGCCGCGCGCGGCGTGGGGAGCGTGACGGGGGCGAGCCGGGCGTCCCGCGCGCCCCTGCGGCGGGCGCGGTCGACGAGGTCGGACGAGGTGCCGAGGACCACGGCCGCGGCCTTGGCGACGCGCCGCTCCAGGGCGCGAAGGACGTGGGCGCGCGCGCCTTCCGCATGTGCGCGGGTGTGCCAGGTGACGACGAGCGGGATACGGCGGCCGGTGAGCGCGAGCGCGGCGCGCAGAGCGGCGTGCAGTCCGTGTGCGTGCACGAGGTCGGCGTCGGTGCAGGCCACACGGAGGGAGGCGACGGATGCCGGGTCGCTGCGGCGGGGCACGTGGACGTGCCGGGCGCCGGTGCCCGTCAGGTCGTACGCGGAGGCCGCATCGGAAGGGGCGCACACCGTGACCCGCACGCCCCGCGCGGCGAGGCCCGCGGCGAGCGACCTGACGTGGGCGCTGCTGCCCGCGCTTCCGCCGCCCAGCACTTGCACGGTGTGCAGCGGCGTCTGGCCGTGCGGTGAGTGGCTGCTCACGTGGCTCACGTAGCCGGGGCTCCTGAGTCGGCGTCGGGGGGCTGCGCCAAGGATGCCAGTCCGTACGGACGTTCCGGCACCGCCGAAAGGTCTCTTCCGCACGGGGGCAGGCAACTCCCTGAAGCGGATCACTCGCATGGGTGAGGACAAAGGGGTTTCAGCGCCGCGGATGCCCTGCGGCCCCAGGCATCTTCGCAGCGGGGCCTCGACGGACGGAAGGCTTTCGGGCGGCTCGGCGTGGCTCGGCTGTCGTGGGGGCCGTGCCGCGGGGCAGACGGGCGTTCGAAGACAGGACCTAGGCCCCGGCTGCCGCGCTGACCTTCTCTCCGTACGCCGCCGCGGCGACGAGGCCCGCCGCGTGCGCCACCAGGCCCGCGCGGCCGTTGCCCGCGACGATGGCGGTGCCCAGGGCCGCGCCCAGGGCGTGCGCTCCGGCGTCACCGATCATGGCGCGCTCCCCCAGGTCCTCCGGGAGCACGGCCGCGGCGGCCCCCATGGAGGCGGCGGCGAGAACCCCGGCGGTGCCCTTGCGCAGCAGCCCCGGCGCCCCCAGGGCGAGCACCGCTCCGGCGGCGCGTCCGGGGCGTACGTCCACGAGGTTGACGAAGTGGGCGGTACCGGCGATCACGACGCCCGCGAGGACCTTGTCCACCGGCCGCTCCTTGAGCAGCGCGCCCGCGGCGAGACCGGCCGCGGAGATCCCGAACAACTTCACGGCCCCGCTGGTGACTTCACCGCCGCGCAGCGCGGCGAGGTGCGCGCGGAACCCTCGGCGCGGGTCGCCTGCCCCCGCCATGTCGTCGTACACCCCGCAGGCACCGGCGGCGAGCACGGCCAGTGCGGTGGCGGCGCGAGGCCTGCCCGCCAGGGCGACACCACCGGCCGCGGCCCCCAGAGCGGCAGCGGGCCCGGCGTACAACTCCACTGCCCGCCCCGCGTAGTTCTTCCGCTCCCAGCGGTCGGGGCCGCCGGGGGCGCGGGAACGCAACGCGGTGGTGGCGGCGCGGGTGACGGCGGCGGCGGTGAGGAGGGCGGTGATGCGGCGGGCGGTGATGCGGCGGGCGGTGATGCGTCGGGCGTTCATGCGTTTCAGCGTACGGGCGACGGCGTATCAGCCTGTCCGGCGTTTGAGGACGAACTCGGCGAAGCCGGTGATCTGCGGTACGCACGGCCCGTCCAAGGCCCCCGGCCCGCTAACCGTCCCCCCGAGCCGTGGCCAGCAACTCCTCCGCATGGGCCCGCGCGGTCTCCGAGTCCTCCTGCCCCGCCAGCATCCGGGACAGCTCCCGCACCCGGTCCTCGCCCTCCAGGACCAGGACCCCGGAGCGGGTGACGCTCCCGTCGTTCGTCTTCTCGACCAGCAGCTGCCGATCGGCGAACGCCGCCACCTGCGGCAGATGCGTGACGACCACGACCTGCGCCGACTTGGCGAGCCGGGCGAGGCGCCGCCCGATCTCGACCGCGGCCTTGCCGCCGACGCCCGCGTCGACCTCGTCGAAGAGGTACGTGGGAACGGGATCCGTGCCCGCGAAGACGACCTCGACGGCCAGCATCACGCGCGACAGCTCACCGCCGGACGCCCCCTTGGCGATCGGCCGTGGCGGCGCGCCCGGATGCGGGGCCAGGAGGAGTTCCACCTCGTCGACGCCCGTCGGGCCGTACGCGACGAGACGTCCGTCGACCGGCACACCGTCCGCGCCCTCGGGCACCTCCGTGGCGGTGATGTCGATCGTCACGCGCGCGTGCGGCATCGCGAGGGAGGCGAGCTCTTCAGTGACGGCCGCCGCGAACCGCGAAGCCGCCTCCTGACGGGCGTCGGTCAACGCCTGCGCAAGTCCCGCCAGTTCGCCCCGGAGCGCGTCCCGCTCGGCCGTCAGCTCCTCCAGCCGGTCGTCGTCACTCTCGAGTTCGGTGAGCCGCGCGGCCCCCTCCTCGGCCCAGGCAAGTACGGCGTCGATGTCGGCGCCGTACTTCCGGGTCAGCTGAGTCAGCGCGGCACGCCGCTCCTCCACCGCCGCGAGCCGCAGCGGATCGGCGTCGAGGTCATCGGCGTAACCGGCCAGTTCGCCCGCCACATCGCCCAGCAGAATCCCGATCTCGCCGATCCGCTCGGCCAGCGCGGCGAGGGCGGCGTCGTGGGAACGCACCGCCTCCAGGGCCCGGTGCGCGCCCGCCACCAGCGTCGTGGCGTCGACGCCCTCCGGGTCCTCGGGGTTGCCCGCGAGCGCGGCGTGGGCAGCCGTGGCGGCGGACGCGAGCGCCTCGGCGTGGCCGAGCCGCTCGGCCTCCGCGGCCAGTTCGACGTCCTCGCCCGCACGCGGCTCGACGCCCGCGACCTCGTCGAGGCCGAAGCGCAGCAGATCCGCCTCCTGGGCGCGTTCCCGCGCGCGCGTGGTGATCTCGTCGACCTCGGTCGTCACGGCCCGCAGCCTTCGGTACGCCGCCGTGTACTTGGCCAGCGGCACGGTGACCGCGTCGCCCGCGTACCGGTCGAGCGCGCCGCGCTGCCGGGCCGGCTTGAGCAGCCCCTGCTGATCCGTCTGACCGTGCACCGCGACGAGGTCGTCCGCCAGTTCGGACAGCAGACCCACCGGCACCGAACGGCCTCCGAGGTGCGCCCGTGAGCGCCCCTCCGCCGAGACGGTACGGCTGATCAACAGCGCGCCCTCGTCTAGTTCGGCCCCCGCCTCCTCCGCGCGCACGGCCGCCGATGCGCCGTCGGGCACGGTGATCCGGCCCTCGACGACCGCCGCCTTGGCGCCGATCCGCACCAAGGCGGGATCCGCGCGCCCGCCGAGCAGCAGGCCGAGGCTCGTGACCACCATCGTCTTGCCCGCACCGGTCTCACCGGTCACGGCGGTGAAACCCGGTGACAGCTCGACGACCGCGTCGTCGATGACTCCGAGCGACCGTATCCGCATCTCCTCCAACACGGACACGACCTTACGAGGTCAGAGCCCGGGTGTGCGACGGCCCCTGGCCACCTTCCGCGAAGGCGCAGGTGGCAAAGGCGGACCGAACGGACGCTGTCACCCGCAGGGGGTGGGGATTTAGGGGTGGGGATTACCCCACCGTGATCTTCCTGCTTGCCTCATGGTGCCCGGTGGCCCCAGCACCCCACCATGATCTGTATGAGAACGGGACTCGCACTGGCGGCGCTGCGCGCGCACCGCCCGGCCTTCGTGGGCACGGCGGTGGCCGCGCTCTTCGCGGCGACCGTGGTGAGCGCATCGACGATGATGCTCGGCACCACCGGCACGGAGGGGCTCTCCGCACGGGCCCGCGATCAGATCGCCGAGAACGGCGTCGGCGACATGGCCGTCGTACTCCTCATCGGTTCGATCTACATGTCGATATTCGTGGTCGCGTCGACGATGGGCACGGCCGTGGCGCAACAGCACCGCGAGCTGGCCATGGTGCGCTCCATCGGTGCCAGACCCCGGCAGGTCCGCCGCGCGGTGGCCGCGCAGGCCCTCGCCGCGTCGATCCCCGCTGCCCTCGCCGGCTTCGTCCTGGGTGGCTTCGTCGCCCGCTGGTGGCATGCGGGGATGGTCGACCACGGGCTGCTCCCCGCGGAGGCGGCCTTCCGCTTCAGCTGGGTCGCCCTGCCGGTGTGCCTCGGCGTGGCCGTGGTGACGACGACGCTCGCCGCGCTCCTTTCGGCCCTGCGGTTCTCGCTGCTGCGCCCGGCCCGCGCCCTGAGCGAGGCGGCGACCGGGCGGCGCGGCCTCGGCGTGCTGCGGGCGCCGCTCGGCGTGACAGCGGTCGCGGGGGCGTGCGTCATCGCGGTGCTCCTGTCCCGGCAGCCAGCGGACGAGGCGGGCGAGGGCGCGTTCCTCGTCCTGATCCTCTTCTGCGTCGGCGCCGGACTGCTCGGCCCGCGCATCATCGGGCCCGCGGCCTGGCTGGTCTCGGCGCTGGTCGGCCGGTTCGGCCCGAGCGCGCGCCTCGCCATGCTCAACGTCCGCTCGCAGCCCCGCCGTTTCTCCGCCGCGGTGGTGCCGCTCGTCCTGGTCGTGGGCTTCGGCCTCACCAAGATCGGCATGCACACCACGGCCCAGCACCACACGGGCTCGGCGGGCAGCACGGGCGAGGTCTGGCTCGACTATGTGGGCACGGGGCTGTACGCGGGCTTCGCCGCGATCGCCGCGGCGAACACCCTCGCCATGATCTCCTTCGAGCGCCGCCGCGACGTCGCACTGCTGCGGGTGGTCGGCAGCCAGCGGGCCCAGGTGCGGGCCATGGCTGCCTGGGAGGCGGTGGTCGTGGCGGGGACCGCGCTGCTGCTCGGCACAGCCATCGCACTCGGCACACTGGCGCCGATCCTCAGCACGGCGTTCGGCTCATCGATGCCCTACCTTCCGTGGGGCGTACCGACGGGGATAGCTACGGGCACCCTGCTCCTGACGCTCCTGGCGACGGGCCTTCCGGTACGTGCGGTGATGCGGAGGCAGGCGATATCCGTGGTCGGCTCGGCGTGACCGTAGAAGGGCCGCGCCCCGTCAGGGGCGCGGGGCTGTGACATTTGCGGCTCCGCCGCGTGGGCGCGCCAAGCCCCCACCGACCCGCACCTGAGGACCGCACCAAGACCGCCCCGCAGCGGAGCCCTAGTGAGGCGCCCCACGCCACCCAGAAACCGGCAGCGCAAACTTCGCCACAAGCCGGTCCGTAAAGGACGCATGGTGCAGCCGCGCCAACCGCACCGGCACCCCTCCCCTGCGCACCTCGACCCGCGCCCCCGCGGGCAGTTCCACGGTCCGCCGCCCGTCGCACCACAGCACCCCGTGCGGCGTGTGCTGCTGGACCTCGACGGCGAGCACCGAGTCCGGCGAGGTCACAAGGGGCTTCGCGAACAGGGCGTGCGCGCTGATCGGCACCATGAGAAGCGCCTCCACCTCCGGCCACACCACGGGCCCGCCCGCCGAGAAGGCATACGCGGTGGACCCCGTCGGGGTGGCACACACAATGCCGTCGCAGCCGAAGCCGGTGACGGGGCGGCCGTCGATCTCGAGCACGACCTCGAGCATCCGCTCGGCCGACATCTTCTGCACGGCGGCCTCGTTGAGCGCCCAGTCGCGGTGCACGACATCGCCGTTGCGGTGCACGACGACGTCGATGGTCATCCGCTCCTCGACCTCGTACGCCTTGGTGACGACCCGGTCGACCACCTTGTCGAGGTCGTCGCGCTCGGCCTCGGCGAGAAAGCCGACCCGGCCCAGGTTCACGCCGAGCATCGGCACCCCGGAGGCGCGCGCGAACTCGGCGCCGCGCAGCAAGGTTCCGTCGCCGCCGAGCACGACGATCAGCTCACAGTCGTCGATGCACTCGGCCGTGGCCTCCTTGACCGTCTCGACATCGGGCGGCAGCGGCAGATCGGCCGCCTCCGCCTCAAGGACCCGTACGCCCAGGCCGCTGCGCAGCAGCCCCTGGACGACGAGTTCGGCACTGCGGATGGCCGCGGGCCGCCCGGTGTGCGCGAGCAGGAAAACAGTACGAGCTCGGGTCTGGGTCACTCGGGTCTGAGTCAACGGGGCCCCTCCGCCACGGCACGGTCAACGTCCGCCGGGTCCAGTTCGGGCGCCCCGGCACGCAGCCACAGAAAGTACTCGACATTTCCGGAAGGGCCGGGCAGGGGGCTCGCAGTCACGCCACGTACACCGAGCCCGAGCCCCCACGCCTGCCGCGCCACCGTCCGCACCGCGTCGGCCCGCAGCTCCGTGCTGCGCACCACACCGCCGCTGCCCAGGCGCTCCTTGCCGACCTCGAACTGCGGCTTGACCATGAGGACCAGGTCGGCGTCGGGGGCGGCGCACCGCACGAGCGCGGGCAGCACGAGCCCGAGCGGGATGAAGGAGAGGTCGCCGACGACCAGGTCGACGGGGACGCCGTCGATGAGTTCCAGCGTCAACTCACGTACGTTCGTACGGTCCTTGACGGTGACCCGGTCGTCGCTCTGCAGCGACCAGGCGAGCTGTCCGTATCCGACGTCCACGGCGACGACACCGGAGGCACCGGCGCGCAGCAGCACATCGGTGAAGCCGCCGGTCGAAGCGCCCGCGTCCAGCGCGCGCCGCCCCTCGACGACAAGCCCCTGCGGCCCGAACGCGGCGAGCGCGCCCGCCAGCTTGTGGCCGCCGCGCGAGACGTAGTCGGGGTCGCTCTCGTCGGCCGCGACCACGATGGCTGCGGCGGTCTCCACCTGCGTCGCGGGCTTCGTCGCGGTGTTCTTGTCGACGGTCACCCGCCCTGCGGCGATCAGCTGGCTTGCGTGCTCGCGCGAGCGCGCCAGCTTGCGACGGACCAGCTCGGCGTCGAGGCGGCGGCGTGCCACTCCTGCCACGTTCTGTTCAGCTCCTGTTGTACGAGGGTGTGTACGACGGTGTGTGCGGGGACGAAGGCGAGGGCGCCGGCGGCCCGGGGCGTGCGTCGAGCGCGGTCAGCGCGTCACGCAGTCCCCGGTGCACATCCTCGTACACCTCGATGTGGCCGTCCGTGGCGAGGTGGTCGGCGTCGCCGAGGCGCTGGAGCAGGGCGTCCACCTCCGCGTCACCGGTCGGCGCGCGCTCCACGCCGAGCGGCGCGGGGCCCGCGGGGTCGTACGCCTCCACAGGCTCAGGCTCAGCCTCGGGCTCCGCGGCCTCGGGCCCGGGGCCCGGCAACGAGTCGTTCATGCCACGACGCTACCGCGAAGCGCTGGGGTACCGTCGATCACGATGGCGACGATCGAAGAGTGCCGCGCGGCACTGGACAAACTCTCGGACAACCTGGCGGGCGCGGAAGGCGGCGTGCGCAGTGCGGCAGCGCTCAACCGCTCGCTGAGCTGCCGCATCACCGACCTCGACGTCTCGTTCACGGGCCGTCTCGAGAACGGCCGGATCACGGTGCTCGACACCTACTCCGGCGCGCCCAGGGAGAAGGCCGAGATCCGGCTCGCCATGTCCGGCGACGATCTGGTGGCGATGGTGGACGGCGAGCTGAACTTCGCGAAGGCCTGGGCCTCCGGCCGGGTCAAGCTGGAGGCAGGACTGCGCGATCTGCTCCGCCTCAGGACGTTGCTTTAGCCCCACCGGCCACAGCACCGGCACCTGCATCAGCGCCGGCCTTCTTCGCCAGCTTCGTACGTCCCCTGCGCGCGGCCGGCACCACCAGCGGCGTCCCCGACTCCGGGTCGTCGATGATCTGGCAGTCCATCCCGAAGGTGTCCCGCACCAACTCCGCCGTGACGATGTCGGCCGGCGCGCCCTCGGCGACGACCTCGCCGTCGCGCAGGGCGATGAGGTGAGTGGCGTACCGGGCCGCGTGGTTGAGGTCGTGCAGGACGGCGACGAGGGTGCGCCCCTGCTCCTCGTGGAGTTCGGCGCACAGGTCGAGTACGTCGATCTGGTGCTGGATGTCGAGGTACGTCGTCGGCTCGTCGAGCAGCAGCAGCGGGGTCTGCTGGGCGAGCGCCATGGCGATCCAGACCCGCTGGCGCTGCCCGCCGGACAGTTCGTCGACATAGCGGTCGGCCAGTTCGGCGACACCGGTCGAGGCCATCGACTCGCCGACGATCCGCTCGTCGTCCGCCGACCACTGCCGAAGCAGGCCCTGGTGCGGATAGCGGCCGCGGGCCACCAGGTCGCCCACCGTGATCCCGTCGGGCGCGATGAACGACTGCGGCAGCAGGCCGAGGGTGCGCGCCACCTTCTTCGCGGGCATCGACTGGATGACGTTCCCGTCGAGCAGGACGCGGCCCGCCGACGGCTTGAGCATCCGGGACAGGGCGCGCAGCAGGGTGGACTTGCCGCAGGCGTTCGGGCCGACGATCACCGTGAAGGAGTTGTCGGGTATCTCGACGGACAACTTCTCGGCGATGACGCGCTGGTCGTAGCCAAGGGTCACGTCGTCCGCGATGAGCCGGTTCACTGCGGCACGCTCCTGCCTGTCGGTGCTTTCAGAGTTGGTGGTCTTCCCGGTGTTCATACGCGCCCCGCTGTTCATCTGCGCCCCGCTGTTGATCTGCGCCCCGCCGCTCATATCCGCCCCGCCTTGCGCTCGATGACGAGCAGCCAGAGCAGATAGACGCCGCCGAGCACACCGGTGACCACGCCCACGGGCAGCTGATCGGCGCCGAACGCCCGCTGCGAGGCCCAGTCCGCGACGATCAGCAGGGTGGCGCCCATGCACAGGGACGGGATCAGGTTCGGTCCCGGCGAGCGGGTGAGCCGCCTGGCCAGCTGCGGCGCGGTGAGCGCCACGAAGCTGACGGGTCCCGCGGCGGCGGTCGCCGCCGCGGTGAGCAGCACGGCCGAGCCCATCAGGACGAGGCGGGTGCGCTCGACGGGCACGCCGAGCGCGTATCCGACGTCGTCGCCCATCTCCAGCATCCGCAGCGGTCGCGCGTACGTCATGACGAGCGGCACCAGGATCGCGCACAGCACGAGCAGCGGCCAGACCTGCTCCCAGTCCCGGCCGTTGAGGGAGCCGGTCATCCAGACGACGGCGCGCGCGGCGTCGACGATGTCGGCCTTGGTGAGCAGATAGCCGTTGATGGCGGTGACGAAGGCGGCGACGCCGATGCCGACAAGGACGAACCGGAAGCCGTGCACGCCCCGCTTCCAGGCAAGGAGATAGATCGCCGTGCCCGTCACCAGACCGCCGACGAGCGCACCGCCGGCGACCTGCACCGCGCTGCCCTGGAAGAGGACGATCATGATGAGCGCCCCGGCGGTGGACCCCTGCCCGAGGCCGAGGATGTCCGGACTGCCCAGCGGATTGCGCGAGATGGACTGGAAGATGGCGCCGCCGAGTCCGAGCGCGGCCCCCACGAGGAGTCCGACCAGGACGCGGGGCAGCCGCAGGTCGTTGATGATGAACTCCTGCCCGGCGTCGCCGTTGCCGAGCAGGGTGCGGATGACGTCGGCGGTGGGGATGTCGAAGTCGCCGGTGCCGATCAGGACGACGCTCGCGGCGAGCGCGGCCACGACGAGCAGGGCGACGACCACGGCCGTGCGGACGTCGAGACGGAAGCTGAGCCCGCCCCGGGTGCGTATCGCCTTCACAGCTGAGCCAGCCTCCGCCGTCGTACGAGAATGATGAAGACCGGGGCGCCGATCAACGCGGTGATGATGCCGACCTGCAGCTCGGCGGGGCGCGCGACGATGCGTCCGACGACGTCGGCGCCGAGCAGCAGGACCGGGGAGAGGACCGCCGCGTACGGCAGGATCCAGCGCATGTCGGGCCCGGTGAAGGAGCGCACGACGTGCGGCACCATCAGGCCGACGAACATGATGGGCCCGACCGCCGCGGTCGCCGCCCCGCACAGCAGGGTCGCGGCGGCCATGGACAGCGCGCGGGTGCGGTTGAGGTGGGCGCCGAGCGCGCGGGCGGTGTCGTCGCCCATGGCCATGGCGTTCAGCGGCCGGGCGAGGCCGAGCGCGAGCACGCTGCCGATCACAAAGAAGGCGAGGACCTGCAGGA
This sequence comes from Streptomyces sp. NBC_01381, assembly GCF_026340305.1. Lineage (NCBI taxonomy): Bacteria > Bacillati > Actinomycetota > Actinomycetes > Kitasatosporales > Streptomycetaceae > Streptomyces > Streptomyces sp. NBC_01381. The sequence goes on along the minus strand of NZ_JAPEPI010000001.1, from coordinate 3,536,246 downwards.
TGGTCTCGTTCTTGGCCGACGCCAGGGAACCGACCGTCCAGAAGCGCATCTTGTTGAGCGCCGCATTGTCCATGATCATCACGGCTTGCAGATAGCCGTAGAGGGCGGCGCTGATCGCGGTTCCGGCGAGCGCGAGGCGCACCGGCGTCGCGTTGCGGGTGCCGCCGAGCGCGTAGACGAGGGCGCCGACCGCGGCAGCGCCGAAGAACGCGAACCACACATAGCCGCTCAGCGATGTGACGCCGAAGAAGCTGATGGCGGTGACGACGGCGGCCGATGCACCGAGGTTGATGCCGAGCAGTCCGGGGTCGGCCAGCGGATTGCGGGTGAGCGCCTGCAGAACGGCACCGGAGAGACCAAGGGCCACACCGACGAGCAGTCCGAGCAGCGTGCGCGAAAGCCGCTCCGCGACGACGACATCGTCGTACGTCCCGGTGTCCTGGAAGAGACCGTGCCAGACGTGGTCCAGGGGCATCGACTTGGCACCGACCGCGATGCTCGCCACGGCGACGAGTGCGAGCACACCGACCGAGACAAGGAGCCCGGCGCTGCGTATCGCGCGGCGGTTGGGTGGCGCGGGAGCGGTCTCCGCGCTGGCTTCGGGGGGACTGTCGACCAACACCAGGTTAGGTTAGCCTACCCTCTCACTCGACTTCGACGGGAGAAGCAACAGCCATGCGTGCTCGCCGCCCGATACCTCCCGCTCTGACCCGCCGTGGTGTGCTCGGCGGCGTCGGAGCCCTTGGCCTCGGCGGACTTCTTTCGGCATGCGGCGACGGCTCGGACGATGGCGCGAAAGCATCGGGCGACGGCTGGAGCTTCAAGGACGATCGCGGCACGACCGCGAAGGCCGGCAAGACCCCGCGCCGCATCGTCGCCTACATCGGCGCGGCCGCCGCGCTGCACGACTTCGGCATCGAGTGCACCGGCGTCTTCGGCCCGACGAAGCTGAGGAACGGCGAACCCGATGTGCAGGCCGCCGACATCGATGTCGACAAAGTGACGATCCTCGGCAACGCCTGGGGCGAGTTCAGCATCGAGAAGTACGCCAAGCTCCGGCCGGAGCTGCTCGTGAGCACCATGAACGTGGCGCCGACTCTCTGGTACGTCCCCGAGGAATCCGCCAAGAAGATCACCTCGCTCGCCCCGACCGTCGGCATCCTCACCGGCAAGACCTCGCTGACGAAGGCGATCGGCCGCTTCGCCGCACTCGCCGAATCGCTGGGCGCCGACCTCAAGGCGGAGAAGGTCATCGCCGCCAAGAAGCGTTTCGAGGCGGCGTCGGAGACCCTGCGCAAGTCCGCGAAGGCGGCGAAGGCGAGCGGCGGCATCAAGGTCATGGCGATCTCGGCGCAGCCCGACCTGCTCTACGTGGGCAACCCCACCGACTTCACCGATCTGCGCCACTACGCCGACCTGGGCATCGAGTTCGTCACCCCGGACGAGACGGCCAAGGGCGGCTTCTTCCAGGAGCTCGGCTGGGAGAACGCCGACACGTACGAAGCCGATCTGATCCTCGTCGACAAACGGACGGGCAACCTCAAGCCCGCCGAGCTCAAGAAGTCCAAACCGACCTGGGCAAAGCTCCCTGCCGTCAAGGCGGACCAGGTCATCACGTGGTCCAACGAGGCCCAGTTCAGTCACGCCGGCTACGCACCGCTCATCGAGCAGCTCGCGGCAGCCGTCGACAAGTCGAAGAAGGCCGTCTGATGAACACCCACCGCACTCTCTCCCGCCGCGGCCTGCTCACCGCCGGCGGCGCCATCGGCGCCGGCGCCCTGCTCACGGCCTGCGGGAGCGAGAAGAAGCCCGAGAAAGACTCCGGTTCCAAGGCCTGGAGCTTCAAGGACGACCGCGGCAGAACCGCCAAGGTGAACCACACCCCGAAGAACATCGTCGCCTACGTCAGCACGGCCGCCGCGCTGTACGACTACGGCGTCGAGTGCACCGGCATCTTCGGCCCGTCCAAGCCGGTGGACGGCAAGCCCAACCCCCAGGCGGGCGATCTCGATGTCGACAAACTGACGAGCCTCGGCGAGTCCTTCAACCAGTTCAACATCGAGAAGTACGCGGGCCTCAAGCCCGACGTCCTGATCAGCAACATGTTCCCGCCGCCCGCTCTCTGGTTCGTGCCCGCGGACAGCACCAAGAAGATCGAGGCGCTCGCGCCCACCGTCGGCATCAAGGGCGCCCGCACCTCCCTGCTCGAACCGCTGAAGCGCTACACCGAGCTCGCCGAGTCGCTCGGCGCCGACCTCGAGACGGAGAAGGTACGGGCCGCCAAGGCCCGCTTCGACAAGGCCGAAAGCCGACTGCGCAAGGCGGCGAAGGCCAAACCCGGCCTGAAGGTCCTCGCGATGACCGGCGACGCCGACCAGTTCTACGTCGCCGTGCCGGACTCCTACTGCGACCTGAACTACTTCAAGGACCTCGGCGTCGAGTTCGTCGAGGGCAAGAAGAGCGATGAATGGGGCTTCTGGGAGTTCCTCAGCTGGGAGAACGCCGACAAGTACCACGCCGATCTCGTCATGATGGACAACCGCTCGAGCGCCCTGCCGCCCAAGGAGCTCGCGAAGAAGCCCACCTGGGAGCTGCTCCCCGCCGTCAAGGCCGGCCAGACCACGCCCTGGTCGATGGAGGAGCGCTACAGCTACGCCGGCTTCGCCCCCGTGCTCGAACGACTCGCCGCCGCCATCGAGAAGTCGAAGAGGCTCAACTGATGACCGACTCCCCGTACCACTTCTTCGACATGCACGTGCTGCGGACCGAGTACGTCACGCCCGCCATGATCCGCGTGGCACTCGGCGGCGACGGCCTGGAACGGATGGCCTCGGCCGGCCGCGACCAGCGCATCAAGGTGTTCCTGCCGCATCCGGGGCAGGACGCCCCGGTCATGCCGGACACGACCGAGGGCGACGCGGCCAACTGGTACGCCGACTGGCTCGCCCTCGACCCCGACGTACGCGGCATCATGCGCACGTACACCACGCGTGAACTGCGCCGCGACCCCGATGAGTTGATCGTCGACTTCGCGGTGCACGGCCCGGCCCCCTCGCCGTCGGACGGACCGGCCACCAGCTGGGCGCGGAAGGCGGCCCCCGGCGCCCGGATAGGCGTACTCGCCCCGATCGAGGAAGAGAACGGCGCCTACGACTTCAGGCTGCCGCAGGACACCGACTGGGTCCTGCTGACCGCCGACGAGTCGGCGCTCCCGGCGGTGGCGAGCATCCTCGAAACACTCCCGCCCGGCACTCCGACGCGCGTCTGGATCGAGGTCCACGACCCTGCGGACCGGCAGGACCTGTCCACCAAGGCCGACGCGGAAATCACCTGGCTCACGGAGACAGGCGCCACACCGTCGGCGATCCGCACCGCGGAGCTCCCATCGGGCACCCCGTACGCCTGGATCACGGGCGAATCCGCAACGGTCAAGGCCACCCGCCGCCACCTGGTCACCGACCGCGGCTTCGACCGCAAGCGGGTGTCGTTCTCGGGCTACTGGCGCAGAGGCACGACCACCGACGAACTAATAGACCGCAACGAAACGGCCTGAGCCCCCTAGCCCACCGAAGGCCCCGCACTTGCCTCTGCTGGCAGGGGCGGGGCTTTCCGTTGATTGGGGGGGTGGGGAGTGGCGGGGCGCCTTCGGCCCACTCACGCGCGGGCCGGGCGGCTCCAACCTCCAGCCCCAGCCCCGCCTACACCCCCAACCGCGACAACGCCTTCCCCCCGTCCAGCGCGCACACCCCATCCCCCGCATCCGTCCACGCCGCACCACACAGCGCCCGCAGCCCATCAAGCACGTCGCCCTCGCCGTCAAGCACCAGCTCGGACCCCCGCGCCGAAGCGGTCCACCCGCCGCAGCCGAACGCGCCCTCCGCCGAGGTCACTTCGGGCTGCCCGGTCAGGATGCCGCGCAGATCCGCGTCCACATACGTCGGCCGGTGCTCGGGCGGGGCCGCGAGCAACCGGGCGCCGTCCGTCACTCCGGTCAGCACCAGCAGCGAGTCCACCCCGCCGTTGAACGCTCCCTCGATGTCCGTGTCGAGCCGGTCCCCCACGACCAACGGCCGCTCGGCCCCGGTCCGCAGAATCGTCTCGCGATGCATCGGAGGCAGCGGCTTGCCCGCCACCTGCGGCTCGGCGCCCGTCGCGATGCGGACCACCTCGACCGCCGCGCCATTGCCGGGCGCGATGCCCCGCGCACTCGGAATCGTCAGGTCCGTGTTGGACGCGAACCACGGCACCCCGCGCGCGATCGCGTAACAGGCCTCGGCGAACCGCCCCCACGCCAGGTCCGGCCCCCCGTACCCCTGCACCACCGCCACCGGCTCGTCCTCGGCCGACTCCACCGGCTCGAGCCCCCGCTCCCGCAACGCGACCCGCAGCCCTTCCCCGCCGATCACCAACACCCGTGCCCCCGCCGGGACCTGCTCACTCACGAGCCGCGCGGCCGCCTGCGCCGACGTGATCACATCCGACGCCCCGGTCGGGATGCCCAGCTCCGTCAGATGCCCGGCGACCGCGTCCGGCGTGCGCAGCGCGTTGTTCGTCACGTACGCGAGATGCATCCCGCCCGCCCGCGCCGTCCCCAGCGACTCGACGGCGTACACGATCGCCTGCCCTCCCGCGTACACCACTCCGTCCAGGTCGAGCAGCGCCGTGTCATACGCCTCGCTCAGCACATTCCGGCTGCCGTCGGGCCGCGTCCTGACGGTCTGGCTCATTACACATCGCTCCTCGGTCGATCCCACTCCCCCGATCATCGCTTATGCCACTGACACACATACGATGCTGCAATGAACACAGCGGGTGACACGGACGACCACGGCCTCGACCTGATCCCGTTCCGAGGCGTGCGATACGTCCCCGAACGGGTCGGCAGCCTGGCCGCCGTGACGTCTCCTCCGTACGACGTGGTCGTACGGCCCGACGGCCTGCTCCACCTGGAGTCCGCCGACCCGCACAACATCGTCCGGCTGATCCTCCCGCAGGCCACCACGCCCGCCGCCCGCAACGACCAGGCAGCGGAGACCCTGCGGTCCTGGCTCGCCCAGGGCATCCTCGCGCCCGACCCGGTGCCCAGCCTCTACATCTACGAGCAGCGCGACGGCGACATCCTGCAGCGCGGCGTCATCGGCGCCCTGCGCCTCTCGGAGGCGGCGGACGGCATCGTCCTGCCCCACGAGGGCGTCATGCCCCATGTCGTCGAGGACCGCGCGGCCCTGATGCGCGCGACGAGCGCCAACCTCGAGCCGCTGCTGCTGACCTACCGCTCCGACGGCAACGCCACGGGCGCGCCGGCGCTCATCGAGCGCACCGTACTGAACAAGCCTCTCTTGTCGACGACCACGGAGGACGGCTTCAGCCACCGCCTGTGGGCGGTCACGGACCCCGCCGAGCTCGCCGAGATCCAGACAGATCTCGCCCGCCACCAGGCCCTGATCGCGGACGGACACCACCGCTGGGCGACCAACCTGCGGCTGCGCTCAGAGCACCCGTCCCCCGGCCCGTGGGACTACGGCCTTGTCCTCCTGGTGGACACCGCGCGCTACCCCCTGCGGGTCCGCGCCATCCACCGCTACCTGCATCAACTCCCGGTCGCGGACGCCCTGGCGGCCCTCACGGACACCTTCCGCGTCCGCACCGTCGAGGGTGCCCTGCCCCGCGCGCTCGACGCCCTGGCCGATGCCGCCACCGAAGGCAACGCCTTCCTCCTCGCCGGCGACGGCCGCTACCACCTCGTCGACCGCCCCTCCCCCGACCTCCTCGCGCGTACGATCCGCACCGACCGCCCCGAGGCCTGGCGCACCCTCGACGCGACGGTCCTGCACTCCACGCTCCTCGACCACATCTGGCAGATCCCCGACGCCCCTGAGCACATCGCCTACATCCACGACACCGAAGCGACCGTGGAGAAGGCGGAGCGCGACGGCGGCACGGCGATCCTGATGCACCCGGTCCGCGAAGAGGTCGTCCGCGACCTGGCCCGCCAAGGGGTCACGATGCCCCGCAAGTCGACATCCTTCGGCCCCAAGCCCGCATCGGGCCTGGTCCTGCGCAGCCTCGACGTCTGAACCTCCCACAGCACGCGGATACGACAACGGGCGGGACCCCTGCTGGGATCCCGCCCGTCGTCGTATCTAGGTCAACGCTCAGACCTTGCCGTCTCCGGCACCATCAGCGTCACCCTCATCATCCTCATCGCCCTCGTCGTCCACGTCGCTCTGGACGACGGCGTCATCGCTTTCCGAGGGCTCCGGGAGCGCATCGGCACCGTCCTCATCAAGAGCGTCCACGAACTCGACACCGTCCAGCTCGGCGAGCCGGTCCGACGCGTCGGTGCTGCCGTCCTTGTCGGACTCGATGGCCTTCGCGAACCACTCGCGCGCCTCGTCCTCACGCCCCGCAGCGAGCAGCGCGTCGGCGTACGCGTACCGCAGCCGCGCGGTCCACGGCTGCACGGAGTTCGACGCCAGCTCAGGGCTCTGCAGGGTGACGATGGCGGCATCGATCTGCCCCATGTCACGCCGGGCGCCTGCGGCCACGAGCCGCATCTCGACCTGCCCCGCCTTGTCCAGCTTCGCCACTTCAGGCCCACCGGCCATGTCCAGCGCCTTCTCGGGCCGGCCGAGACCACGCTCGCAGTCCGCCATGACGGGCCACAGCTCGACGCTGCCGGTCATCCGCCGGGCGGCCCTGAACTCGGCGAGGGCCTCGCTGTACTTCTGCGTCGCGTACGCGGCGAAGCCCGCGGCCTCGCGAACAGCGGCGACACGCGACGCGAGCCGCAGCGCGACCCGCGAGTACGCGTAGGCCTGCTCGGGGGCCTCGTCGAGCAGGTTGGCGACCATCACCAGGTTCTTGGCGACGTCCTCGGCAAGCCCCTTGGGAAGGCTCTGCAGCTCCTGCTGTACGTCCTTGTCGATCTCGTGCCCCGTGACGTCGTCCGGGATCGGCAGCCGCTTGATGGGCTCGCGGTCACGGTCCCGGTCGTCACGCCCGCGGTAGCCACCACGGTCGCCGTCGCGCCGGTCATCACGCCGGTCGTCCCGCCCACGGAACCCGCTGGGCCGTCCGCCACGGCTGTCGTCACGACGCGGCCCACGGTAGCCACCGCCACCGCCACCACCACGGCTGTCATCACGCCGGAACCCACCACGGTCACCACCGCGGTCGCCGCCACGATCGTCACGACGGTCATCGCGGCGGAACCCACCACGGTCACCACCGCGATCGTCACGCCGGTCGTCACGGCGGTCATCGCGCCGGAACCCGGGACGGTCGCCACCACGGCTGTCATCCCGACGGAAGCCACCACGATCGCCACCGCGGTCATCACGACGGTCGTCACGGCGGAACCCAGGACGGTCGCCGCCACCACGGGGCCGGTCATCGCGTCGGTCGTCACGTCGATCGTCGCGGCGGAATCCACCACGGTCACCACCGCGGTCATCCCGACGATCGTCGCGCCGGAATCCACCACGATCGCCGCCGCGATCGTCACGCCGGTCATCGCGGCGGTCATCACGACGGAATCCGGGACGATCCCCGTCACGGCGGAAGCCGGGACGGTCACCACCGCGGCTGTCATCGCGACGGAAACCACCACGGTCACCACCGCGGTCGCCGCCACGATCGTCACGACGGTCATCGCGACGCGGGGAGCCGGAGGTCGAGCGGTCGTCACGACGGAAGGCGGGACGATCCCCGTCACGACGGTCGTCACGGCGCGGGAAACCGGAGGTCGAGCGGTCATCGCGACGGAACGGGGGACGTCCTCCGCCATCACGGTCATCCCGCCCGCGGTAGCCGCCGCCACCGCCACGGTTGTCATCGCGACGGAAACCACCACGGTCACCACCGCGATCGTCACGCCGGTCATCCCGGCGGTCATCGCGCCGGAACCCGGGACGGTCGCCGCCACGGTTGTCGTCGCGACGGAAGCCGCCACGCTCACCGCCGCGGTCGTTGTCACGACGCGGACCGCCACGATTGTCACGGTCATCGCGGCGCGGTCCGCCGGAAGTGGGACGGTCGTCCCGGCGGAACGGGGGACGCCCGCCACTGCGGTCGCCACGGTCGTTGTCCCGACGGGGCGCCCCACCGCGGTATCCGCCCCGGTCGCCACCGTCCCGGCGGCGCTGCTCGCGCTCCGGTCGCTCGTCGGGAGAGTTGGTGGACATCGGTGACTCCTAGTCTTCGGTACCGCAGTCATTCTCGCGCAGCCGGGTAGCCGGCGCGCTTCGACAAAAACAAAAAGGACCCTTGGTCCCAGCGTGGACGCTGGGACCAAGGGTCCTCCAAAGATTGTTCGGCGGCGTCCTACTCTCCCACAGGGTCCCCCCTGCAGTACCATCGGCGCTTTGAGGCTTAGCTTCCGGGTTCGGAATGTAACCGGGCGTTTCCCTCACGCTATGACCACCGAAACCCTATGAAATATCCAGCGAAATAGCCGGATCTCAAACAGGGCAGCGAACAAGCACACTCTTCAATTAAGTAGTGACGCTGTTCAGCCGACACAACTGTTCGTTGTTTCAGAACCAACACAGTGGACGCGAGCAACTGAGGACAAGCCCTCGGCCTATTAGTACCAGTCACCTCCACCCGTTACCGGGCTTCCAGATCTGGCCTATCAACCCAGTCGTCTACTGGGAGCCTTAACCCCTCAAAGGGGGTGGGAATACTCATCTCGAAGCAGGCTTCCCGCTTAGATGCTTTCAGCGGTTATCCTTTCCGAACGTAGCCAACCAGCCATGCCCTTGGCAGGACAACTGGCACACCAGAGGTTCGTCCGTCCCGGTCCTCTCGTACTAGGGACAGCCCTTCTCAATATTCCTACGCGCACAGAGGATAGGGACCGAACTGTCTCACGACGTTCTAAACCCAGCTCGCGTACCGCTTTAATGGGCGAACAGCCCAACCCTTGGGACCGACTCCAGCCCCAGGATGCGACGAGCCGACATCGAGGTGCCAAACCATCCCGTCGATATGGACTCTTGGGGAAGATCAGCCTGTTATCCCCGGGGTACCTTTTATCCGTTGAGCGACGGCGCTTCCACAAGCCACCGCCGGATCACTAGTCCCGACTTTCGTCCCTGCTCGACCCGTCGGTCTCACAGTCAAGCTCCCTTGTGCACTTACACTCAACACCTGATTACCAACCAGGCTGAGGGAACCTTTGGGCGCCTCCGTTACTCTTTGGGAGGCAACCGCCCCAGTTAAACTACCCATCAGACACTGTCCCTGATCCGGATCACGGACCGAGGTTAGACATCCAGCACGACCAGAGTGGTATTTCAACGGCGACTCCACGAACACTGGCGTGCCCGCTTCAAAGTCTCCCACCTATCCTACACAAGCCGAACCGAACACCAATATCAAACTGTAGTAAAGGTCCCGGGGTCTTTCCGTCCTTCTGCGCGAAACGAGCATCTTTACTCGTAGTGCAATTTCACCGGGCCTATGGTTGAGACAGTCGAGAAGTCGTTACGCCATTCGTGCAGGTCGGAACTTACCCGACAAGGAATTTCGCTACCTTAGGATGGTTATAGTTACCACCGCCGTTTACTGGCGCTTAAGTTCTCAGCTTCGCCCGACCGAAGTCGGACTAACCGGTCCCCTTAACGTTCCAGCACCGGGCAGGCGTCAGTCCGTATACATCGCCTTACGGCTTCGCACGGACCTGTGTTTTTAGTAAACAGTCGCTTCTCGCTGGTCTCTGCGGCCACCCCCAGCTCACGGAGTAAATCCGATCACCGGTGATGGCCCCCCTTCTCCCGAAGTTACGGGGGCATTTTGCCGAGTTCCTTAACCATAGTTCACCCGAACGCCTCGGTATTCTCTACCTGACCACCTGAGTCGGTTTAGGGTACGGGCCGCCATGAAACTCGCTAGAGGCTTTTCTCGACAGCATAGGATCATCCACTTCACCACAATCGGCTCGGCATCAGGTCTCACCCTCATGTCATCCGGATTTACCTAGATGACGGGCTACACCCTTACCCCGGGACAACCACCGCCCGGGCTGGACTACCTTCCTGCGTCACCCCATCACTCACCTACTACAAGTCTGGTCCGTCGGCTCCACCACTTCCCTTTGCCCGAAGGCTCCAGGACGGCTTCACGGACTTAGCATCGCCTGATTCAATGTTTGACGCTTCACAGCGGGTACCGGAATATCAACCGGTTATCCATCGACTACGCCTGTCGGCCTCGCCTTAGGTCCCGACTTACCCTGGGCAGATCAGCTTGACCCAGGAACCCTTAGTCAATCGGCGCACACGTTTCTCACGTATGTATCGCTACTCATGCCTGCATTCTCACTCGTGAACCGTCCACCACTAGCTTCCGCTGCAGCTTCACCCGGCACACGACGCTCCCCTACCCATCCACACAGGCGTTGGCCCTATTGTGTGAATGACACGACTTCGGCGGTACGCTTGAGCCCCGCTACATTGTCGGCGCGGAATCACTTGACCAGTGAGCTATTACGCACTCTTTCAAGGGTGGCTGCTTCTAAGCCAACCTCCTGGTTGTCTCTGCGACTCCACATCCTTTCCCACTTAGCGTACGCTTAGGGGCCTTAGTCGATGCTCTGGGCTGTTTCCCTCTCGACCATGGAGCTTATCCCCCACAGTCTCACTGCCGTGCTCTCACTTACCGGCATTCGGAGTTTGGCTAAGGTCAGTAACCCGGTAGGGCCCATCGCCTATCCAGTGCTCTACCTCCGGCAAGAAACACACGACGCTGCACCTAAATGCATTTCGGGGAGAACCAGCTATCACGGAGTTTGATTGGCCTTTCACCCCTAACCACAGGTCATCCCCCAGGTTTTCAACCCTGGTGGGTTCGGTCCTCCACGACCTCTTACAGCCGCTTCAACCTGCCCATGGCTAGATCACTCCGCTTCGGGTCTTGAGCGCGCTACTGAACCGCCCTATTCGGACTCGCTTTCGCTACGGCTTCCCCACACGGGTTAACCTCGCAACGCACCGCAAACTCGCAGGCTCATTCTTCAAAAGGCACGCAGTCACGACGCATTGAGTAAACTCAATGCGCGACGCTCCCACGGCTTGTAGGCACACGGTTTCAGGTACTATTTCACTCCGCTCCCGCGGTACTTTTCACCATTCCCTCACGGTACTATCCGCTATCGGTCACCAGGGAATATTTAGGCTTAACGGGTGGTCCCGCCAGATTCACACGGGATTTCTCGGGCCCCGTGCTACTTGGGTGTCTCTCAAACGAGCCGCTGATGTTTCGACTACGGGGGTCTTACCCTCTACGCCGGACCTTTCGCATGTCCTTCGCCTACATCAACGGTTTCTGACTCGTCTCACAGCCGGCAGACTGTAAAAGAGAGATCCCACAACCCCGCACACGCAACCCCTGCCGGGTATCACACGTATACGGTTTGGCCTCATCCAGTTTCGCTCGCCACTACTCCCGGAATCACGGTTGTTTTCTCTTCCTGCGGGTACTGAGATGTTTCACTTCCCCGCGTTCCCTCCACACTGCCTATGTGTTCAGCAGCGGGTGACAGCCCATGACGACTGCCGGGTTTCCCCATTCGGAAACCCCCGGATCAAAGCCTGGTTGACGACTCCCCGGGGACTATCGTGGCCTCCCACGTCCTTCATCGGTTCCTGGTGCCAAGGCATCCACCGTGCGCCCTTAAAAACTTGGCCACAGATGCTCGCGTCCACTGTGCAGTTCTCAAACAACGACCAACCACCCATCACCCCGAACCAGAAGCTCGAGTGCACTGGGGTCGGCATCGAAGGCAGCCGAAAATCCGGCCGTACCTTCAGATACCCAACAGCGTGCCCGACCCAGTCCCCTCCCCAGATCCGCGTTCCACGCCCCGAAGGACAGTACTTGCGGCCCGAGTTGGCCGACTGTGCCGAGTAGTCAACGTTCCACCCATGAGCAACCAGCATCAGACATTCGCTGATGTACTGGCCTCTGACCAACCGGAGTTGGTGAGAAGTGCTCCTTAGAAAGGAGGTGATCCAGCCGCACCTTCCGGTACGGCTACCTTGTTACGACTTCGTCCCAATCGCCAGTCCCACCTTCGACAGCTCCCTCCCACAAGGGGTTGGGCCACCGGCTTCGGGTGTTACCGACTTTCGTGACGTGACGGGCGGTGTGTACAAGGCCCGGGAACGTATTCACCGCAGCAATGCTGATCTGCGATTACTAGCAACTCCGACTTCATGGGGTCGAGTTGCAGACCCCAATCCGAACTGAGACAGGCTTTTTGAGATTCGCTCCGCCTCGCGGCTTCGCAGCTCATTGTACCTGCCATTGTAGCACGTGTGCAGCCCAAGACATAAGGGGCATGATGACTTGACGTCGTCCCCACCTTCCTCCGAGTTGACCCCGGCAGTCTCCTGTGAGTCCCCATCACCCCGAAGGGCATGCTGGCAACACAGAACAAGGGTTGCGCTCGTTGCGGGACTTAACCCAACATCTCACGACACGAGCTGACGACAGCCATGCACCACCTGTATACCGACCACAAGGGGGGCACCATCTCTGATGCTTTCCGGTATATGTCAAGCCTTGGTAAGGTTCTTCGCGTTGCGTCGAATTAAGCCACATGCTCCGCTGCTTGTGCGGGCCCCCGTCAATTCCTTTGAGTTTTAGCCTTGCGGCCGTACTCCCCAGGCGGGGAACTTAATGCGTTAGCTGCGGCACCGACGACGTGGAATGTCGCCAACACCTAGTTCCCACCGTTTACGGCGTGGACTACCAGGGTATCTAATCCTGTTCGCTCCCCACGCTTTCGCTCCTCAGCGTCAGTAATGGCCCAGAGATCCGCCTTCGCCACCGGTGTTCCTCCTGATATCTGCGCATTTCACCGCTACACCAGGAATTCCGATCTCCCCTACCACACTCTAGCCTGCCCGTATCGACTGCAGACCCGGGGTTAAGCCCCGGGCTTTCACAACCGACGTGACAAGCCGCCTACGAGCTCTTTACGCCCAATAATTCCGGACAACGCTTGCGCCCTACGTATTACCGCGGCTGCTGGCACGTAGTTAGCCGGCGCTTCTTCTGCAGGTACCGTCACTTTCGCTTCTTCCCTGCTGAAAGAGGTTTACAACCCGAAGGCCGTCATCCCTCACGCGGCGTCGCTGCATCAGGCTTTCGCCCATTGTGCAATATTCCCCACTGCTGCCTCCCGTAGGAGTCTGGGCCGTGTCTCAGTCCCAGTGTGGCCGGTCGCCCTCTCAGGCCGGCTACCCGTCGTCGCCTTGGTGAGCTTCTACCTCACCAACAAGCTGATAGGCCGCGGGCTCATCCTGCACCGCCGGAGCTTTCAATCCCCTCCCATGCGAGAGGGAATGTCATCCGGTATTAGACCCCGTTTCCAGGGCTTGTCCCAGAGTGCAGGGCAGATTGCCCACGTGTTACTCACCCGTTCGCCACTAATCCACCCCGAAGGGCTTCATCGTTCGACTTGCATGTGTTAAGCACGCCGCCAGCGTTCGTCCTGAGCCAGGATCAAACTCTCCGTGAATGTTTACCCGTAATCGGGTGCGCATCCGCGTTGAGCGGAACAAAGGGGAGGAATAATCCCCTCGTTCACAGCGTCCTCGCTGATGTTGCCACCCCAAGGGGTGGACTTTTCAAAGGAACCGCGTCCGACCATGACGGTCGAGACGGGGTTGTCAATCTGGCGTTGACTTTTGGCACGCTGTTGAGTTCTCAAGGAACGGACGCTTCCTTTGTACTCACCCTCTCGGGCTTTCCTCCGGGCGCTTCCCTTCGGTATTTCGTGTTTCCAACCTTACCAGATCCGTTTTCCGTTCCGTTCCCGGTTCGGATTTCATTTCCGGTGGCCGTTGGAGGGCCTTTGCCTTTCGGCGTGTTCACTACGTTAGCGGATTCCCTCCGCAACTCATAATCGAGTTCCGCGAGTTCGAATTTCGACATGCAGGCATGCGAAATAGGACCCCGCCGAGGGGAAGTTGTAAGTAGTGGTTGGCCACTCTCGGCTGCTGGCAGATTGCCGTAACCGGGTCAAGCGGCTCGGGCTACATTACGGAGACCTCAAGGCTGCGTCAAGTTGAACGGCGCCGGGGCGTATGGGCCCGATAAGGGCTCACCGTCGGGTCGTTGGGGGTCCAGAAGCGCCAGGGGTGGACGGCGCCGTCTCCGCCCACTCCTGTGCGCGGGCCGTTCCTGACCTGGTCGGGGTCGACGGGAGTGCCGGTCAGGAGGGTGAGCGGGGCGCCCCGGCCCGCGCAGAGGTCCGTGCCATTGAGGTCGCGGTCCACGTCCAGGGCCGTGGCCAGGCGGGCAGGGCCTTTGGCCAGTTCCTTGTCGTTGCGGGCCGAGAGTCGACGTTTGCGGGCGAGCTCGGCGCCCGTGGTGATCTCACCCGCGCGGAGCAGGACACCGCTCGCGGTGCCCTCGGGGCCGCACACCACATTGAGGCAGTGCCACATGCCGTACGTGAAGTAGACATACGCGTGTCCGGGCGGACCGAACATCACGCTGTTGCGGGCGGTGGGGCCGCGATAGGCGTGCGACCCGGGGTCGATCTCGCCCGCGTACGCCTCCACCTCTGTCAGGCGCAGTTCGATCGGACCGTCCGGTGAGGTGCGCAGGAGGACGCGGCCCAGGAGATCCGGGGCGACCTCCAGGACAGGGCGGTCGAAGAAGTCGCGTGGGAGAGGCGTACGGTCAGGGGCCGCGATCATGGCGTCCGAGCTTAGTGGAGCGGTCTGTACGAGTGGGTGGTCATCGCTCGTACCTATTGCCAGGGTGAGGACGCGGAACCGGACGTGCGTCCATCGCGTTTGTATGGATCAAGGATCAAGTCGAGTTCGAGCCACAGGCGGGGCCTGGGGAGGAGAGTCATGGGGTTCAAGAAGCTGCTTGCGAGCCTGGGTGCCGGCGGTGCCTCGGTGGAGACGGTGCTGACCGAGGTCAATGTCGTACCCGGTGGTGTCGTCCAGGGTGAGGTGCGGATCCAGGGCGGGTCCGTGGACCAGGAGATCGAGGGTCTGTCCGTCGGTCTGCAGGCCCGGGTCGAGGTCGAGGGCCAGGACCAGGAGACGAAGCAGGACATCGAGTTCACCAAGCTGAAGCTCGGCGGTGCCTTCACGCTGCAGGCCGGCCAGGTGCACGCGGTGCCTTTCGGGCTCGAGATCCCCTGGGAGACGCCGGTCACCTCCATCGACGGGCAGCAGCTGCGCGGGATGAACATCGGTGTGACCACCGAGCTGGAGATCGCGCGCGCCGTGGACTCGGGCGACCTCGACCCGATCAACGTGCACCCGCTGCCGGCGCAGCAGGCGATCCTGGACGCCTTCATCCAGCTGGGCTTCCGCTTCAAGAGCGCCGACATGGAGCGCGGTCACATCCGCGGGACGCGCCAGAAGCTGCCGTTCTACCAGGAGATCGAGTTCCTGCCGCCGCAGCAGTACCGCGGCCTGAACCAGGTCGAGTTGAGCTTCGTGGCGGACGACCGCGAGATGGACGTCATCCTGGAGATGGACAAGAAGCCGGGGCTCTTCAGTGAGGGCAGCGACTCGTTCCGTTCGTTCAAGGTGGGTCTGAACGACTTCCAGGGCACGGACTGGGCGGCGTACCTGAACGAGTGGCTGTCCCAGGTCGGCAGCAAGCGCAACTGGTTCTAGGCTCGGAGCGGATCGAGGACCAGCCATCAACCAGGAGGTGCCGACGTGAGCGAGCTGACGAGGCCGCCGCTTCCCCATGACTTCCATCCGCCCGTCCCGTCGTTCACGGTCGTGAGCGAGGACTTCGAGCCGGGTGCGGTCCTCAAGGACGCTCAGGTCTACGCGGCCGGGAACACCTCGCCGCAGCTGCGGTGGGAGGGGTTCCCGGCCGAGACCAAGAGTTTCGCCGTGACGTGCTTCGACCCGGACGCCCCCACGGGCAGCGGGTTCTGGCACTGGACCGTCTTCGACATCCCGGTGTCGGTCACCGAGCTGCCGGGTGGTGCGGGCAGCGGCAAGTTCGAGGGGCTGCCCGAGGGCGCGGTGCAGGTGCGCAACGACTACGGGACGAAGGACTTCGGGGGTGCGGCGCCGCCGCCCGGGGATCCGGCCCACCGGTACGTGTTCACCGTGTACGCCGTCGACCAGGAGAAGCTGGGTCCGGATTCGGATGCTTCGCCCGCTGTTGTCGGTTTCAATCTCCGGTTCCACACGCTCGCGCGTGCGCAGGTGCTCGCTCAGTACACCGCTCCCGCGGAGAGCTGAGCACTCGTACAGAACTGAGCGTTCATCGATTGTTTGCCCGTCTCTGGTCATGGAAGTGATCAGAGACGGGCATTTTTTATTGCGTTGTCCATCTCGGCGTGCCCGGCCAGAGTTGATCCCAGCCCGCCAGGCGGTGGGCCGGTGCATACGGGAGGTGGGCAGGTTGATGCGGGACACGCTGGTGCTGAACGCGAGCTTCGAGCCGCTCTCGACGGTGACGCTCAACCGAGCCGTCGTTCTGGTGCTCCAGGACAAGGCCGTGGTCGAGCACGCCCACCCCGGACTCCGTGTGCGCGCGGCGGCGGTCGACATACCCGTGCCTCGGGTGATCAGACTCTGCAGGTATGTACGGGTG
Source organism: Streptomyces sp. NBC_01381 (assembly GCF_026340305.1). Lineage (NCBI taxonomy): Bacteria > Bacillati > Actinomycetota > Actinomycetes > Kitasatosporales > Streptomycetaceae > Streptomyces > Streptomyces sp. NBC_01381. Next base: position 3,519,650 of record NZ_JAPEPI010000001.1, on the reverse strand, counting down.
CCCTTCCGAAGACAGGCTCCGTGGTCCAGGCGGGGTGTGCTGGTGCGGGACCAGCACCGGTGCGCCTACTGCGGCAGGCGCGCGACGACGGTCGACCACGTGGTGCCCAAGGCGCAGGGCGGTGCGGACTCGTGGCTGAACACGGTGGCTTCCTGCGCGATGGACAATCACCGCAAAGCGGACCGTACGCCGGAGGAGGCGGGTATGCCGTTGCTGCGGCAGCCGTTTGAGCCGACGCCGGCGGACGCGATGCTCTTGTCGCTTGGGCGGGATGAGTTGGCCTCGCTGCCTGGCTGGCTGGCGCAGCCTGCGGCCTAGCCCCGCACCCGAAAGAGGCCCGCAGTCAGACGTTTCGTGTCTGGCTGCGGGCCGTCTTGAGCTTGTCGCGCAGTTTCTCGCGCCCCTGGCGGGGCCCTAGTCGATCGGCGGCTGTTCGCGGCGCTCCGCAGCGGGTGCCGAGCCGCTCGAACCGCCGCCCAGGGGGCCGAAGTTGCCGAGTGCGCCGCCGAGGCCCTTGAGGGCGTCGCCGATCTCGCTGGGCACGATCCAGAGCTTGTTCGCATCGCCCTCGGCGATCTTCGGGAGCATCTGGAGGTACTGGTAGGAGAGCAGCTTCTGGTCCGGGTCGCCCGCGTGGATCGACTCGAAGACCGTACGGATGGCTTGTGCTTCACCCTCTGCGCGCAGGGCCGCGGCCTTGGCCTCACCTTCGGCGCGCAGGATCGCGGACTGCTTCTCACCTTCGGCGCGCAGGATCTCGGACTGCCGGACACCTTCGGCCTGGAGGATCGCGGCGCGCTTGTCGCGGTCGGCACGCATCTGCTTCTCCATCGAGTCCTGGATGGAGGTCGGCGGTTCGATCGCCTTGAGCTCGACGCGGTTGACGCGGATGCCCCACTTGCCGGTCGCCTCATCGAGGACGCCGCGCAGTGCCGCGTTGATCTCCTCGCGGGAGGTCAGGGTCCGCTCCAGGTCCATGCCACCGATGATGTTGCGGAGCGTGGTGACGGTGAGCTGCTCGATCGCCTGGATGTAGCTGGCGACTTCGTACGTCGCGGCCCGTGCGTCGGTCACCTGGTAATAGATGACCGTGTCGATGTTGACCACCAGGTTGTCCTGGGTGATCACCGGCTGGGGCGGGAAGGGGACGACCTGTTCACGGAGGTCGATGCGGTTGCGGATCGAGTCGATGAACGGGACGACGATGTTCAGGCCCGCGTTCAGCGTGCGGGTGTAGCGGCCGAAGCGCTCTACGATCGCGGCGCTGGCCTGCGGGATGACCTGGATCGTCTTGATCAGGGCGATGAAGACCAGCACCACCAGAATGATCAGGACGATGATGATTGGTTCCATCGTTGTTCCCCGTACCCCTCTTGCCTCGGCGTTTCCGGAAGATCTCTGCGGACTCTGCTGAGCTGTCTCTGCTGAGCTGTTGAAGATCTTGCTGGTCGAGTCTGTCAGACCGCTGCGCGCGCCGTGGGGCATTCACATGACGATGGCCGTCGCTCCGTCGATCTCGACCACATCGACCTCGCGCCCCGCCTCGTAGCTCTGGTCCTTGTCCAGTGCGCGCGCCGACCAGGTCTCGCCCGCGAGCTTGATCCGGCCGCCGGACCCGTCTACCCGTTCCAGGACGACGGCGGTCTTCCCCTTCAACGCCTCTACGCCCGTGGCCAGTTCGGGGCGCTGGGCGCGATGCCGGGCCGCTATGGGGCGTACGACCGCGATGAGTGCGACGGAGACGGCCGCGAAGACGACCACTTGAAGGACGGTGCCGCCGCCCAGTCCGGCGGTCACGGCGCCGGCGACCGCGCCCACGGAGAGCATGCCGAACTCCGGCATGGCCGTCATTACGAGCGGGATTCCGAGTGCGACCGCGCCGATCAGCCACCACACCCATGCGTCGATGTTCTCCACATGGTCATGGTAGGACCGCGGGCCCGTCCCGGACAGGGCCCCGCGATCTACCGCCCGGGGCGGGTTGGTGTGCGTCAGCCGAGCGGCAGGCCCTGGGCGCTCCAGCGCTCGCCGCGCTCCTCGACCACCAGGGGCAGGCCGAAGCAGAGGGAGAGGTTGCGGGACGTGAGTTCGAGCTCCAGCGGGCCCGCGGCCATGACCTTGCCCTGGCGGATCATCAGGACGTGGGTGAAGCCGGGGGCGATCTCCTCGACGTGGTGCGTGACCATGATCATCGAGGGGGCGATCGGGTCGCGGGCGAGGCGGCCGAGACGGCGTACGAGGTCCTCGCGGCCGCCCAGGTCGAGGCCCGCGGCGGGCTCGTCGAGGAGCAGCAGCTCGGGGTCGGTCATGAGGGCGCGGGCGATCAGGGTGCGCTTGCGCTCTCCCTCGGAGAGGGTGCCGAACTTGCGGTCCAGGTAGTCGGTCATGCCGAGGCGGTCGAGGAAGGCGCGGGCGCGCTGCTCGTCGACGTCCTCGTAGTCCTCGTGCCAGCCGGCGGTCATGCCGTACGCGGCCGTGAGAACCGTCTGGAGCACGGTCTGGCGCTTGGGCAGCTTCTCGGCCATCGCGATGCCGGCGACGCCGATGCGGGGGCGGAGTTCGAAGACGTCCGTGCCGGGCTTGCCGAGGGTCTCGCCGAGGATGGTGGCGGAGCCGGAGCTCGGGTGGAGGTAGCTCGACGCGACGTTCAGGAGGGTGGTCTTGCCCGCGCCGTTCGGGCCGAGGATGACCCAGCGCTCCCCCTCCTTGACCGACCAGGAGACCTGGTCCACCAGAGCCCGGCCCTCGCGGACCACGGATACGTCCTCCAGCTCCAGTACATCGCTCATGAGCGCGTTGTCTCCCATTGCAGTCTCGGCTGTCGCTTGCGCCTGTGGACGCAGTCCCCTGGAGAAAACCTACGCCACCGGTCGGGCGGTCCAGCCGTTAGCCCGGTCCTTAGGCTGTACGCATGCTCTCGGAAGAACGCTCAGGACGCTTGGCAGCATGGGGAAATGCCCTTCTTGCCGGACTTGTCTCACCGGATGATGCGGTGCTCGCGGTGGTCGGCGACGACGCCGTGCACCGGGTCGAAGGTCTTCCCGGCGAGTCGGGGCCCGTCGGACTCACGCTCGCCCTCGGACGACTGCGCTCGCTCGGGGTGACCGGGTTCCGGGTCGCGCTGCCCGCGCCCGGGCATCCGCTCGGGCTGAGCGGGCCGCCGGAGTTCAACGCGCGCGCCCTCGACGCGGAGGAGGCCGTCGTCGCGTTCGGCGCGCCGTACGGGCTCGTTCCCGAGGTGTACGAGGCCGGGCCCGACGGCGACCTTCATGTGGAGGTCGTCTGGCACTGCCTGCCGGTGCGGGAGGCGCCGCCCGCCGATGTGCCCTCGCTGGGTGAGGCGGAGCGTGAGCTGGCGGAGGCGCTGCGGGAGGCGACTGCCGTGCTGTCGCGGCTCGACGTCGCGGGGTCGGGTCCGGTCGCCGAGGCCGCGGTGGACGCCTACCGGGCGCGGGCGGATCGGGGGCGCGAGGCGCTCGCACCCGGGTATCCGCCGCGGGCGGTACGGGTGTTGGAGCTGGCCCAGCGGGTCGGCCTGCTGATTTCGGTGGCGTACGAGAACGGCCATGGCGGGGCGGTGAGCGCCTCGGAGATGGCGGCGCGGGGCGAGGCGTTGCGGCCGGTCGAGCGGACGGCTCGGCGGGCGCAGGTGGCTGCGTACAACGCGTTTGTGGAGGAGCGGGAACGGTAGCCCTGCGGTGCCTGGGCGGTTCCGGGTTGCCCGGGGGCAGCCGCTTCTCGGCGGGGAGGTGTGACTTCGGCTGCGGGTGCGTTGTGGCTTGGCGTGCAGTTCCCCGCGCCCCTTAATGGGGCGCACAAGCAGACCGGCCCCCCGGAATTGCCCGGGAGGCCGGTGGTCACTGCTGGACCTGGTGCGAACGTCAGGCGTTCAGGCCGTCGTTCGCGAAGGCCGGGTTGAGGGCGCCGATGACGGACACGGTGTTGCCCACGGCGTTCACGGGGATGTGCACCGGCGCCTGGACGAGGTTGCCCGAGCCGACGCCCGGGGACTTCACGGCATTGCCGTCGGCGTGCGCACCGCCCGTGGCGGAGGCGAGACCGGCGCCGGCGGCGACGAGGCCACCCGCCACCATCGTGACAGCCGCGGCCTTCTTCAGGTTCTTCACTTCTTGACCCTCCTAGCGATCGCTGCGGCCAGCCGCCGCAGCACGCACTGGAGAACGGCGGGGCGGACCGTAGGTTGCGCCATTCGGGGGACATCCACACGACGGTATGAATCTCAGCCCGGAATGCGACGGTCCGCGCTGACCGTTGACGTTGTGCGCCGGAGCGTGGATCAGCCGGTCACACCATGTCGTACGGCCCAGAGCGCGGCCTGGGTGCGGTCGGCGAGGTCCAGCTTCATCAGGATGTTCGAGACGTGCGTCTTGACGGTCTTCTCGGAGAGGACGAGGGCGCGGGCGATCTCACGGTTCGAGCGGCCGTCGGCGATGAGGCCGAGGACCTCGCGCTCCCGCTCCGTGAGCGAACTGCCTCTCCCCTGCCCGGTGTTGGCCTCCTCCTGGGAGAGCAGCGCCCCCGCCACCTCGGGCTGCAGGAGCACATGCCCCGCGTGCACCGAGCGGATGGCGCCGGCGAGGGCGTCCGGGTCGACGTCCTTGTAGACGTACCCCGCGGCGCCCGCGCGCAGGGCCGGGACGACGGTGCGCTGCTCGGTGAAACTGGTGACGATGAGCACGCGCGCGGGGTTGGCCAGTTCGCGGAGCTTGCGCAGCGCCTCGACGCCGTCCATGCCGGGCATCTTGACGTCCATGAGGACGACGTCCGGCTTCAACTCCTCGGCCTGCGCGACGCCTTCGGCGCCGTCCGACGCCTCTCCCACGACCTCTATGTCGTCCTGCACCTCCAGGAACGTACGCAGACCGCGGCGGACGACCTGGTGGTCGTCGACCAGCAGCACCCGGATCCCTGCTTTCCGTGACACGGCGTCAGCCACCGGGAACCTCCATCTCGATCGTCGTGCCCTTTCCGGGCTCCGATTCCACGGTCAGCCGTCCGCCGACCCCGCCGGCCCGGTCCCGCATGGAGACCAGGCCCAAGTGCCGCCCCGCGCGCCGGACTCCGCGCGGGTCGAAGCCGCTGCCGTCGTCACTGACGCGCAGCACCGCGCCCGCGCCGCGCCGGATGAGGGTCACATCGACGCGGGCCGCCCCCGAGTGGCGCAGGGCGTTGTGCAGGGCCTCCTGGGCGACCCGCAGCATCGCCTCCTCCTGGGCGGCGGGCAGCGCCCGGACTCCGCAGCTGTCGAAGGTGACTTCGGCGGAGTGCGCGCGGTCCAGGACCTGGGTGTGCGTCCGCAGGGTGGCCACCAGGCCGTCCTCGTCCAGGGCGGCGGGGCGCAACTCCACGACGGCGGCGCGCAGTTCGTCCGCCGCCTCGGCCGCGAGCACGGCCACCTGCTGGAGTTCGCCCTTGGCCCGTGAGGGGTCGCGGTCCACCAGGGCGGCCGCCGCCTGGGCCGTCAGGCGCAGCGAGAACAGCTTCTGGCTCACGGCGTCGTGCAGTTCATGGGCCAGGCGCGAGCGCTCCTCGGCGATGGTCAGCTCGCGGCTTCGTTCGTAGAGCCGGGCGTTGTTGAGGGCGATCGCGGCGTGCTGGGCCAGGAGCGAAAGGAGCTCCTCGTCGTCGGCGGTGAAGCCGCAGCCGCCCGCCGGCTTGGGGCACCGCTTGTTCGCGAGGAAGAGCGCGCCCAGCGTCTCGTCCCCGTACCGGATCGGCAGGCCCAGGAAGTCGGACATCTCCGGGTGGGCGGACGGCCAGCCCTCGAAGCGGGGGTCCTCGCGCACGTCACCGAGGCGCTCGGGCTCGGCCTTGTGCAGCATCGAGGCCAGGATGCCGTGCTGACGGGGCAGCGGGCCGATGGCCCGCCACTGCTCATCGCTGACGCCGTCGACGACGAACTGGGCGAAGCCGCCGTGGTCGTCGGGGACACCGAGCGCCGCGTACTCGGCGTCGAGCAGCTCGCGGGCCGAGGCGACGATCGTCTTAAGGACGTCGCGCACCTCGAGCTGCCTGCTCATGGCCAGGAGCGCGGAACTCACCGCGTTCAGGCCGGACCTTGGACCTTGACTCATGGCCTCACCGTACCGGCGAGGTGTGACAGCGCGTATCGGACCTGTGGCGGCCCCTGCCTAGGACCGTGGGCGTAGGGCCAAGGACCCTGCGCCGTTGCGGCCCGCGCACGAGGCGCCCGCGGCGGATCCGTTCCTACCGTGGGGTCAGCCGCTGGAGAAGCGGCCGCCGCGGCGACCCGAGGGGACGGATGTCATGCCGGTAGCGATCATCACGGGGGCTTCGAAGGGACTGGGGCGTGCGCTGGGGGCGGCGCTCGCCGAGCGGGGCTGGGATCTGGTCGTCGACGCCAGAACGGGCGCGGCGCTCAAGGAGTCCGCGCGGGAGCTGGAGGCGCACGGCACGCGCGTGGAGGCCGTCGCCGGGGATGTCACTGATGCCGCGCACCGGGCCGCCCTGGTGGCGGCGGCGCGCGGTCTCGGCGGTCTGGATCTGCTGGTGAACAACGCGAGCGCGCTGGGCGCTGAGCCGCTCGTGCGCCTGGAGGAGCTCGCCGTCGACGGGTTGCGGCAGGCGTTCGAGACCAATGTGGTGGCGGCACTGGGGCTGATCGGGGAGGCGCTGCCGCTGCTGCGGGCGTCCGGCGGTGCGGTCCTGAACGTCAGCTCCGACGCGGCTGCCGAGGCGTACGAGACCTGGGGCGGTTACGGGGCGTCCAAGGCCGCCCTCGATCAGCTCTCGGCGGTTCTCGCCGTGGAGGAGCCGGGGATCCGGGTGTGGGCCGTGGACCCCGGTGACCTGCGGACGGACCTCTATCGGGCGGCCGTCCCCCTGGACGACGACTCGGGCCGGCCGCTGCCCGCGACGGTGGTGCCCGCCTTCCTGCGACTGCTCGACGAGCGGCCCGCGAGCGGCCGCTACGCCGCCCCTGCCCTGCTCACCTCGCCGGACGTCCGATGACGCTCGCCGTGAAGGTGCCCGAAGGGCTTGCGGCCAGGGTCCCTGCCGAGCAGCGGGGGCCCGGTCTGGGCAGGGACGCGGTGCGGTTGCTCGTGTCGCGCGGGACCGAGGTGTCGCACCACGCGTTCGCGGAGCTGCCCGCGCTGCTGCGGGCCGGGGACCTGCTGATCGTGAACACGTCACGGACGCTGCCCGCTGCGGTCGACGGAGAGCTCGGGCACGCGCGCGTGGTGGTGCATTTCTCGACGCGGGGCGATGACGGACGGTGGGCCGTCGAGTTGCGCGATCCGGACAATTGGGGCACTACGCGCGCACGCGTGGGCGGGCCCGCGTATTCATACGTACAGCTCCCCGGAGACGTACACCTCATTTGCGAGGAGCCGCTGGCCGCGGGGAGCGGGCGGCTGTGGTGGGCGCGGGTGTCCGGTGACGTGCCCACGCTCCTGCACCGGCACGGGCGCCCCATCCGCTACTCCTATACGGAGCGGGACCAGCCGCTCTCCGCCTACCAGACGGTGTTCGCGCTGCCATCGGCCGACGGCTCGGGCAGCGCCGAGATGCCGAGCGCGGCCCGGCCCTTCACCGAGCACCTGGTGGCGCGGCTGGTGAGCCGGGGTGTGCAGTTCGCCCCGGTGACCCTGCACACAGGGGTCGCGTCGCCCGAGGCGCACGAGCCGCCGTACCCGGAGCGCTTCGCGGTGCCGGAGACGTCGGCGCGGCTCATCAACGCGGCCAGGGCCGGCGGGGGCCGCGTCATCGCGGTCGGCACGACGGCGGTGCGGGCCGTCGAGTCGGCGACGGGACCCGACGGGGCCGTCAGGGCCGTCAGGGCCGCCGAGGGGCGCACGGAGCTCGTGGTGACACCGGAGCGCGGCGTACGCGTGGTGGACGGCCTGCTCACCGGGCTGCACGAGCCGGAGGCCTCGCATCTGCTGATGCTGGAGGCGGTCGCCGGCCGGGCCGCCGTGGAGCGGGGATACACCGAGGCGGTACGCCGTCTCTACCTCTGGCACGAGTTCGGCGACGTCCATCTCCTCCTCCGGGAGGACGGCCCTCACGCTGAGAGTTGCTCCGGCAACTGTTGGTAAGACCGTTACGTGCCCGATGTGAGGCCGCGCATAGGACGCACGTCACGTACGAAGGTTCCTAGTGGATAAGAGGGACCTTTAGGGACACGGGGTACATGGTCGCCAGGGCCGTCGGCGCACCCCCTGATCCACTACCCGGCATCGTACGTCACTGCTTTGCCACAGAATTTTGCGGCCGCTAAGAATTGCTCCCGTCGCTCGGCGCCGCGGTCTCGCACCGCGGCGTTTGTGCCGGAGAAGCAATGTCCCCACCGGACCAGAGCGACCTCCGCGATTTGAAGAGGTCCATCTGTCATGCCCCAGCACAACACCCCTGGTCATAGTCGCCCCGCGCTGACCAAGATCCAGAAGTTCTCGATCGCCGGTGTCGCCACGCTCGGCGCCGCCGCCCTCGCCTTCTCCCTCGTGCCGGGCAGCGCCGAAGCCGGAACCCAGAACGTGACGGCTGCCCCGGTGGCCTTCAAGCAGAACGTCGACGCCCAGCAGGCCGTCGAGGCCGGTGTCATCAAGCAGCACACCGCCGCCGACAAGCAGGCCAAGGACGCCGTCACGGCGAAGCAGAAGGCCGACGCCGACGCCGCCGCGAAGAAGAAGGCGGCCGAAGAGGCCGCGGCCAAGAAGAAGGCCGAGGACGAGCGCAAGGCCAAGGAAGCCGCGAGCCGTGCCGCCGCGCGCAAGCCGGTCTACGCCAACAACCTCGACGGCTGGATCCGCCAGTCCCTGGACATCATGAAGTCCAAGGGCATACCCGGTTCCTACGAGGGCCTGCACCGCAACATCATGCGTGAGTCCACGGGCAACCCGAACGCCGTCAACGGCTGGGACATCAACGCGATCAACGGCACCCCGTCGATCGGCCTGCTCCAGGTCATCCAGCCGACGTTCGACGCGTACCACGTCTCGGGCACGTCCACGAACATCTACGACCCGGTCGCCAACATCACGGCCGCGGCCAACTACGCGGCCGACAAGTACGGCTCGATGGACAACGTGAACGGCGCCTACTGAGCCTTGATCGCCTGATCAACGGACCTCTTCAGCCGCCAAGGCGAGGCCCACGGACGCCGAAGGGCGGCACCCCCCGGGGGGTGCCGCCCTTCTCCGTATGCCCGGGAGTCACGCGCTTACTTGCGCATGACCTCCGGCTCGTGGCGGCGCAGCAGTCGCGCGACCGCGAAGCCGCAGGCGATGCCGATCAGGAGCAGGATCGTGATGTTCAGACCCCACTGCCCGGCCGAGTGCTCCCACAGCGGGTCGAGATCGGTGGGGTTCTTCGGGTCCCACGGCGGCATCAGGTGCGCGAGGTCCAGCGTGGAGCCAGCGCCGGCGATGGCCCAGCGGGACGGCATCAGCCAGGCGAACTGCTCCAGGCCCGGCGAGCCGTAGACCTGGAAGAGCACGCCGGTGAAGACGACCTGGACAATCGCGAACATCACCAGGAGCGGCATGGTCTTCTCGGCGGTCTTCACCAGCGAGGAGATGACCAGGCCGAACATCATCGAGGTGAAGCCGAGGGCGATGATGACCAGGCAGATCTCGACGGCCGGGGGCATGATCAGGCCCTCTTCCGGCATGTCGCGCGTCGCGAAGCCGATGCCGCAGATGATGACGCCCTGGAAGGCCGTGATCACGCCGAGCACGATGACCTTGGACATCAGGTACGCCGAGCGGGACAGGCCGGTGGCCCGTTCCCGTTCGTAGATGACCCGTTCCTTGATCAGCTCACGTACGGAGTTGGCCGCGCCCGAGAAGCACATGCCGACCGCGAGGATCAGCATGATCGTGCCCGCGTCGCCGTTGAACTTCGACGGCGGCTTGGGCGGGCCGAGCCCGAAGTCGGCCGGGATGACGACACTGACGATGCCGAGGACCGCGGGCAGGATCACCATCAGGCCGAGGAAGCCCTTGTCGGAGGCGATCACCGAGGAGTAGCGGCGGATCAGCGTCCACAGCTGCGAGCCCCAGCCCTGCGGCTTGGGCGGCCGGACGGCCTGCGGCGGCGGCATCTGTACGGACTGTGCGGCGACGGCGTCGATGTCCGCGGCGTACATCTGGTAGTGCTGCGAGCCCTTCCAGCGGCCCGCCCAGTCGTAGTCGCGGTAGTTCTCGAACGCCGAGAAGACGTCGGCCCAGGTGGTGTAGCCGAAGAAGTTGAGCGCTTCCTCCGGCGGACCGAAGTAGGCGACCGAACCGCCCGGCGCCATCACCAGGAGCTTGTCGCAGATCGCCAGCTCGGCGACCGAGTGCGTGACGACGAGGACCGTACGGCCGTCGTCGGCGAGGCCGCGCAGGAGCTGCATGACGTCGCGGTCCATGCCCGGGTCGAGGCCGGAGGTCGGCTCGTCCAGGAAGATCAGCGACGGCTTGGTGAGCAGCTCGAGGGCCACCGAGACGCGCTTGCGCTGGCCACCGGAGAGGGAGGTGACCTTCTTCTCCTTGTGGATGTCCAGCTTGAGCTCGCGCAGGACCTCGTTGATACGGGCCTCGCGCTCGGCCTCCGCGGTGTCACCGGGGAAGCGGAGCTTGGCCGCGTACTTGAGGGCCTTCTTGACGGTCAGCTCCTTGTGCAGGATGTCGTCCTGCGGGACCAGACCGATGCGCTGGCGCAGCTCGGCGAACTGCTTGTAGAGGTTCCGGTTGTCGTAGAGGACATCGCCCTGGTTGGCGGGCCGGTAGCCGGTGAGCGCCTTGAGCAGGGTGGACTTGCCGGAGCCGGAGGGGCCGATGACCGCGATGAGCGACTTCTCCGGGACGCCGAAGGAGACGTCCTTGAGGATCTGCTTGCCGCCGTCGACCGTCACCGTCAGGTGGCGGGCGGAGAAGGAGACCTCACCGGTGTCGACGAACTCCTCGAGCCGGTCGCCGACGAGGCGGAAGGTCGAGTGACCGACGCTGACGATGTCGTTCGGGCCGATGAGGGCCGAACCCGACTTCGCGACCGGCTGGCCGTTGACGTACGTGCCGTTGTGCGAGCCGAGATCGTGGATCTCGAAGCGGCCGTCCGGAGTGGCCGTGAACTCGGCGTGGTGCCGCGAGACCTGCAGGTCGGAGACGACCAGCTCGTTCTCCAGGGCACGACCGATGCGCATCTTGCGGCCGAGCGAGAGCTGGTGGAACGTCGTCGGGCTGCGGTCGCCGTAGACCGGCGGGGCCCCCGCGACGCCGCCGGAACCGGGGGGCTGCTGCGCGTAGCCACCCTGCTGCGGGGGCACGTGCGGCTGCTGCTGCGGCTGGTGCTGCTGAGGCTGCTGTTGCTGCCAGCCCTGCTGCTGCTGAGGCTGCTGTTGCTGCCAGCCCTGCTGCTGGGGTGCCTGCTGGTGCGGTGCCTGCTGCTGGGCGGCCCAGCCGGGCGCCTCGTGCTGGGGCGCCTGCTGTGGCGCGGCCTGCTGCTGGGCGTGCTGCTGCGGTGCGGAAACGGCGGCAGCGGCTGCGCCCGACGCGCTGCCGGACACGTTGAGCCGCGGACCGTCGGTCGCGTTGCCGAGGTGCACGGCCGAGCCCGGGCCGATTTCCATCTGGTGGATCCGCTGGCCCTGCACAAAGGTGCCGTTGGTGCTGCCGTGGTCCTCAATGACCCAACTGCGGCCGCTCCAGCTGATCGTGGCATGACGCCAGGACACTCTGGCGTCGTCAAGCGAGAGATCTCCCTGCGGATCACGTCCGAGGGTGTACGACCTGGACGGATCGAGCGTCCAGGTCCTTCCATTCAATTCCAGTACGAGTTCCGGCACTCCAGCCCCACTGAGTTGTCCCCCGAGCTAGCCCCCATCGATGGGGAGTCTAGGGATGTCGAACATCGGGAGGAACTATTTCAGGCGGAGGCCTCTGACCGAAAGTCGGGCCTTGTGAAGACTGCGTACGGGCCCCTGTGGTTGCCCCGTTGACGGGGCAGAAATCCGCCCGGAGAGTAGTAACAGCCCATCAGTGCATACGGATCATGCGCATTGCGCACATCTCGCACGAAGGGGGCAATGCCGTGTGAGGCCGTGTGAGGCTGCGCAAGTCAGGGGGGCCTGATGGAGACCGGCGCCAAAGGAGTCGACGGGCGGGGTGTGCGGTGGGGCGACGTGCTGCTCTCCGCGATCGCCGCGGTCAGCTGGGCCCTGATCGGCATGGCCGGCACGGCGGCCTTGGGGCTCCATCTGCTCGGCGCGGACGCCGTCGCGTCGCTCGGGCCGATGACGGCGGCGGTGGTGGCCCTTGGCGCGGGTGGTTCGGTCACGCCGTCCGGCGATGTGTCGGCGTTCGGCCTCGAAGGCGCGGAGGCGACCACCGCGATCGACATCACACCACTGGGCGTCGGGCTCGCGGGCGCGCTTCTCCTGGCGTACTTCTTCCTACGTTCCTTACGCACGGCGGGAGTCACCATCACGCCCGCCGAACTGGCCGCGCGCGTGGGCTCGGTGGTCGCCCTGTTCCTCGCGATGCTCGCCGGGCTCGCCTGGGCCGGTCACGACATCATCACGATCGACGGCGAGCAGCTGGGCATCGACAAGGGAATCGATAAAGGGATCGATCAACTCCCCGACGACATCACCGACAAACTGCCCGACGGTCTCGGCGACATCGGCGGTCTGCTGCCCGACCGGCTCGGCGATCTCGCCCAGGCGAAGGCGGCCGTCGGCTTCACCGTGGACACCGGACCGACGCTGCTCGGGGGAGCGGTGTGGGTGATCGGTGTGCTCCTGATCGCGCTGCTCGCCTCGCGGCGCACGCCGCTGCCGCGCGGGTGGGACGTCGTGCACCGGGTGGTGCGGCCTGCCGTGTCCGCGCTTGTCACGGTGGTGCTCGTGGCGGTGCTCGCCGGGCTTGCGGCGGCCCTGTACGCGATGGTCGGCGACGCCCATCCGAAGCGGATCGCGGGGGCCGCGCTGCTCGGGGCGCCGAACGGGGTGTGGCTCGGGGTGCCCATCGGGCTCTTCGTGCCGTGGGACGGCGAGGCCACGGGTGAGCTGGCGAAGCTGCTGCCCGACCCGCTGGACGATCTCCTCGCGGGGTCGGGGGCCTCGGGGAACGAGGCGGTGACGCTGGGGCGGCTTGCCGAGCTTGACGGGCGGGTGTGGCTGCTCGGGGTTGCGGCGGCGCTGATGATGCTGTTCGCGGGGGTGCTTGCCGCCGTGCGTTCGCCCTTCGTACGTGGCGAGGTGGGCGCTCTGCGGTTCGCCGCGGGATGTGCGGTGCGGCTGGGGGTCGTGACGGCGGTGGCGCTCCCGCTGATGGTGTGGCTGACCGGGGTGTCCGCCGATGCCTCGCTCTCCGTGCTCGGCTTCGACGCGTTCGGGGCGGGGATCGAGCTGCATGGGCAGCTGGGGGCGGCGTTGCTGCTCGGGGTGGCGTGGGGTGCAGGGGCGGGGGCGGTGGGGGCGCTACTTGCCGTGGCCTCGGGGGCTGCGGGTGGGCGGGTGTCTCCTCTGGCCGAAGGGGTTGCTGCCGGGGCGACGTCCGAAGCGTTGGCTGGGGCTGGGGCTTCGGGGCCGTACAGCCCTGGCGCGCCGCACCGGCCCCCGAATCCGGACACCAATCCGTACCTGCGGCCGCCGAAGGATGTCTACAGCGCGCCGACGGTGGTGGGGCCGATCACCCCGCCTCCGCCTCCGAAGCCGAAGCGGTCCCGCTCCTCGGGCGACGGAGACTGGCCGCCGCCTCCACCGCCTCCTCCTCCGCCGCCGGGTCCACGAAGGGGGTAGACGGCACCCGGCGGCGGTGCGTTGTGCCCACCCGTTCCGCCGTGCGGAACGCCTGCCCACAACGGGGACGGGCGGGATGCCCACGCACGACGCGGACGGGCGGAACACCCGCCCACCTGGGGCGATGGCCCGCCCACCCCGCGCCGCGGGGTAATCGGGTGGGTGGGCGGGAAAGATCCGTCGCGAAGCGGCGGGACAGGTCACCCCGCCCACCCGCAGCCGGAACGTCCGGCACGCGGACCACCCCCGCAGCCGGCCGCGGCCTGCGGATACGGTGGGAACACCATGAGCGCTTCGCAGCCCCAAGAGACCTCTCCCGCCGACACCCCGACGCTCCTCGTCAAGATCTTCGGCAAGGACCGCCCAGGCATCACCGCCGGCCTCTTCGACACCCTCGCCGCCTACTCCGTCGACGTCGTCGACATCGAGCAGGTCGTCACCCGCGGCCGCATAGTGCTGTGCGCGCTCGTGACCGCGCCGCCGCCCGGCCTGGAAGGCGACCTGCGGTCCACCGTGCACAGCTGGGCCGACTCCCTGAAGATGCAGGCCGAGATCATCTCGGGCATCGGCGACAACCGCCCGCGCGGCCTCGGCCGTTCCCACGTGACGGTGCTCGGGCACCCCCTCACGGCGGAGTCGACCGCCGAGATCGCCGCCAGCATCACCGCGACCGGCGGCAACATCGACCGCATCTTCCGGCTCGCCAAGTACCCGGTCACCGCAGTGGAGTTCGCCGTGTCCGGCACGGAGACCGAACCGCTGCGCACCGCCCTCGCCCTGGCGGCGGCGAAGCTGGGCGTGGACGTCGCCGTCGTGGCCGCGGGCCTGCACCGCCGCGCCCAGCGGCTGGTCGTGATGGACGTCGACTCGACCCTCATCCAGGACGAGGTGATCGAGCTCTTCGCGGCGCACGCGGGCTGCGAGGACAAGGTCGCCGAGGTGACTGCCGCCGCGATGGCCGGGGAGCTGGACTTCGAGCAGTCGCTGCACGCCCGCGTGGAGCTGCTCGCCGGGCTCGACGCCTCGGTCGTCGACAAGGTCCGCTCCGAGGTCCGCCTCACCCCCGGCGCCCGCACCCTCATCCGTACGCTGAAGCGCCTCGGCTACCAAGTGGGCGTCGTATCGGGCGGGTTCACCCAAGTCACGGATGATCTGAAGGAACGTCTCGGCCTCGACTTCGCGCAGGCCAACACGCTGGAGATCGTCGACGGCAAGCTCACCGGCAAGGTGACCGGGGAGATCGTGGACCGCGCGGGCAAGGCCCGGCTCCTTCGCCGCTTCGCCATGGAAGCCGGGGTCCCGCTGGAGCAGACCGTCGCGATCGGCGACGGCGCCAACGACCTCGACATGCTGAACGCGGCCGGTCTCGGCGTCGCCTTCAACGCCAAGCCCGTCGTCCGCGAGGCCGCGCACACCGCGGTGAACGTCCCCTTCCTCGACACGGTGCTCTATCTCCTCGGCGTCACCCGCGAAGAGGTGGAGGCGGCGGACACGCACGCCGACTGACGGCGCCCGCACCTCACGTACGACGAAGGGCCCCGTACCGCTGCGGTACCGGGCCCTTCTTCGTACGGAGAGTGAGGGTCACTCGGAAGGCGCCCAGTAGTCGACGAGCGTGCCGACCCCCGGCTCCAGAGCCTTCCACGAGCCGGTGTACGTCAGGACGGCGTAGGCCGACGTCGGGAAGCCGCGGCGGTCCATCCGCGTACGCGCGTCGCCCTCGGCATCCCCGGCGAGGATGTCGGCGAGGCCCTGGACGCCGGGGTTGTGGCCGATCAGGACGACATTCTGCACGTCGTCCGGGGTTTCGTTCAGCACGGCGATCAGCTCGCCCGGAGAGGCCTCGTACAGCCGGTCTTCGTAGACCGTCTTGGGCCTATGGGGCAGCTCGTGGACGGCGAGCTTCCATGTCTCGCGGGTCCTGGCCGCGGTCGAGCAGAGGGCCAGATCGAACGGGATGCCGCTGTCGGCGAGCTTGCGCCCGGCGACGGGGGCATCCTTGCGGCCTCGCTCCGCGAGCGGCCGGTCGTGGTCGGACACCTGCGGCCAATCGGCCTTCGCATGCCGGAAAAGGACAATCCTGCGGGGTTCTGCGACGCTCATGCATCCCAGCTTCGCATGAAACGCGCGGCCGGGCGCAGGGAGTTGACGCGGTCCCCCGGCACGGGTGACGGCGCCTGCCGGGGGCGGGTCACGACGTCGCGCCGAAGAACGTCTCCTGGACGCGCTCGAGCAGATGGGTGACCACCGGGTCGCCGCTCGCCGCGTGCGCGTCGGCCGGGTTCAGTATCAGCAGGAGCAGTGCCGCGAAGGCGATGGCCGGGAGGGCGATGGCCCACCAGGGAAGCTGGATCTCCACGCTCGCTGAGTCCTTGGGGGCTCCCAGTTCGCGCCGGGTGTGCGAGCGGGCCGACATGCCGCCTCCGTGGTCTTCGAGTGCTCCGTGCCGCGTCTTCGCGGCCACATCTCGAAACTACGGACTCGGCGACCCTCAGCACATCCGGTGATCCACCCACTTGACCCTGACACTGACCCCCTAGGGGATGGTGGGGCTAGCCCCACCATCCGCCCCGCCGGGGGCAGTTCACGGCGAGGCGACGGAGGCGACGATCCCGATGATCACGGTGATGGCCAGCATCGCGCCGAGCACGATGAGCAGTTTCTTCTGGCCGTTCTGGGGGTTCGGGTCAAGCACTGGCATACGACGAGTCTCGCACCCTTTGTCCGGCCGGACGTCGGCGGGGTCGCACCGCCCCTCTCCGGATCAGGCCGCCGCGGCTGCCTCGTCCTCGACCGTGCGGTTGCGGCCCGCCAGGATGCCCACCACGATCTGGGGCACCATCAGGGCGGCCATGAGCACGATCGGCAGCTCCCAGCCGCCGCTGTGCTGGTAGAGGACGCCCACCAGGAGCGGACCCGGGATGGAGATCAGATAGCCCGTGCTCTGGGCGAACGCGGAGAGCTTGGCGACGCCCACGCTGCTCTTGGCCCGCATCCCGACCATGGTCAGGGCCAGCGGGAAGGCGCAGTTGGACACGCCGAGCAGCAGCGCCCAGACCCATGCGCCGCCCGCCGGGGCGAGGTAGAGACCCGCGTACCCGGCGAGACCGCACGCGCCGAGCACCATCACCACGGGGCCCTGGTTGGGCAGCCGCGTCGCGACCCGGGGGATGACGAAGGCCAGCGGCACGCCCATCGCCATGGTGACGGCGAGCAGCACGCCCGCCTCCCCGGCCGGAACGCCCGCGTCACGGAAGATCTGCGGCATCCAGCCCATCGTGATGTACGCGGCGGTGGCCTGGAGTCCGAAGAAGCAGGCGAGCGCCCAAGCCGTACGGCTCCGGGTGATGCGCAGACCGGCGTCCTCGCGCTGCACGGCGGCCGAGACGTGCTCGGCGGAGGCAGCGGCCGAAGCGGAGGCCGAGGCGGAAGCGCCCGCGCCCCGGTCGCGCACGAGCGCCACCCACGGCACGACGGCGACGACCGCGAGCACCGCCCACACGGCGAGCCCGGTCCGCCAACTGCCGCCCAGCGCATCGGTCATGGGCACCGTGACGGCGGCCGCCATCGACGTACCGAGTGCGAGCGCCATCGAGTACAGGCCGGTCATCGAGCCGACCTTCTCGGGGAACCAGCGCTTGACGATCACCGGCATCAGGACGTTGCTGACCGCGATGCCCATGAGGGCGAGCGCGGTCGCGGCGAGGAAGCCGGCCGTGCCGCCCAGGAAGGGGCGGATCGCGAGGCCGGACGCGATCGCGACCATGCCCGCGCACACCACCGCGCCGGGGCCGAAGCGGCGGGCCAGGCGCGGGGCCATCACGCCGAAGATCGCGAAGCAGAGCGGCGGGACGGAGGTGAGCAGGCCAGCGAGGGTGCCGCTCATGCCGAGCCCGTCGCGCACCTCTTCCAGGAGGGAGCCGAGGCTGGTGATGGCCGGGCGGAGGTTGAGCGCCGCGAGGACGATGCCGACGACGACGAGACGCGTCGCCCACGCGCGCGTGGGGGGCTTTTTCTCTGCCGTCCCGTCTGCCGCGTCGGTGCGTACCGGTGCCTGCGGCCGGGTCGGCGCAGGTGTCATCGTCGTGGATTCCTCACTAGCCATGAGGCCATCATAGAATCATGGGATGATTGGCTGTCCAATCCGATTCCGTCACAGCACCCGTAATGTCAGCCCCCGGCCCACCCGTCATCCCGCGTACGAAGGAACGTCATGCCGCTGACCACCCCTCGCCGCTCAGCGCTCTCCGAGCAGGTCATCGCCGAGCTGCGCAATCAGATCTCCTCCGGAGAGTGGCCGGTGGGCTCCCGCATCCCCACCGAGCCCGAACTGGTCGAGCAGCTGGGCGTGGCCCGCAACACCGTCCGGGAGGCCGTCCGCGCCCTCGCGCACAACGGCCTCCTCGACATCCGGCAGGGCTCGGGCACCTACGTGGTCGCGACGAGCGAGCTCGCCGGCGTCATGCAGCGCAGGTTCGCCGACGCGGAGCCCCGGCACATCGCGGAGCTGCGCAGCACCCTGGAGTCGAGCGCGGCGAGGCTGGCCGCGCAGCGGCGCACGGAGCGCGACCTCAAGCAGCTCGACGCCCTCCTTGAGCGCCGTGAGCAGGCCTGGGCGTCCGGCGACGCGGAGGCGTTCGTGACGGCCGACGCGACCTTCCACCTGGCCGTCGTGGCCGCGTCCCACAACGACGTGATGATGGCGATGTACGCGGACCTGGGCGAGGTCCTGCGGGACTGGCTGCGCGAGGACGTCGGCAAGGAGCTGACCCCCGAGAGCCACATGGACCACGCCCGGCTCGTCGAGGCGATCCGCGAGCACGACGAGGAGGCCGCGGCGAAGGAGGCCGCCGGCTACCCGTTCATGTGCCGCCCGGAGCGGTTGAACACCCCCCGCGACCCCGCCTGAGCCTGCCCCTGGCCCTCACCTCTGGTGGCTGACCCAGACCGACCGGATCTCCTTCCAGCACCGGCCGGTGAGCCGCACGGTCATGGCGGGCCCCGCCTCGACCAGGACGCCGTCGCTGTCGATGTCCCACCACCGGTCGCACTCCACGTGCAGCCGGATCCGGTCGGTCTCGGGGTACGGGTTGTGGCAGTACGCGACGGCGTCCGAACCCTCGACGCTGGTGCGGCACTCCGCGCCGAACGGCCGGGGCTCGACCGCCTGCACGCGCGCGTGGGGGCGCTTCGCCTCTCCGACGGCATGCGACGCGGCGCCGTACGGCAGGGCGATCAGCAGGGTGAGAGCGGCGAGCACCGCAGGAGGTGACGGGCGCACACTTCAGGGTGCGCCGCTGTGCCCGGCCGCCGCCCGGCCGGTGGGCCGAACGGGCGACGCCCCGCTCCCCGCACAAAGCGGGAAACGGGGCGTCGAAAACGTACGAAAGACCTGATCAGAAGGTCAGGCACCCATCATGTGCACGCCGCCGTCGACGTGGATGATCTCGCCCGTGGTCTTCGGGAAGAAGTCCGAGAGCAGCGCGACGATGCCGCGGCCCGCGGGCTCCGGGTCGGCCATGTCCCACGCCAGCGGGGAGCGGGTGTTCCACACCTCGGCCAGCTCGCCGAAGCCCGGAATGGACTTCGCGGCCATCGAGCCGATCGGGCCCGCCGAGATGAGGTTGCAGCGGATGTTGTCCTTGCCGAGGTCACGCCCGAGGTAGCGCGAGGTGGCCTCGAGGGCGGCCTTGGCCGGGCCCATCCAGTCGTACTGCGGCCAGGCGAACTGCGCGTCGAAGGTGAGGCCGACGATCGAGGCGCCGTCGTTCATCAGCGGGCGGCACGCCATGGCGAGCGACTTCAGGGAGAACGCCGAGACGTGCATGGCCGTCGAGACGGACTCGAAGGGCGTGTTCAGGAAGTTGCCGCCGAGCGCGTCCTGCGGCGCGAAGCCGATGGAGTGGACGACTCCGTCCAGGCTGCCGAGCTCCTCGCGGACGACGCCCTCCAGGCGGTCCAGGTGCTCCTGGTTGGTCACGTCGAGCTCGATGACCTTGGCCGGCTTGGGCAGCTTCTTGGCGATGCGCTCGGTGAGCGTGGGGCGCGGGAAAGCGGTGAGGATGACCTCGGCGCCCTGCTCCTGCGCGACCTTGGCCGCGTGGAACGCGATGGAGGACTCCATCAGAACGCCCGTGATCAGGATCTTCTTGCCGTCGAGAATTCCGCTCATGGTGATCAGTGACCCATGCCCAATCCGCCGTCAACGGGGATGACGGCTCCAGTGATGTACGAGGCGTCGTCCGAGGCGAGGAACTTCACCGCGGAGGCGATTTCCTCGGGCTGCGCGTAACGGCCGAGCGGCACCTGCGCCATGATGCTCGCGCGCTGCTCGTCCGTCAGCGCCTTGGTCATGTCGGTGTCGACAAACCCGGGCGCCACGACGTTGAAAGTGAGATTGCGCGACCCGAGCTCGCGGGCGAGCGAGCGCGCGAAGCCGACCAGACCGGCCTTCGAGGCGGCGTAGTTCGCCTGCCCGGGGCCGCCCATCAGGCCGACGACCGAGGAGATCAGGACGACACGGCCCTTCTTGGCGCGCAGCATGCCGCGGTTGGCGCGCTTCACGACACGGAAGGTGCCGGTGAGGTTGGTGTCGAGTACGGACGTGAAGTCCTCCTCGGACATGCGCATGAGGAGCGTGTCCTTGGTGATCCCGGCGTTGGCGACCAGGACCTCCACCGGACCGTGCTTCTCCTCGATCTCCTTGTAGGCCTGCTCCACCTGCTCCGCGTCGGTGATGTCGCACTTGACGGCGAGAACACCGAGCTCCGCGAGTGCCTGGGGCGGCTCACCCGAGCGGCAGGTGATCGCGACCTTGTCACCGGCGTCGGCGAAGGCGCGGGCGATGGCGAGGCCGATGCCCCGGTTTCCTCCGGTGACGAGAACCGAGCGGCTCAACGGATCACCCTTTCGATAGCTGTCTGGTACCTCGAAAACCTATCGGTACGGTGCTCCATACGGAGAATCGGCGACCGACAGTGGCGTAGGGGACTCGCTGTCGGATCCCTACAGAAAACTGTGGCCCACGGGCCCACACGCGCGACATGATCGGACCTGACCGGTGCCGACAGCAGGGAGACATTCCGTGCCTCATTCCATCGATGCAGCCTTCACGGCGCTGCCGCTGCGGGCCCTCGCGGACGCCGCGCTGGCCCGCGCGCGTGCCCTGGGCGCCGACCACGCGGACTTCCGCCTGGAGCGGGTGCGCAGCGCGTCCTGGCGGCTGCGGGACGCCAAGCCGTCCGGCTCCTCGGACACCACGGACCTCGGTTACGCGGTCCGTGTGGTGCACGGCGGGACCTGGGGGTTCGCCTCGGGCGTCGATCTGACGATGGACGCGGCGGCGAAGGTCGCCTCCCAGGCCGTGGCGATGGCGAAGCTGTCGGCCCAGGTGATCAAGGCGGCGGGCTCCGACGAGCGGGTGGAGCTCGCGGGTGAGCCGGTGCACGCGGACAAGACGTGGATCTCCTCGTACGAGATCGACCCCTTCTCCGTGCCGGACGAGGAGAAGAGCGGGCTGCTCGCCGAGTGGAGCTCGCGGCTGCTCGCCGCCGACGGGGTCTCGCACGTCGACGCGTCGCTGCTCACTGTGCATGAGAACAAGTTCTACGCGGACACGGCGGGGACGGTGACCACGCAGCAGCGGGTGCGCCTGCACCCGCAGTTGACCGCGGTCGCCGTGGACGAGACGAGCGGCGAGTTCGACTCGATGCGGACGATCGCGCCGCCGGCCGGCCGCGGCTGGGAGTACCTGACCGGGACCGGCTGGGACTGGGACGCGGAGCTCGCGCGCATCCCGGAGCACCTCGCCGAGAAGATGCGGGCGCCGAGCGTGCAGGCGGGCTCGTACGACCTGATCGTCGACCCGTCGAACCTCTGGCTGACGATCCACGAGTCCATCGGCCACGCCACCGAGCTGGACCGCGCGCTCGGCTACGAGGCGGCGTACGCGGGCACCTCCTTCGCCACCTTCGACCAGCTCGGCAAGCTCGCCTACGGCTCGTCGCTGATGAACGTGACGGGCGACAGGACCGCCGAGCACGGCCTGGCCACCATCGGGTACGACGACGAGGGCGTGGCCGCGCAGTCCTGGGACCTGGTGAAGGACGGCACGCTGGTCGGCTACCAGCTGGACCGCCGCATCGCGAAGCTCACCGGCTTCGAGCGCTCCAACGGCTGCGCCTACGCGGACTCCCCCGGGCATGTGCCGGTGCAGCGGATGGCGAACGTGTCGCTGCAGCCGGATCCGGGCGGGCTCTCGACCGAGGACCTGATCGCGGGGGTCGACCGGGGTATTTACGTCGTTGGTGACCGTTCATGGTCAATTGACATGCAAAGGTATAACTTCCAGTTCACCGGGCAACGCTTCTATCGCATCGAGAACGGCCGTATCACCGGCCAGTTGCGCGATGTCGCGTACCAGGCGACGACCACCGACTTCTGGGGTTCGATGGCCGCGGTCGGCGGTCCGCAGACCTATGTACTCGGGGGCGCGTTCAACTGCGGCAAGGCCCAGCCGGGACAGGTCGCCGCGGTCTCGCACGGCTGCCCGTCCGCCCTGTTCCGGGGCGTGAACATCCTCAACACCACCCAGGAGGCGGGGCGATGAGCTCGTCGAGTCGCAGCACCAAGCCGCACGAGATCGTCGAGCGCGCCCTCGAACTGTCCACCGCCGACGGCTGCGTCGTGATCGCCGACGAGGAGTCGACGGCGAATCTGCGCTGGGCGGGCAACGCCCTGACCACCAACGGCGTCACCCGCGGCCGCACCCTCACCGTCATCGCGACCGTCGACGGCAAGGAAGGCACCGCGTCCGGAGTCGTCTCACGCTCGGCCGTCACCGCGGACGATCTGGAGCCGCTGGTGCGCGCCGCCGAGCATGCCGCACGCGGGGCCGGGCCCGCCGAGGACGCGCAGCCGCTGGTGACCGGTGGCGAGGAGTCCGCGGACTTCAGGGATGCCCCCGCCGAGACCTCGTCCGCGGTCTTCGCCGACTTCGCCCCCGCGCTCGGCGAGGCCTTCGCACGGGCCCGCGCGGGCGGGCGCGAGCTGTACGGCTTCGCGAACCACGAGCTCGTATCGAGCTATCTCGGTACGTCGACGGGGCTGCGGCTGCGGCACGACCAGCCCAACGGGACGCTGGAACTCAACGCCAAGAGCCCGGACCGGACGAAGTCGGCGTGGGCCGGGCGGGCCACCCGGGACTTCAAGGACGTCGATCCTGCAGCGCTCGACGCGGAGCTGGCGCAGCGCCTGGGGTGGGCCCAGCGGCACATCGATCTGCCGGCGGGCCGGTACGAGACGCTGCTTCCGCCGACCGCCGTCGCCGACCTGCTGATCTACCAGCTGTGGTCGGCATCGGCCCGGGACGCGGCCGAGGGCCGCACGGTGTTCTCCAAGCCGGGCGGCGGCACCCGCGTCGGCGACCGTCTTGCCGAGCTGCCGCTGACCCTGCGCAGCGACCCGAACGAGCCGGGCCTGGAGTCCGCCCCGTTCGTGCTCGCGCACGCGTCCGGCGGCGACTCGTCGGTCTTCGACAACGGGCTTCCGCTGGCCGCCACCGACTGGGTGCGCGCGGGCGAGCTGACGCATCTGACGAGCACCCGGCACAGTGCGGCCCTGACCGGGCTTCCGGTCGCCCCGGCCATCGACAACCTCGTCCTCGACGGCGGCTCCGACCGCTCGCTCCAGGAGATGGTCGCGAGCACCGAGCGGGGCCTGCTGCTCACCTGCCTCTGGTACATCCGCGAGGTCGACCCGGCGACGCTGCTCCTCACCGGGCTCACCCGGGACGGCGTCTATCTCGTCGAGAACGGCGAGGTCGTGGGCGAGGTGAACAACTTCCGGTTCAACGAGTCTCCTGTGGACCTGTTGTCGCGGGCCGCCGAGGCCGGGCGCACGGAAAAGACGCTGCCCAGGGAGTGGGGCGACTGGTTCACTAGGGCTGCGATGCCCGCCCTGCGCATCCCCGACTTCAACATGAGCTCGGTCAGCCAGGGCGTGTGACGCCCATAGACTGACGCGTAAGAGTGACGCGTACCCATTCGAACCTTTCAAGGAGACACAGGACCGTGACGGACATCGTCGACGAGCTGAAGTGGCGGGGGCTTTTCTCCCTGTCCACTGACGAAGATGCACTGCGCAAGTCGCTCGCGGACGGTCCCGTCACGTTCTATTGCGGCTTCGACCCGACCGCGGCGAGCCTGCACGTGGGCCACCTCGTGCAGGTCCTCACCCTGCGCCGGCTCCAGCAGGCGGGGCACCGTCCGCTCGCCCTGGTCGGCGGCGCGACGGGGCAGATCGGTGACCCCCGGCCGACCGCCGAGCGCACCCTGAACGACCCCGAGACGGTCGCGAACTGGGTGGGCAGGCTGCGCACCCAGATCGAGCCGTTCCTGTCCTTCGAGGGCGAGAACGCCGCGACGATGGTCAACAACCTGGACTGGACGGCGGGCCTCTCCGCCATCGAGTTCCTGCGCGACATCGGCAAGCACTTCCGGGTGAACAAGATGCTCACCAAGGAATCGGTCGCCCGTCGCCTGGAGTCCCAGGAGGGCATCTCCTACACGGAGTTCAGCTACCAGCTCCTGCAGGGCATGGACTTCCTGGAGCTCTACCGGCGGTACGGCTGCACGCTGCAGACCGGCGGCAGCGACCAGTGGGGCAACCTCACGGCGGGCATCGACCTGATCCACCGCCTGGAGCCGGACGCCACGGTGCACGCCATGGGCACGCCGCTGATGGTCAAGGCGGACGGCACCAAGTTCGGCAAGACCGAGGGCGGCGCCGTCTGGCTCGACCCGGAGATGACGACGCCGTACGCGTTCTACCAGTTCTGGCTGAACGTGGACGACCGGGACATCTCGACGTACATGCGGATCCTGTCCTTCAAGCCCCGCGAGGAGCTCGAGGAGATCGAGAAGCAGACCGAGGAGCGTCCGCAGGCGCGCGCCGCACAGCGCGCGCTCGCCGAGGAGCTGACGGCGCTGGTGCACGGCGCCGACCAGTGCGCCGCGGTCATCGCCGCGTCCAAGGCGCTCTTCGGCCAGGGCGACCTGGGCGAGCTGGACGAGGCGACGCTGGGCGCTGCGCTCTCGGAGCTGCCGCGCGTCGAGGTCGCCGAGCTCGGCCCGGTGGTGGACCTCTTCGCGGAGGTCGGCCTGGTGGCCAGCAAGTCCGCGGCCCGGCGCACGGTCAAGGAGGGCGGTGCCTACGTGAACAACGTGAAGGTCGCCGCCGAGGACGCCGTGCCCTCCCGCGACGAGCTGCTTCACGGTCGCTGGCTGGTGCTTCGCCGGGGCAAGAAGAACCTGGCGGCGGTCGAGGTCACGGCCGGCTGACCCGCTGAACGTACGCATGCCGAAGGGGCCGGTCCGCGTGGACCGGCCCCTTCGGCATGCGGCGAGGGGGGAGGGAACCGACGGCGCGGCAGGGTGCCTACGCCGACTGTTTGTTGCCCTTGACCATCTTGTACGCCATGTCACCGAGGCCCACGACGACCAGCGCGGCCCCCAGCTGCAGGGCGTGCCGACCCCAGTCGATGCCTCTGGTCTCGTCGATACCGAAGCCCGCGGCGAGCGAGTTGCCGATGATCGCGCCGATGATGCCGAAGATCGTGGTCAGCCAGAGCGGGCTGTGCTGTTTACCGGGCAGGATCGCCTTGGCGATCAGCCCCAGTACGAACCCCACGATGATGGCCCACAACCAGCCCATAGCTGCCTCCTCATACGGCTCGACATGAGCGTTACGGTCAGTGTCGGCCTGTCCGCCATACGGCGCATGTCGGGCACCCCCATACGTGGCATGACGGAGAAAGTACGCCGAGATGGGACGGGCCCCGGTCTCGTAGGCTGCGCAGCCCCGGCGTAACGTGGAGCGGGTCCGGGCCGGGGAGAGTCCGGCGTCTTGTGAGCAGGCGGTGGAATGTGATGCGGAAGCAGAGCAGTGCCCAGGTCTTCCGGATCACCGGAGCCCGGCAGGGCCTCGAGGAGGACGTGCGCGGCAGGCAACGGCGCTACATGATCTCGATGTCGGTCCGTACTCTTTCGGTCATTGCCGCCGCCGTGCTGTGGAACGTCGAGCGGCATGTCGCTTTCGTTGCTCTGGTGCTCGGGATACTCCTCCCGTACATCTCCGTCGTGATCGCCAACGCCGGCCGGGAGAGCGCGCCCTCGCTGCCGTCGACCTTCGTACCGGCGCCGTCACGGCCGATGATCGCTCCGCCGGCCGCAAGGACCGAGTCCGCGGAACCCTTCCCGGAAGCCGGCGCGGGCCCCAAGTCCGGTGAGCCCGACGCGCCTTCCGGCCACCAGAACTGACCGTCGACGTTGCGCCAAGCTCAAGAAAAGCTCAGATCAATCATGTAGTTCCGGTGCCAGGCACCGGGTCCCCCGTGACATACTTCGTACGCGCTCCGCATCCCCCGTCGGAGCGACAGACCGACGCCGGGCAGCTCCCCCCGTGGCTGCTCGGCGTCGCCTTGTTTTGAACGCACTTGGACGTTATCTGTGAGCGACGAAACACCGATCTGTTCCGCCAAGGGCTGCCGCGCCGACGCGGTCTGGGTGCTCGCCTGGAACAACCCGAAGATCCACACGCCGGAGCGTCGCAAGACCTGGCTCGCGTGTGACGAGCACCGCGAGCACCTCTCCCAATTCCTGGGCGTGCGCGGCATGTTGAAGGACGTCGTCACGCTGGCCGAGTGGGAAGCGCGGGACGCCTAGCGGCTCAGCCGCCGATCGCCGACATCGGGCGGTCGGGCTGCAGGAACGTCGGGTCGTCGAGGCCCGAACCCGCCTTCTTGCCCCACATGGCGAGCTTCCATATACGGGCGATGCTCTCGTCCGAGCCGTCCTCGCCGTCGGAGCGCAGGGCCGCCCGCAGGTCCGTCTCCTCGGTGGCGAACAGGCAGGTGCGGACCTGGCCGTCGGCCGTAAGCCTCGTACGGTCGCAGGCCGAGCAGAAGGGGCGGGTGACGGAGGCGATGACGCCGACGCGATGCGGGCCGCCGTCCACGACCCAGCGCTCGGCGGGCGCCGAGCCGCGCTCGCCGGAGCCCTCTTCGGCGAGCTCGAAGCGCGTACGCAGCGACTGCAGGATGTCACCCGCGGTGATCATGCCGTCGCGCTTCCAGCCGTGCTGGGCGTCGAGCGGCATCTGCTCGATGAAGCGCAGCTCGTACTCGTTCTCGACGGCCCAGGCGAGCAGGTCCGGGGCCTCGTCGTCGTTCAGGCCCGGCATCAGGACCGTGTTGACCTTGACCGGGGTGAGGCCCGCGTCGCGCGCGGCCTGGAGGCCTTCGAGGACGTCCTTGTGCCGGTCGCGGCGGGTGAGGGTCTTGAAGACGTCGGGGCGCAGGGTGTCAAGGGAGACGTTCACCCGGTCGAGGCCCGCGGCCTTGAGGGCGGCGGCGGTGCGCTTGAGGCCGATGCCGTTCGTCGTCAGGGACATCTTGGGGCGCGGCTCCAGCTGGGCGCAGCGCTCGACTATGCCGACCAGGCCGGGGCGCAGCAGCGGCTCGCCGCCGGTGAAGCGGACCTCGGTGATGCCCAGCTGCGTCACGGCGATCCGGACGAGGCGGACGATCTCGTCGTCGCTGAGCAGCTCGGACTTGGACAGCCACTGCAGGCCCTCTTCCGGCATGCAGTACGTGCATCGCAGATTGCACTTGTCGGTCAGCGAGACCCGCAGATCGGTGGCCACTCGGCCGTAGGTGTCGATGAGCACGTGGGCCCCCTCCCTGATCCTGTTCAGCCAGTCCGGTTCAGATAGTGACGAGCCTACGTGACGGGACCGACATCGAAGCGGGCCCGATCCCACGAGGAGCGGCGCGGCCGCGTCGTAGAGATCTACCAAACGATCTACGACGCGGCCGCTGACGTGCGTGTTCAGGCGGAATGAGCCGGAATCAGTGGGCCCCGGTGCCGGTCAGGGACCGTACCTCCAGCTCCGCGTACTTGCCCTTGTCGGGCTCCTCCTTCGACAGCATCGTGCCGAGCCAGCCGAGCAGGAAGCCGACCGGGATCGAGATGAGGCCCGGGTTCTCCAGCGGGAACCAGTGGAAGTCGACGCCCTTGAACATCGAGGTCTTCGGGTTGCCGGAGACGACTGGCGAGAAGAGGACCAGGAAGACCGCCGTGAAGAGGCCGCCGTAGATCGACCAGAGCGCGCCCTGGGTGGTGAACCTCTTCCAGAAGAGGCTGTAGAGGATCGTCGGCAGGTTGGCGGACGCGGCGACCGCGAAGGCGAGGGCGACGAGTCCCGCCACGTTCAGGTCGCGGGCGAGCGCGCCGAGCGCGATGGAGACGATGCCGATGAAGACCGTCGCCCAGCGGGCCGCCTTCATCTCCTGCTTCTCGGTGGCCTGGCCCTTCTTGATGACGTTGGCGTAGATGTCGTGCGCGAACGACGAGGACGAGGCCAGGGTCAGGCCCGCGACCACCGCGAGGATGGTGGCGAAGGCGACCGCCGAGATCGTGGCGAGCAGGATCGCGCCCCAGGACGAATCGACGCCACCAAGATGGAGCGCGAGCAGCGGTGCCGCCGTGTTGCCCGCCGGGTTGGACTCGATGATCTCGGCCGGCTTGATGAGCGCGGCGGCGCCGAAGCCGAGCGCGATCGTCATCAGGTAGAAGGAGCCGATGATGCCGATCGCCCAGTTCACGGACTTACGCGCGGCCTTGGACGTCGGCACCGTGTAGAAGCGGATCAGGATGTGCGGCAGTCCCGCGGTGCCCAGGACGAGGGCGATGCCGAGCGAGATGAAGTCCAGCTTCGATGTGGACGTCGCGCCGTACTTCAGGCCCGGTTCGAGGAACTTGGTGCCCTGGCCGCTGTTGGATGCGGCGCTGCCGAGCAGGTCGGAGACGTTGAAGTTGAACTTCAGGAGCACCAGGAAGGTCAGAAGCAGCGTGCCCGCGATGAGCAGGACGGCCTTGACCATCTGCACCCAGGTGGTGCCCTTCATGCCGCCGATGGTGACGTACACGATCATCAGTACGCCGACGAGGGCGACGATCCCGACCTTGCCCGCGTCGGACGTGATGCCGAGCAGCAGCGAGACGAGGACGCCCGCGCCCGCCATCTGCGCAAGCAGGTAGAAGATCGACACGATGATCGTGGAGGTGCCCGCGGCCGTGCGCACCGGGCGCTGGCGCATCCGGTAGGCGAGCACGTCGCCCATCGTGTAGCGCCCCGAGTTGCGCAGCGGTTCGGCGACCAGGAGGAGTGCCACCAGCCAGGCGACCAGGAAGCCGATGGAGTAGAGGAAGCCGTCGTACCCGAAGAGGGCGATCGCACCCGCGATGCCGAGGAAGGACGCGGCCGACATGTAGTCGCCGGAGACCGCGAGGCCGTTCTGGAAGCCGGTGAACTGGCGGCCGCCCGCGTAGAAGTCGGCGGCGCTCTTGGTCTGGCGGCCTGCCCAGACGGTGATGAACAGGGTGGCGACGACAAAGACGGCGAACAGGGAGATGATCAGCGGCCGGTGCTCGCTCGCCTCACCCGCGGCCAGGACTGTGGTGCTCAGCGCGGGGCTCATGCGCCGCCCTCCATACGGGACTTGATCGCCTCGGCCTTGGGGTCGAGCTTGGTGGCCGCGTGGTGGGAGTACCACCAGGCGATGAGGAACGTGGTCAGGAACTGCGCGAGGCCGAGCACCAGGGCGACGTTGATGTTGCCGAACAGCTTGGTGCCCATGAAGTCGCCCGCGTAGTTCGACAGCAGCACGTAGGCCAGGTACCAGACGATGAACGCGATGGTCAGCGGGAACGCGAACGAGCGGTGCGCACGGCGGAGTTCACCGAACTCCTGGCTCTCCTGCTCCTGGATGAACTCCTCCGTGGAAGGGGCGTGGGGAGTGGGGACTGCGCCGCCCTTCGAAGGCGGCGGTGCATCGGTGGCCACGGAGTCTCCTCGTGGTGCGGGTGCGGCGGGGACGGACAGCTGATCCATGGGCTCTCTGATCCGATCTGTTCCTGCGTGACGCGGATCACGTAAGCCACGGATGGCGATGCTAAGGCCACGGGACGTGATCCGACAGGGGGGTTGATGTTGCTTCCGTTTCCTTTTCAACGTCATCACCGCGACGTCGACCCGGCCACACTTCCCGATTTCTTCAAGAACCCGTTGCTGGCCTGGGAGTTCTGGGGATAGCTTCACCCTGCAATACCCGTCATGTACCTGCCTGACCACCTTTTGTGTTCGGGCAGTTCACGTATCCGGATGATGTGGAGATCCCATGGCTCATCTGCGCTCCAGACGCCGCGTCGCGCTCACCGTGCCGCTCGGTATCGCACTCGCGGCATCGGTCGGCTTCGCCCCCGGCGTCGCGACCGCGGTGCCCTCCGACGCCCCCGCGACCGCAGGCGCTTCGGCGAACGCCGAGGCCCCGAAGCTCGCGTACGTCGTCAACACCCGCCCGGACCACGGGACGATCGAATACGTCAAGAAGGCGATCTCCAAGGCGGACGGCTCCGTCGTCGTCGCCTACGAGAAGATCGGCGTCATCGTCGCGCACTCGGCCAACCCCGAGTTCGGCAAGCAGATGCGCAAGGTGAAGGGGGTCCAGTCGGCGGGCGCGACCCGCACCTCGCCCCTGACGGCGGCGGGCACCACGGAGGAGGGCGCCCCGACCTTCGTGTCGAAGGCCGAGGCCAAGTCGCTCCAGAAGCAGGCCGGTCCGGACGCCGAGCCGATGGAAGCCGACCAGTGGGACCTGCGCGCGATAGGCGCCGACAAGGCGGCGAAGATCAACCCCGGCAGCGGCAAGGTCACCGTCGGCGTCATCGACACCGGAGTCGACGACACCCACCCGGACCTCGCGCCCAGCTTCTCGGCCTCGCAGTCGGCGAGCTGTGTCGGCGGCAAGGCGGACACCTCCCCCGGCGCCTGGCGTCCGGAGAAGAAGGAGCACTACCACGGCACGCACGTGGCCGGCGAGATCGCCGCCCCGCGCAACGGCGTGGGCGTCGCGGGTGTCGCGCCCGGCGTGAAGGTCGCGGGCATCAAGGTGGCCGACCCGGTCAGCGAGCTGTTCTTCCCGGAGAGCGTGGTCTGCGCCTTCGTGTTCGCCGCCGACAAGGGCATCGAGATCACGAACAACAGCTACTACGTGGACCCGTGGCTCTACAACTGCATGGACGACCCCGACCAGCGGGCCATCGTCGACGCGGTCAACCGCGCCCAGCTGTACGCACAGCGCAAGGGCACCCTGAACCTGGCGTCCGCGGGCAACTCCAACCATGACCTCGCCTCCGACGAGATCCTGGACGACTCCAGCCCGGACGACTCGACGCCGGTGCCGCGCACCATCGACCCTTCCGAGTGCTTCGACGTCCCGACGCAGCTGCCGGGCGTGGTCACGGTCAGCGCGACGGGCGTGCAGAACCTCAAGTCGTACTACTCCACGTACGGCAAGGGCGTCATCGACATCGCGGCCCCCGGCGGCGACAAGTACCAGATCCCGGGCGACACCCCGTCGAAGAACGGCCGCATCCTCTCCACGATGCCGGGCGGCGAGTACGGCTGGCTGCAGGGCACCTCGATGGCATCGCCGCACGCCTCCGGCGTCGCCGCGCTCCTGAAGTCGACGCACCCCAAGGCGAGCCCCGCCGAACTCCAGCGCCTTCTTAAGAAGCAGGCCGACAACCCGGGCTGCCCGACGGAGCCGTACGACCCGGACGGTGACGGCAAGGTCGACGCGGTCTGCGAGGGCGACACGAACAAGAACGGCTTCTACGGCAGCGGGATCGTCGACGCGTTCGACGCCGTGAAGAAGTGAGGGGCTCGCGCACCATGACCGCATCCTTCCCGCGCTCCCGCCGCGTGCTCGCTCTGCCGCTTGGCATGGCGGTGGCCTCGGCCGTCGCCTTCCTGCCGGGGACGGCGGCGGCCCAGCCGGACGCCGCGTCTCGGCCGGGCGGCCCCGTGTCGTCCGTCGTGGACGCCCTCGGCGCGACTCTCGCGGACGGCACGTCGATGAGCTACGTCGTCAACGTCCGCTCGGGTCCCGGCAGTTCACCGTCCGCCAAGACATCGGCGTACGTGAAGAAGGCCATCGCCAAGGCGGGCGGCACCGTCGTCATCGCGTACGACAAGATCGGCGTGATCGTCGTCCACTCGTCGAACGCGGGCTTCGCCAAGGAGATCCGCAAGGTTCGCGGAGTCGCGTCCGCGGGGGCGACCCGCACCGCGCCGCTGTCCGCGCAGTCCGACGACGCGCTCGAGGCCGACCGGCCGCTGACCGCCGCCGAGGCCGAGAAGGCCGCCGGGCAGGCGGGCGCGGGCCAGGACGAGCTGGAGCCGCTGCAGTGGGACCTGCCCGCCATCAAGGCGGACAAGGCCCACAAGGAGTCGCTCGGCAGCTCCGCTGTCACCGTCGGCGTCCTGGACTCCGGCGTGGACGACACACACCCGGACATCGCGCCGAACTTCGACGCGAAGGCCTCCGCGAGCTGCCTGGGCGGTGTGCCCGTGCAGAAGGACAGCGCCTGGCGTCCGGTGGCCAAGGAGAGCGACCACGGCATGCACGTGGCGGGCACCATCGCCGCCGCGAAGAACGGCACCGGCGTCACCGGTGTCGCTCCGGGCGTGAAGGTGGCGAGCCTGAAGGTGGCCGAGCCGGCGACCGGCATGTACTACACGGAGGCCGTGGTCTGCGGCTTCATGTGGGCCGCCGATCACGGAGTCGACGTCACCAACTCCAGCTACTACACCGACCCGTGGCTGTTCAACTGCAAGACGGACGACGACCAGAAGGCCCTGGTCGACGCCGTCGGGCGGGCCACCCGGTACGCGGAGCGCAAGGGCGCGGTGAATGTCGCGGCGGCCGGAAACGCCAAGACGGACCTCGCGCAGGACGAGATCGTCGACGACTCGAGCCCGGACGACACGACTCCTACGGAGCGGACGATCAAGACCGCGGACTGCCTCGACCTGCCGTCGCAGCTTCCGGGTGTCGTGACCGTCTCGTCCACGGGCGCGAAGGGCATCAAGTCCTCGTTCTCGAACTACGGCAAGGGCGTCATCGACATCGCCGCGCCCGGCGGCGACTCGACGAAGTTCCAGACGCCGGACGCGCCGGCCACCGACGGCCGCATCCTGTCGACGCTGCCGGGCGGCAAGTTCGGCTACAAGGCGGGTACGTCGATGGCGTCACCGCACGCCGCGGGCGTCGCCGCGCTCATCAAGTCGGCCCATCCACACGCCTCTTCGGCGAAGGTGAAGGCGCTGCTCTACGGCGAGGCCGACGCCATGAAGTGCACCGATCCGTACGACATCGACGGTGACGGCAAGGTCGACGCGGTCTGCGCCGGCGGCAAGAACGCGAACGGCTTCTACGGAGTGGGCATGATCGACGCCCTGGACGCGGTGCGGAAGTAACCCTCCCGCGAGGCGAGTCGGGCCGGGCGGTCGCTGACCGCCCGGCCCTTCGCGAGAGGATCTCCTTCCATGTATGAGTACAAGGACTCGTGGGCGGCGACTACGTAGTCAAAGCGGCCGCCGCGCGGGGGTGGGAACTGCGGCCGTCGGAGCCGGAGAAGTCGATCAGGCTGTGGTGGTCGGCGGCGTCTGGTCCAGGGACGGCCACGGGCACACCGTAGACACCGCCGGGCATAGTGCATGCATGACGCACACACCGATGACCGGTACGCGCGCGGCCTGGGCGGCGCTCGGCGGCGATCCCGCGCTCCTCTCCTGTGTCGAACCCGTCGTACGCGCGGGGGTGTTGCCCGCGCGGCTGCCCGTCCGTGAGCTGGCCCGCGCCTGTGTGGGCGGCTGCGCGCTCGCCGCGGCGGAACTGGCGGCGGCGCGCACCGGGCGGGCCGTGCCCCGGGTCCGGGTCGACGACGGGGCGGTGGCCGCCGCGTTCACCAGCGAGCGGCAGCTGCTCGTGGACGGCCGCGAGCCCGTCAACTTCGCTCCCCTGTCCGGCTTCTGGCGCACCGGGGACGGCGGCTGGGTGCGGACGCACGCCAACTATCCGCACCACCGGGCGGCGCTGCTGGCCGCGCTGGGGCTCTCTGCCGAATCCGCCGACTCCGTGGATGCCGTGGCCGCCCGGCTCGCCGAGCGGCCCGCCGTGGACGTGGAGGACGCCGTGTACGCCGCCGGAGGGCTCGCCGTGGCGCTGCGTACGCCCGAGGAGTGGGCGAAGCACCCGCAGGGCGCCGCGGTGGCCGAGCGGCCGCTGCTGAGCCGCGAGCGGATCGGCGAGGGGCCCGCGCGGTCCCTTCCGGCGCTCACCGGCGACCCCTTGTTGCCGGCTTCCGGGCTCCGCGTGCTCGACCTCACCCGGGTCATCGCGGGCCCCGTCGCGACCCGCACCCTTGCGCTGCTCGGCGCGGACGTGCTGCGGATCGACTCGCCCCGGCTGCCCGAACTCCCGGACCAGCACGCGGACACCGGGTTCGGGAAGCGGTCCGCGACGCTGGACCTGGCGCGGCGCGCGGACCTGCGGACGTTCGACGAGCTGCTCGCGGGGGCCGACGTGGTCGTCACCGGGTACCGCCCCGGCGCCCTCGACCGGTTCGGGCTCGCCCCTCTGGCGCTGGCCGAGCGCAGGCCCGGGATCGTGGTGGCGCGGCTTTCGGCGTGGGGGGACCACGGGCCGTGGGCCAGGCGGCGCGGCTTCGACAGTCTGGTGCAGGTCGCGTCGGGGATCGCGTCCGCCGAGGGGTCACCCGAACGGCCGGGCGCACTGCCCGCGCAGGCCCTGGACCACGGCACGGGCCATCTGACGGCCGCCGCCGTCCTGCGTTCGCTCACCGAGGCGATGGCGGACGGGGGCACATGGGGTGTGAGCCTGACGCTCGCGCAGACGGCGCACTGGCTGACGGGAGCGTCCCTCGGGGGCACTGCCGGAGGCGCTCCCGGGGGCGCCTCCGGAGGCGAGGGCGGCACCGGTGCCACGGACGATCCCGCCCCCTGGCTGGCCGAGACGGACAGTCCCCTGGGGCGGCTGCGGTACGCGCTGCCTCCGGTGTCCCTCGCGGGCGGACCGGACAACTGGTCGCGGCCGCCCGGCCGTTGGGGCACCGATACGCCCGAGTGGCGGTGAACGGACCCCGTCGGGCGGAATGGGATTTCGCCAGTTGTTTGCCAGGACTTGCCCGTTAAGGGGGCACCTGGTGAAGATCTTGTGGTGAGTCCGATACAACCGTCCGCCGAACCCGGGGGCGAGGCAGCAGCCGAAGCGGCCGCCTCCGTGCCCCGTGCGTCCCACCGTGCGCCGCGCGGCCGCCCCTCGCCCGCGCGTGCCGTCGCCGTGCTCGTCCTGGTGGCCGTCGCCGCCCTGATCCCGCTGCTCGGCCCGTCGGCCGCGCTGGACGGCACCGGGGAGGCCGAGGCGCCGGGCACGGTGGGGATCACGTTCCTGCGGACGGTCATGTTCGCCGCGCTCTGCGTGCAGTTGGGCGAGGTGTACGCGATCCGCCTCGCCCGCCGGGTGCCGGGGGCGCCGCTGGAGCGTGAGCCTCGAAGCTGGGCGGCGTACGCGGCGGGCGCGGGCATCGTCGCGACGCTGGGGCTCGCCTCCGTGGTGGCCACCGGCAATCTGGTGCCGCATCAGCTCTCCGACGTGGATATCGGCGGTCTCTATCAGACGCGGGACGGCAGGCTGGCACTCCTGGAGGTCAACGCCTTCATCGTGTCCCTGCTGTGTTCGAAGTCGCGCCGCCCGTCGACCGCCGCCCTGCCGCTGGCCGCGGTGATCGTCGCGGAGGCGCTGCGCGCGCACCCGCCGGCGGAGGACACCCCGCTGATCGGTTCCGGACTGACGCTGGTCCATCTGACCTGCAGTGTGCTGTGGGCGGGCGGTCTGCTGCACGTGCTGCGCACGATGCGGCTGTGGCGGACGTCCGCTCCCCGGGAAGGCGGAGCGCTTCTTGGCCTCTACGCGCGCGTGGCGGCCTTCCTGCTCGCCGCGATCACCGTGACGGGGGCGTTCAGCACGCTGCGCCGGATGCCGCCGGGCACCGTGCTCGACCAGCTGACGGACACGGCCTACGGACGCACGCTGCTCGCCAAGCTGCTCCTGGTGGTGGCCGTCGCCGTCATGGCGCTGCTCGCGCGCGCCCGGCTGCGCAAGGCCTCCGATCCCGTCTCCGCGTACGCACCCGCGCGCGGGGAGGTCATCGCGCTCGGCCTCGTCGTGGTGGTGTCGGCGCTGCTCACCGCGCTGCCGCTGCCGATTCGCTGGTGAGCAGGCCGGGGGGTACCGGGGGCCGGCTCAGTTGGTCACCATCACCTTGAGCGCGGTCCGCTCGTCCATCGCCTTGTAGCCGCCGGGTACGCCCTCCATGTCCACCGTCAGGTCGAAGACCGGCGACGGGTCGAGGGAGCCGTCCAGGACGTCGGGCAGCAGGTCGGGGATGTACGTCCGCACGGGCGCGACGCCGCCGCGCAGGGCGATGTTCCGGTCGAACATGACGCTCAGGTCGAGGCCCGTGCTTCCCCCAGTGCCTAAAGCCTGGGGGACCCCCTGCCGTGTGGCACTCCCACGAAGCCGATGGCCCCGCCGTCGCGCGTGACGTTCACGGCGGTGCGCATCGACTGCTCGGTGCCGACCGCCTCGACCACACAGTGCGCGCCCTGGCCGCCGGTGAGTTCACGGACGGCCTCCACCGCCGCGTCGCCGCGCTCGGCGACGACGTCGGTCGCGCCGAAGCCGCGCGCGATGTCCGTACGCACCTGGTGGCGGCCCAGGGCGATGACGCGTTCCGCGCCGAGCCGCACGGCGGCGAGCACCGCGCACAGGCCGACCGCCCCGTCGCCGACGACCACGACGTCCCGGGCCGTACGCCCGCGCCGAGGGCCGCGTGATGGCCGGTGCCCATCACGTCCGAGAGCTTGAGCAGGGCGGACAGCAGATGGTCGTCGGACGCGGCGTCCGCGGGCAGCCGGACCAGCGTCCCGTCCGCGAACGGCACGCGCACCGCCTCGCCCTGGCCTCCGTCGTAGCCGACCGAGCCCCAG
This sequence comes from Streptomyces sp. NBC_01381, assembly GCF_026340305.1. Lineage (NCBI taxonomy): Bacteria > Bacillati > Actinomycetota > Actinomycetes > Kitasatosporales > Streptomycetaceae > Streptomyces > Streptomyces sp. NBC_01381. The sequence goes on along the minus strand of NZ_JAPEPI010000001.1, from coordinate 3,482,908 downwards.
AAGCCGCCGTGCACGCAGGACGTGGTCAGGCCCTCCGTGCAGTACTCGCAGACGCCGTCCGACCACATGAACGGCGCGACGACCAGGTCGCCCCGCCGGAAATCGGTCACTTCGGAGCCGGTCTCCTCGACGAGACCGAGGAACTCATGGCCGATCCTCCCCCAGTGCCTTAAGGGCCTGGGGGGACCCCCTGCCCCGGCTGCCGGGCCGACTCGCCCCGGTACGCCCACAGGTCGCTGCCGCAGATGCAGGCGCGCAGGACGCGTACGACGGCGTCGGTGGGCAGTTGGGCGACCGGTTCTGGTACGTCCTCCACGCGCAGGTCGTACGGGGCGTGGATGGTGGTGGCGCGCATGGGGGTGCTCCTCGGCTCCTTGCCGGAACCCCCCTCAGGGCGTGCTTGTCCGCCCTTCACCGTACGTCGGGTTCGTCGCTGTCCGCGCGTTCAGCGTCGTCAACACGCCTCTGACCAGCAGGAACTGCGCGGCGATATAGGTGAGCATGATCCAGAAGTCGGGCCTTGGCGCCTGCGGCCACTCGGCGACGCCGGTCGCGATGAGGGTGTCCGAGAGGAGGAAGAGGGCGCCGCCGGCCGCCGCGGTGAGGCCCAGTGTGGTCGCCCCGAAGGCCATCGCGGTGAGCAGGAGGCTGTAGCCGGCCACCGGGCCGCGCATGTCCGCGGGGAGGTCGGGCCAGAGCAGCGCGACGGTCGTGATGAGGGCTGCCGCGTACGCCGCGACGAGGCCGGCTCCGCGTGCGCGTGCCGTGCCGTACCCCTTGCCGTACCTCTTGAAGAGAACCAGGTAGCAGACGTGGCCGGCCGCGAAGGAGCCCATGCCCGCGAGGAACGCGGGGTCCGCGTCCGCCAGGAGCAGGGTGTCTCCGCCCCAGCCGAAGAGGAGGGCGCCGATCAGTAGGCGGGGGCCCTTCACCGTGGCTACGTACGCCGCCAGGAGCGGCATCAGGAGGGGCTTGAAGAGGGTGTGGGCCGTGTCCGAGTCCGCCAGCAGTCCTGCCAGGTCGCCTGCGGCCGCCAGGCCGAATGCGGCCAGGAGCAGCTTGGCCTTGGTGGACGCGGGTTCATCGGTGCCCGGCAGTTGGGGTTGTGCCCACCCGTTCCGCCCTGCGGAACGCCTGCCCACAACAGGAGCACGACTCATGCGGCGCTCTCCGATACCGGCTCCGGTGTCTTGCTCTGTGCCGGCTGCGGCTCCGGCTGCCAGCCCGGCCCCCTGAACAGCCTGCCGCCCCGTTCGCGCCATGTCGTTGCCGTCTTCAGGTCCTTCGCTATCGCCGCGTACTCGTGTGTGGCCACCCGGAGCGGGTTGTGCGTGGTGATGTTCTTTGTCAGGCCGTAGACCGGGCGGTCCGTCTCCGCCACCCAGGAGCGGAACATGCGGTCCCAGATGATGAGGATGCCGCCGAAGTTGCGGTCCAGGTAGCCGCCCTGTGACGCGTGGTGGACGCGGTGGTGCGAGGGGGTGTTGAAGACGTACTCGAAGGGCCGGGGCAGCTTGTCGATGCGTTCGGTGTGGATCCAGAACTGGTAGACGAGGTTCGCCGAGGAACAGAAGGCGAGCGCCGCCGGGTGCACGCCGAGTGCGATCAGGGGCACGTAGAAGGGCCAGACCGTCAGGCTCGTCCAGGGCTGGCGCAGCGCCGTGGTGAGGTTGAACTTGCGGCTGGAGTGGTGCACCACGTGGCAGGCCCACAGGATGCGGATGACGTGGTGTCCGCGGTGCGACCAGTAGTAGAAGAAGTCCTGCGCGAGCAGCATCAGCGGGATCGTCCACCACAGCACGGGGATGTGCAGCGGCGTCAGCGCGTAGATCGCCGTGTAGATGGCGACGATGGGGATCTTCCACAGGAAGTCGAAGGCGAGGCTGCCGAGCCCCATCGTGATGGAGGTGGCGGCGTCCTTCGTCTCGTACCCAGCGGCGTCCTCGTCGGGATGGATCCGGTGGCTCACGATCTCCACGACGGTGAGCAGCACGAAGGCGGGTATGGACCACAGCACGACATCGGGCAGGTTCGGCGGCATGCGTGCACCGTAAAGGCCCCTGACGGGCCGCCGCTAGACGTAGTTACCGACAAGTATTACCAGTGGTAAACCGACGGATGTTGGCGGGCCTCGCCAAAAGCGGACGCTCAGACACCGACCGCCCCGAGCAGCGCGCCCGCTCCGTGGGTGACCGCCATGGCCAGCGCTCCACCCGCCACGTTCCGCAGCACGGCGGGACGCACGGCCGCTGAGCCCAGGCGCGCGCTGCTCCAGCCCGTGAGGGCGAGCGCGCCGAGGACCGAGACGACGGTGACGGCGAGGCGCAGGTCGGCCGGCGGCAGGATGATCGCGAGGAGCGGCAGGAGCGCGCCCACCGTGAACGCGACGAAGCTGGCCCAGGCCGCGTGCCACGGGTTGGTGAGCGCGTCGGGGTCGATACCGAGCTCCACGCGCGCGTGGGCCCGCAGCGCGTCCCGCTCGGTGAGCTGCTGCGCCGCCTCGCGGGCCACCTCGCGGCTGAGCCCGCGCTCTTCCAGGAGGCCGGTCAGCTCGACCAGTTCGGCCTCGGGCTGCTCCCGCAGTTCGCGCTTCTCCATGGCTAGAGCGGCCTTCTCGGAGTCGCGCTGGGTGGACACGGAGACGTACTCGCCCGCGGCCATCGACATCGACCCGGCGAGCAGTCCGGCCAGGCCCGCCGTGAGCAGGGTGGCGCGGTCGCCGGTGGCGCCCGCGACGCCGACGACCAGGCCGGCCGTGGAGACGATGCCGTCGTTGGCCCCGAGCACGGCGGCCCGCAGCCAGTTGAGCCGGGAGGCGAGCGCGCCGCCGTGCGCCTCGTCGTGTTCCGGTGCCTGATCGCTCACCCGGGGAGGGTCTCACCCCGGGTGAGCGGGTCGGCAGGGGCACGCCGTCACCAGACGCGTACCGACCCTCCGGGGGCGAACACCGGGCTCGTCGCGCCGGCGGGGGTCTCCTTGAGGGGTTCGTCCAGTTCCTGGACGGTCGGTCCGACCTTCGCCGCGATCGCGTCCAGAAGCTCCAGGTCGAAGCCGTAGACGCGGGCCGCATTGCCGCCGACCATGGCGGCGATCTCCTCCTTGGGGAGACCCGCGTACGCGATGCGCAGGCCTTCGCGCGAGAAGGGGTGCGTGCCTTCGTCGTGCGGGTAGTCGCTGCCCCACATGATCTTGTCGAGGCCGATCCGGTCCCGCATCTGCGCCTCGTGCGGGCGCATGAAGCTCGCGCCCACGAAGCAGTTCTCGCGCCACACCTCGGACGGGCCCTTGCCCATCGAAGCGGCTAGGCCCGCACCGAACTTCGACTCCGCCGTCTCGGCCGTGTCCGCCTTCGAAGCCGCCGCGACCAGGCGCCCGTGGTAGTAGTCCAGCATGTCGAGCACGCCGGGGATCCAGCCCGAACCCTGCTCGGTGAGGACGAGCCTGAGCTCGGGGTGGCGGCGGAACGCGCCGCCGAAGACGAGGTGCCACAGCGCCCGGTGCGAGAACCACGTCGTCTCCACCATGAAGACGGCGCGCGCGGCCGGTTCCTCGCCCAGCGGCGGCGATGCCGAGCCCGCGTGGTGGTTGACCGGCACGCCGCGCTCGGCGCAGGCCGCCCAGATCGGGTCGTACGTCGCGGAGTAGAGCTCGGCGAGTCCCGACCCCGGCGGTGTGCCGGGCAGCAGGAGGCCGCCCTTGAGCCCGGCGTCGGCCGCCCAGTTGATCTCCCTGACGGCCTCGTCGACGTCGTTGAGGAGGATCTGGAAGACGCCCGCCCTGCGGCCCGGAGCCGCCGCGCAGAAGTCGGCGAGCCAGCGGTTGTGGGCCCGCAGGCCCGCCCAGCGCTGCTCGAACTCCTCGCGCGTGGGCGCCGGGGCCATCAGCGACGCGCTCGGGAAGAACGGCGGGATGGTGTTCGGGAAGACGACCTCGGCGACGATGCCGTCCTGCTCCAGCTCGGCGACGCGGCGCTCCGAATTCCAGTTGCGGTCGGCGGTGTCGGCGAGGAGGTCCTCGTACGGATTGACGTAGGTGGCCGCCCACGCGTCGAACGCGTCGTGGTGGCGCGACTCCAAGTAGGGCTTGTAGTCGAGGAGATCGGCGCCCGCGTGGCAGTCGGCCGAGATGACGGTGTAGCGCTCTCCGGTCGTGCCTCCGGTCATGCGCGCTCCGGTCATGCGCCCTTCGGTCATGCGCTGCCGGCTCATGTGTCCGCCCCCAGTACCGGGAAGTCGTTCTCCGTCAGCCAGTGGCGGCCCACGTCGCGCGAGCGCGCCCAGGACGCCTCCACCGCCTGCTGAGCCGCGCCCTCGGTGTCCTGGCCGAGCTCGGCGGGCGTCGGGCCGATGCGGGCGGCCAGCGGCGCCAGCTTCTCGGTGTCGAAGCCGAAGACCTCCGCCGCCGCGAGGCCCAGCATCCGGCGGGTCTCCCCCACCGGGATGTCGTGGAAGGTTTTCTTCAGCCACGCGCGCGTGTCGGGCCAGGTCCCTTCGGGGTGCGGGAAGTCGCTGCCCCAGAGGATGTTGTCGACACCGATCTCGTAGCGCTGGGCGAGCTCGCGGCGCTTGGTGTTGGTGGCGCAGATGAAGATCTGCCGGTCCAGGTACTCGTGCGGCGGCCGCTTGAGCTCCGCGAACGGGGAGAGCTTCTTGCCGCCATGCGCGCCCAGGTAGAGGCGGTCCATGAACCACAGGAGGTTCGGCAGCCACCAGCAGCCCGACTCCGCGACACCGAACTTCAGCCCCGGGTGGCGCTCGAAGACACCGGACCAGAGCATGAACCACAGCGGCCGCGCGGGCCACCAGGTCACTTCGGAGACGTAGATCCCGAGGTGGTCGCCGTACTCGTGGCGGGGCGCCGCCCCGGAGTGGGTCACCACGGGCATCGCGCACTCGGCCGCCGCCGCCCACACGGGGTCGTAACGCCGGTCGTGGTAGGGCGCCTTGTCGACCCACATGGAGGGGATCATCAGCGCGCCGAGCCCGGACTCCTTGGCCCGGTGCACCTCGGCGACGACCCGGTCGACCTCTCCGGTGATGGGCAACAGGGCGACGCCGCAGTGCCGTTCGGGATGCTCGGACACGAAGTCGGCGAGCCAGCGGTTGTGCGCCTGCGCGCCCGCCATGCCGAGCTCGGGGTCCTGGTCGCCGGAGAGGCCGAGGCCCACCCCGAAGGGCGCCGCCGTCTGGCTGTCCACGGCGTCCGCATCGGGGAAGACGACCTCGGCGGCCACCCCGTCGCCGTCCAGCTCCTTGAGGCGCTGCGCGGTGTCCCAGCCGCCCCGCAGGCCCTCTTCGTTGTCCTGGAACCACTTGGCGGCGAACGCGTCGTTGCGGATGCCGAGCCGGGTCGCCTCCGCGCGGCGGGCGTCGCGCTCCCCCAAGAACTGGTCGAAGTCCCGGTGGAAGCGGCTGTCCAGATAGGGCCGGTACTCCTCGGTGGGGAGCCCGGCGTGGCAGTCGGAGCTGATGATCAAGTACGGGTCCTGGGCACTCATCGGTGGCACTCCCTTCAGTCCAGGATGAAGTTCTCGAGATACGCCGGGTCGGCGCGGTCCAGCATCGACCGCGACCTGGCCTTGATCTGCCGGTCGCTGTGCTCGCTCTCCGGAAGCAGCCAGAAGCGGCCGGCCGCGATGCCCTGCGCCACGAAGTCCGCGACCTGCTCGACGGGCGTGAACTCCACCTCCTGGCCCGCCTCCTTCATCGCCGCCTCCCACTGGTCGAGGCTGCGGTAAGGGGCCCTGCGGGGGCGGGACTTGGCGTACCGGTCGGGGCGGTTGCGGTGCGACTCCCACAGGCCGGTGCGCAGCATGTGCGGCCCCGGGAAGAGCACGGAGGCGCCCACGCGCGCGTGCTCCGCCTTCAGATGGGCGTACAGCGACTCGGTCATCGTCACCACGGCCGCCTTGGTGACCGCGTACACGGATGCGGTGGGCAGCGGCGCGATGCCGCCGTCGCCGGATGAGGTGTTGACGACATGGCCGGGCTCGCCGCCCGCGATCATGCGGGGCACGAAGGCCTGGATGCCGTGGAAGACGCCCCACACGTTGACCTCGAAGGCCCACTTCCAGTCGTTCGGCTCGTGCTCCCACATGCGGCCCTCTGCGCCCGAGCCGACACCCGCGTTGTTGCACAGCACATGGACGGCGCCGAACGTCTCGTACGCCGCGTCGGCGAGGGCGAAGACCTGCTCGCGCGAGCCGACGTCGACCACGCGCGCGTGCACGCTCGCCCCGTCCTCGCGCAGCCCGGCGGCCGCCTTCTCCAGGGCGCCCTCCTCGACGTCGGCGAGTACCACCTTCAGGCCCTCCGCCGCGAACCGCCGCGCCATGGCGAGGCCGATGCCGCTCGCCGCGCCCGTGACGACGGCGACCTGCCCTTCGCGCAACTCCATCTCAGACGCTCCCCTCGGGCGGGCCGTCGAGGATCTGCTGCGGGTCGTCGTAGCGCTGGTGGATGTAGGGCAGCAGGGCCTGCGCGCTGACCCGCTCTACGACGCGGCCCTTCTGGTCGGTGGTCTTCTCGCCGATCGTGATCTCGACGACCGCACGCACGGGGAGGTCCGCGATCGGGTCGTACATCGACTCGCGCAGCACAATGTCGCCGGTGATGCCCTCCAGCTTGCGGACCTTCTCGTTGCGTACGCAGTGCACGAGCACCGGGTCCGCGTCGAAGCCCGAACCGTCAACCCCGGGAAGGAATTTGAAGTAGAAGTCGGTCTTCTGGGCCGGCTCCGGGAGCGGCAGCGGGCCGCTGACCGCGCCGCGCACCTCGACGAAGGCGATGCCGTGCCGGGCGAGCCGGGCGCCGACGACCAGGCCGTCGCGCTCCACCTCCACCTCGCCGAGCTTCTTCGGCTCCCCGAAGACCTCGCGCCCGCCGATCAGGGCCCGCTCGTGGGTCATCGGCATGACGAGCGGATACCAGCCCTCCACTCCCCCGTGCTCGGCGGCCACCGCCACCGAGCCCGCGCCCAGCGGATAGCCCGGCAGGTCGACCTTGCTGATGTTGGCCCGCACCAGGGGCCGGTGCGTGGGCTTGAGCGGTGGCGGAAGGACCGCCGCCACCGCGTCCGGGTCGCTCTCCCAGACGGCCACCACACCGGTCGACCAGATGTCGGGGAGCTTCGAGCTCGCGGTGCGCGTCGCGGCGATCTCCGCCTCGGTGCGCGCTCCGTACCGTACGCGTGCCATGTCGTACCACCCTTCGTCAGCGCGGGACTCGGGCCCGCGACGGGGACTTGCGGGAGGTCTTGCGGGAGGTCTTGCGGGAGGTTCTGTAACACAGTTACAACAGGAGCCGTGAAGAGTGAAGAGCCGCGTCACGAAGGAACGCGCACGCATCTCAACCGGGAGCAGGTGCTCGCCACGGCGGCCACGCTCGTGAAACAGCACGGCCCGCAGGGCCTGACGATGCGCAAGCTCGCCGCCGAGCTCGGCACCGCCGTCACCTCGATCTACTGGCACGTGGGCAACCGGGAGTCGCTCCTGGACGCGCTGGTCGAGCGCACCGTCGCCGACCTGCGCGAGATCCGCCCCTCCGGAAAGACCCCGGACCGGCGCATCGTCTCCGTGGCGCGCGCCCTGCGCCGCGAGCTGCGCGACCATCCGCACCTCGTCGCGATGGTCCACGAACGGGGCCTCACCGAGCGGATGTTCCTGCCCGCGCAGCGGGTCCTGGTGCACGAGGTGCACGCGGCGGGACTGCGCGGCGCACGCGCGGCCGCCGCCGTGCGCGCCGTCCAGGTCCATGTCGTCGGCCACGTCCTGGTCGAGCGCAACCGCGAACGGGCGCCGGTGCAGCGGCCCGGCGAGGAGGAGCTGTGGACGGAGGAGACCGCCGAGGACGATCCCGAACTAGCCCGCGCGCTCGCCGCACCCGTCGACCCGGAGGCCTTGTTCACGACATCCGTGCACGCGCTGGTGGCCGGACTGCTCGGACCGGGGACCTGACTGTCAGTCGTGGCCCGTATCCTCAGGGACCATGCTCGAAGACCAGACGACCGCAGCGTCCGCAGCCCCCTGGCCGGCCGCGTATCCCTCCGGATACGCGGTCGTCGACGTGGAGACCACAGGGCTGGCCCGCGACGACCGCATAGTGTCGGCTGCCGTCTACCGGGTGGACGCCCAGGGCGAGGTGGAGGACCACTGGTACACGCTGGTCAACCCGCAGCGCGATCCGGGCCCCGTCTGGATCCACGGACTCACCAGCACGATGCTCGCCGACGCGCCGCTCTTCAAGGACATCGCCGACGAGTTCGCCGCACGCCTCGCGGACCGCGTCCTGGTCGCGCACAACGCCGTCTTCGACTGGTCGATGATCGCCAGGGAGTACGCACGCGCGGAGCGCACCGCCCCGGTCCGCCAGCGCCTGTGCACGATCGCCCTCTCCAAGGAGCTGCGGCTCCCGCTGCCCAACCACAAGCTGGAGTCGCTCGCCGCGCACTTCGGCGTCGAGCAGCGCAACGCGCACAACGCGCTCGACGACGCGCGCGTGCTCGCCGAGGCCTTCCGGCCGAGCCTGCGCGCCGCGGCGAGCGAAGGGGTGCGGCTGCCGCTCCTCGAGTGCCGTCCGCTCACCGAGTGGTCCGACGGCGCGGCGCGCATCGTCCGCCAGCCGACGGGACCGGGCTCCGCATCCTCGTCGTCCTCGTCATCCTCCTCGTACTCTTCGTACGGCCAAGGGAGTTGGCGCCCCTCACGCAAGCGGCCCGCCTGCCCCTACCCCAACCCGGGGCGGTACGAACCGGGCAAACCGCTCCAGCAGGGCATGCGTGTCGCGTTCTCCGGGGACACCTCGACCGAGCGCGAGCTGCTCGAGGACCGCGCGGTGGAGGCCGGACTGCACATCGCGACGAGCGTGTCGCGGCTGACCAGCGTGCTCGTCACGAACGACCCGGATTCGGGTACGTCCAAGACCACCAAGGCGCGGGCGTTCGGCACCCCGGTCATCGACGAGGCGGCCTTCGGCCAGCTCCTCCAGGACGTCGCTCCGGCGGCGGAGGGCTGAGCCGACGGGCGGGTGTCAGACGGGTGATTGTCGCGCCGCGCCCCGCCTGCCCGCTCGCATGCGGGCGCCGCGCGTCCCACCCTGTGGCGCATGGCACGTTGCGAGGTCTGCGGAAACGACTACGGCATGTCCTTCGAGGTGCACGCGCAAGGCGCGGTGCACGTCTTCGACTGCTTCTCCTGCGCCATTCACCGCATGGCGCCCATCTGTGAGCACTGCCGGTGCCGGATCATCGGCCAGGGCGTGGAGGCCGACGGGCAGTGGTACTGCGGTGCGCACTGTTCGCGCGCGGAGGGGCAGGTGGGCATCGTCGACAGGGTGTGACCCGCCCCTCCCCCACGGCCCTCCGCGGCTCCGTTCCGGAGTACCCCACTCCCGTGCACCCCACGACCGAGTTGTACCGTCGTGGGGTGTACCGCTTCCTGTTGACCCGGCAGTGGGTGATCCTCACCCTCATCGCCCTCGTCCTCATCCCCACGATGATCGAGCTGGGCTTCTGGCAGCTGCACCGCCACGAGCACCGCGTCGCACAGAACGCGCAGATCTCCAAGGCGCTGGACGCGAAGCCGGTCCCCGCCGAGCGGCTCACGTCCCCCGGTCACGCCGTCTCGCACGACGAGCGCTACCGGCGGGTGAGCGCGAAGGGCACGTACGACACGGAGCACGAGGTCGTCGTGCGGCGCCGCACGAACTCCGACGAGGAGATCGGCTTCCACGTCCTGACGCCGTTCGTCCTCGACGACGGCAAGGTGCTCCTCGTCAACCGGGGCTGGATCCCGGCGAACGGGCCGCAGACCGCGTTCCCGAAGGTTCCCCCGGCGCCCAAGGGCGAGCTGACCGTCACCGGCCGGCTCATGGCCGACGAGACGTCCGCGAAGAGCGGCATCAAGGACCTCCAGGGTCTGCCGGACCGTCAGATCATGCTGATCAGCAGCGGGCAACAGGCGCACACCCTCGGCAAGCAGGTCCTCGGCGGCTACATCGAACTGACCTCGCCGGAACCCGCGTCCGGCACCCCCCAGCCGATCGGCGAGCCCGAGCACGGCGACATCGGCCCGCACATGGCGTACGCGGTCCAGTGGTGGCTGTTCTGCGCGGGCGTCCCCATCGGCTGGGTGATCCTGGTCCGCCGCGAAGTGCGGGACCGCACGGCGGCAGCCGCGGAGTCCACGCCGGAGGCGACGCCCGCGACGGTGTGACGGGCCTCGCGTTCCCCCGCCGTGACGCGGCAAAATAGCGCCATGGATCTTGGACTGAAGGACCGTGTCTACGTCATCACCGGCGCCACCCGCGGCCTGGGCAACGCCGCCGCGCGTGAGCTGATCGCGGACGGCGCGAAGGTACTCATCACCGGGCGGGACGAGAAGACCGTCGCGGAGGCGGCGGAGGCGCTGGGCCCCGACGCGGCCGGCATCGCGGCGGACAACGGCGACCCCGCCGTCGCCGGGCGGCTGATCGATGCCGCGCGGGAGCGGTTCGGGCGGTTCGACGGAGTGCTGATCAGTGTCGGGGGTCCTGCGCCGGGGTTCGCCGCCGACAACACGGACGAGCAGTGGGAGTCGGCGTTCGAGTCCGTCTTCCTCGGCGCGGTGCGGCTTGCGCGGGCGGCCGCGGCCGAGCTCGGTGAGGGGGGTGTCATCGGCTTCGTCCTCTCCGCGTCCGTGCACGAGCCGATTCCGGGTCTGACGATCTCCAACGGGCTGCGGCCGGGGCTTGCCGGCTTCGCCAAGTCGCTCGCCGACGAGCTCGGGCCGCGGGGCATTCGCGTCGTCGGACTCCTGCCGGCCCGTATCGACACGGATCGGGTGCGGGAGCTGGACGGGCTCTCGGCGGATCCCGAGGCGACGCGGGCGGCGAACGAGTCCCGCATCCCGCTGCGCCGCTACGGCACCCCGGAGGAATTCGGCCAGACGGCCGCGTTCCTCCTCTCTCCCGCGGCGTCCTATCTGACGGGGGTCATGCTGCCGGTGGATGGTGGGGCGCGGCGGGGGTTCTAGGCGGCTTCTTTCCCCAACCCCGCCCCTTCCCGAAACTTTCCGGCTGCGCCGGCCGCGAGGTGGCCGTCGATCACCGGCTCCGCCGAGTTCGTCCTCAATCGCCGGACGGGCTGAAAAATCTGCCAATGGGTGGGCGGGCAAGTGCCGGGTAATCGGGTGGGTGGGCGGGAAACTCGCCGCGAAGCGGCGGTACGGCGGCGCGGCCGACGACGGCGCGTCGGCAGGCTGAGACCGCTGCCGGGCAATCGGGAAGGGGGTCCCCCCTGCTCATTAAGAGCTTGGGGGAGGGCGGGAAAGATCCGCCGCGAAGCGGCGGCCTAGCTCACCCGCTCCGCCCGGTGCTTGACCGCCCTCAACTGCACCACCGCCGGCAGCTTCGCCAACCCCGCGGAGTCGCGCGCATGCGCCAGCGCCTCCGCCGAGAGGCGGTGGAGCGCCTCGCCCGGCGTCGCGTGCGGCTCCAGGAGGAGGGACACCCGCGCCTCGGGAGCGTTGCGGCGGCCCGTCAGGGAGACCGCGGCCCGCTGCACACCCTCCAGCGACTCGGCCTCGCCCGCCAGTACGTTCTCCAGGGCGCGCCCCCGCAGCAGCGCCCCCTCCCCGTCCCCGGTCTCCACAAGCACCTCCGCCAGCCTCCGCCGCCGCAACTGCGCGGAGAGCCACCACAGGGCGAGCAGCACGCACACCGCGAGCACGCCGATGACCGTGGGCCAGAACCAGCCGTCGTCCCGCCACCGATCCCGGTCCGCCTCGCTGAGCAGGACATCGCGCTTCCCGTCGTGCACCCACCACGAGGGCGGGCTCGCGCCGAGGCCGATGGCGAGCACCGAACCGCCGAGCACCAGCAGGACGAGGCCCAGCAGGCCGAGCACCACACGGTTGACCGTCTTCAGCATCGCGAGTTCAGCCCTTCCTGCCCGGCCGTGCGACGCGCACCGAGAGCGCGGGACCGCGGCCGAGACCCAGATCCTTGATGGCGTCGGCCAGCGTGGCATCCAAGTCACCGCGTACGTCGTCCAGTTCGCGGAAGTGCGAGACCGCGCGGACGTCCACCTTGGAGCGCGTCATGCGGACCCGCACCGACTGCACCCCGGACACGTCCATGGCCCGGTCCCGCAGCACCATCGCCGCGGCCCCGCGGTCGAGACCGGCCCGTACGTCGGCGTCGTCGCGCCGCATGGCGAGCACGGCCCGCAGCCCCGGCGTCGCGGCGAGCACGATCAGCCACACCCCGGCGGCCGCCGCGACCCCCGCGCCGACAAGCACCGACGTGCTGTCCAGCGGCCGCTCGGCCAGCTCACGGGCGAGGTCGCGCCGCCACGCCATCGCCGAGTGCCCGGCGCGCACGGCAGCGATGTCGTACAGCAGAAGCCCCGCACCGCCGAGGACCAGCAGCGCGAGGACGGTGGCGGGAACGCGCCGGGAGGACCAGAAGCGGGTCGCCTTGGTGTCGTCGGCCAGCGTGGGCGGCGGATCGTAGGAGGCCGCGGACGCCGACTGGTCGAGATCGCTGCCGGCCCGCTCGATGACCGGCACCGGCTGTGTGCGACCACCGCCCTCGCCCTCCGGCCCCTCGGTCTCACTCATCGCGTCCTCCCCCGCGCCGCGGCGCGCACCTGTGCCGAGTGCAGCCGCTCGACCTGGACCGCGACCTCGGGCACTTCCATCCCCGCCAACGCCTTTACCCGCTCGGCGACTCGGCGACGCACCGCACCGCACTGCGCGCCGATGTCCGAGGGGTAGTCCAGTTCCACGCTGATGCGCACGCGCGCCACATCATGGCGCACGGTGACCGTCGCGTGCGGCGGCGAGCCGTCGGCGGGGACCGTGCCCAGCGCCTCGCGCGCCGCCCGCGCGGCGATCTTCGCGACGACCCGGTCGGCGATCCGGGTCGCGCCGCGCCACCCTGGAGCGACCTGTGCCGCCACGGCTCACCGCCGCCGGTCGTCGCCACGGGTACGGAAGAAGTCGCCCGGGTCGAGGTCGCCCTCGAGGAACCGGCCGGCGACAAAACCTATGGCGCCCAGGGCCGCCACCAGAAGGAACGCCCCGAACCCGCCGAAGTACCCGGCGAAGCCGAGCGCCATTCCGGCCACCATGCCGATCACGGCCATGCTCATCGCGCGCTCCTTAGCAAGACGACTTCGAGCAGGACGGCCGCGTCACTGAAGGCGGCCTTGCGGCTCATCGTCTTCCTCGTCCGGCAGCTTCACATCGCTCACCGCGATGTTGACCTCGACGACCTCAAGGCCGGTCATGCGCTCGACCGCGCCGATGACGTTCTCGCGTACGGCGTGGGCGACATCGGCGATCGAGACCCCGTACTCGACGACGATCTCCAGGTCGAGCGCCGTCTGCACCTCGCCGACTTCGGCCTTCACGCCGCGCGACACGGACTTGGAGCCGCCGGGCACCCGGTCGCGGACGGCGCCGAAGGTCCGGGCAAGGCCGCCGCCCATCGCGTGCACGCCGACGACGTCGCGGGCCGCGAGCCCGGCGATCTTCTCGACCACGCCGTCCGCGATGGTGGTGCGTCCCCTGGTCGCGGGATCTCCGCCGCCGCGCCTGGTCGCGCCGCTCCTCCCCACCGCCTCGCCCGAGGGTTCCTTCTCCAGGCTCTCCTGGGGCCGCTTCCGCTGTCCGGTGTCGGTCATCGCCGTCCCTTTCGAAAGGGGATGTGCTCCTTCGACCACACTAAGTGCGGTTGCGCCATAGCGCGCCAGGGATGCGGCAGGCTGGGGCAATGACCGGTGACGGGTGGACTGAGGCAGTGCGGCGGCAACTCGGCCTGGGGCGGGTGCTGCCGCTCGGCGGACCGGGCGACGGCGTCTGGGTGACGGAGTCGGCGGCGGGCGCGGTGCTGCGCCGTGCGGCACAGGGGGTGAGCGGTGTGCGGCTCGGCGGCCTGCGGCTTGCACTGGCCGATCCTTCGGACGCGTACGTCGCCTCGGTGCCGGCGCCGCCGAGCGCGCTGCCGCCGGGGCCGCTGCGGATCACGGCGGAGTTCGCGGCGGCCGCGACCGAGCCGCTGCCGGCGGCTGCAGCCCGGCTCCGCGAGGCACTGTTCACGGCGGCCGCGGACCGGCTCGGCCTGGTGGTCGACGAGGTGGACCTCGGCGTGACGGCCCTGCTGGACGAGGGCGAGGCTCCCGCGGCCGACTCCCCCGACCAGGAGCAGCCACCGGCCGAGTCCAAGCCGCCGTCCGGCAGCGGAGACGAGGCCCAAGTGGCCGCGGCCGCCCTGGACGTGCCCGGCGTACGCAGGCTGACGGGTGCGCTCGGCGGACTCGGCCACGCGGTCCACATCGAGGAGTCGCCCGCAGCGAAAGCGGCCCTCCCGCGCCGCCACGTGCGCGTGGAACTGGCAACGGCCCGCGAGCACCGCGCCCTGGACGTGGCACTAGTGGTCCGCACGGCGGTCGGTGACGCGCTCCCGGACCACCCTTCGGTGGCGGTGCTGATCACAGCCGTAGAGGACTAACCCGGCAGAGGCGGGCGCGCCCCAAAGGGGCGCGGGGAACTGCGCGCCCAGCCACAAAACACCCGCAGACAGAATCCGCCCACCCAGCGGAGCGCCTACTCGCCGATCCCCGCAAGGTCCCGCAGCCGCCGCCCCTGCGCCGCGCGCTCGGCGGTGCGCTGCTCCTCGTACGTACGACCGGAGACGCCCTGCAGCAGCGCCTTGGTCTCGATGACCGCGTCGCGCGGTGCGGCGAGCAGCGCGGCCGCCAGGTCACTCACGGACGCGTCGAGCTGGTCCGCGGGCACGACAAGGTTGGCGAGGCCGATGCGCTCGGCCTCGGCCGCTTGGACGAACCGCCCGGTGGCGCAGATCTCCAGCGCGCGGGCGTAGCCGACAAGACCCACGAGGGGGTGCGTGCCGGTGAGGTCGGGCACCAGGCCGAGGCTGGTCTCGCGCATGGCGAACTGCACGTCGTCCGCGACGATCCGCAGGTCACAGCCGAGCGCGAGCTGGAAGCCCGCACCGATGGCATGCCCCTGGACGGCGGCGATGGACACGATGTCGCTGCGCCGCCACCAGGTGAACGCCTCTTGGTACTCGGCGATGGTGGCGTCGAGGACGCCGTCGTCGCCGCGCGCGAGGTCGATGAAGGACGGCTCACCGTCGAAGCCCTCGGGCGTGAACGCCTGGCGGTCGAGGCCCGCGGAGAAGGACTTGCCCTCACCTCGGAGCACCACGACGCGGACACTGCCCGGCAACATCCGGCCTGCCTCGGCCAACGCCCTCCACAGCGCGGGAGATTGGGCGTTGCGCTTGGCCGGGTTGGCCAGCGTCACCGTGGCTACGGCCTCGTCGACAGTCAGGCGTACGCCGTCCTTGTCGAGTACCGGTGCGGGTCCGCCGAGTTCACTGCCGGGCGAAACCATGGGGGCCTCCGATGGTGGTGTGCGGTCGGTGCGGGCACACACGTGCGCCCGTAAGTGACTGCACAGTAACCACCCGGCCGATCAGGGGTCACCCCCAGGTCCCTTAAGGGCTCTGGGGGACGATCGGCCCGGTGGCCACCGTCGAAGCCGGTGAACAGACCGCCGCCGTCAGCCGGCAGCGGCCTTCTTGCCTCGCGTCGCCCCGCCGCGTCCCCGCAGCGTGACGCCGGATTCGCTGAGCATGCGGTGCACAAAGCCGTACGAACGGCCGGTCTCCTCGGCCAACGCCCGGATGCTCGCACCGCCGTCGTACTTCTTCTTCAGGTCTGCCGCGAGCTTGTCGCGCGCGGCGCCGGTTACCCGGCTGCCCTTCTTCAGAGTCTCGGCCACCCGTGCCTCCTCATGGGAAGTGCGCTCTGGACTTCTCATGATCACCCCTTCCGGGCTTCCTGGCCACCCATTCGGCAAGGTCCGTACGACAAGGTTTGCCGCTCAAGAACGGGCCACCATGAGCGGAATTAACGATTCCGCGCATCAAATTCCGTACGGCCGAATGGGTTGTCGGGCGAAGTGCCAGGTCAGCGCGGTGGCGGACGAGAACCGCGGTCAGCGCCCGCCACACGAGGGAAATCCGTGTATCCCACACCTCGGTACGAGGCGGCCTCACACAGATGAAGGATCACGGATCGGCCGAATGATCCATACGCAGTGGATCAGTTATTCGATCAACCAAAGTGGACCCCTCGCGCGAGGCCCGCGGGTCAGGAGAGATCAGGCGAGTGCGACCAGATCCGCGTAGTCCTGGCCCCACAGGTCCTCGACGCCGTCGGGCAGCAGGATGATCCGCTCCGGCTGGAGGGCGTCCACCGCGCCCTCGTCGTGCGTGACGAGGACGACCGCGCCCTTGTACGTGCGCAGGGCGCCGAGGATCTCCTCGCGGCTTGCCGGGTCGAGGTTGTTGGTGGGCTCGTCGAGGAGCAGGACGTTGGCGGACGAGACGACCAGGGTCGCCAGCGCGAGCCGGGTCTTCTCACCGCCAGAGAGCACGCCCGCCGGCTTGTCGACGTCGTCCCCGGAGAAGAGGAACGAGCCGAGCGTCTTGCGGACCTGGACGAGGTCGAGGTCCGGGGCGGCCGAGCGCATGTTCTCCAGGACCGTGCGCTCCGGGTCGAGGGTCTCGTGCTCCTGGGCGTAGTACCCGAGCTTGAGGCCGTGGCCCTCTATGACCTGTCCGGTGTCGGGCTTCTCGGCGCCGCCGAGAAGCCGGAGCAGGGTGGTCTTGCCCGCGCCGTTCAGGCCCAGGATGACGACGCGGGATCCCTTGTCGATGGCGAGGTCGACATCGGTGAAGATCTCCAGCGAGCCGTACGACTTCGAAAGGCCCTCCGCCATCAGCGGCGTCTTGCCGCACGGCGAGGGGTCCGGGAAGCGCAGCTTGGCGACCTTGTCGCTCTGGCGCACCTCCTCCAGGCCCGCGAGGAGCTTGTCGGCACGCTTGGCCATGTTCTGCGCGGCGACGGTCTTGGTGGCCTTGGCCCGCATCTTGTCGGCCTGCGAGTGGAGCTGGGAGGCCTTCTTCTCGGCGTTCTGACGCTCGCGCTTGCGGCGCTTCTCGTCGGACTCGCGCTGCTGCTGGTAGAGCTTCCAGCCCATGTTGTAGACGTCGATCTGGGTGCGGTTGGCGTCCAGATAGAAGACCTTGTTGACGACCGTCTCGACCAGGTCGACGTCGTGGGAGATCACGATGAAGCCGCCGCGGTACGTCTTCAGGTAGTCCCGCAGCCAGACGATGGAGTCGGCGTCGAGGTGGTTCGTGGGCTCGTCGAGGAGGAGCGTGTCGGCGTCCGAGAAGAGGATCCGGGCCAGCTCGATACGGCGGCGCTGACCACCGGAGAGCGTGTGCAGGGGCTGGCCGAGCACCCGGTCGGGGAGGTTGAGCGCGGCGGCGATGGTGGCGGCCTCGGCCTCGGCGGCGTACCCGCCCTTGGTGAGGAACTCCGTCTCCTGGCGTTCGTACTGCCGCATCGCCTTGTCGCGGGTGGCGCCCGAGCCGCTGGCGATGCGCTGTTCGTTCTCACGCATCTTGCGGATGAGTACGTCGAGTCCGCGGGCGGAGAGGATGCGGTCGCGGGCCAGCACGTCGAGGTCGCCGGTGCGGGGGTCCTGCGGGAGGTAGCCGACCTCTCCGGAGCGGCTGATGGTGCCGCCGGCCGGGATGCCCTCACCGGCCAGGCACTTGGTGAGCGTGGTCTTGCCCGCGCCGTTGCGGCCCACCAGACCGATGCGGTCGCCCTTGGCGATGCGGAAGGTGGCGTTCTCGATGAGGATGCGGGCGCCGGCGCGCAGCTCGATGCCGGAAGCGGTGATCACGGACAGACTCCAGGGCAGGGGGAAGGACGGCGGAAGGGTTGATGGAGGGCGATCACGCCGTCTAATGCACGAGGAGAATGGCCATGACGGCAATTCTACCGGGGCCGCGCAAACACTTTTTCTGCCCGGTTCGGTACGTCGTCGGGGGCGGCCCCCGGCAGCTCGTTGCCCAGCGGGGTGCGGCGCGGCACGATCCGGCCGAGGTCGTCCACCGCGATCAGCTGTGAGGTCCACGGGGTGGCGGCGTCGCCGCAGGGCTGGGCCACCAGGAGGGCCGCGCGGTGGCGTACGGAGCGGGCGGGCTCGAAGGCGCAGCCACCGCGGGCGGGCAGCACCCAGCGCAGGTCGCCGTCGGCGGTGCGGTAGGCGGCGATGCGGTGCGGGGTGACGACGGCGATCATGCGGCCGTGCGGGTCGAGCGGCTGCAGGACTCCGGCGGCGCCCCGGGCGGCGGGGGTGCGCAGCCAGGAGGCGCTGCCGGGGATGGCACGGTGCCAGCGGACGGCGCTGCCGGCGGCGCGCGCGGTGTCGGTGACCAGGCCGTCGCTCCAGAGCGCGACGGCGTGGCCGGGGGCGGGGAGCAGCGCGAGCGGGCGGTGTCCGGCGCGGCCGTAGGTCCAGCGTGCGCGGCCGGTCGCCGGGTCGTACGCCTCGACGGTTGGCCCCTTCGTGCGGAGCTCGGGGGCGGCGCTGCCGGCGGCCACGCGCGCGTGGACGGTGATGTGGTCTCCGTAGGGAGCCGGGCGCGCGTGGTGGGCGGCGGTGATCAGCGGGAGGGCGAGGAGGGCGAGGGCCACCGGGAGCGCGAGCCGGGAGCCGCGGCGGGCGGCCGTCGCCCGGGGTCCGGTCGCCTGCGGTCCGGTCACCCGTGATCCCGTCGGCCGCAGTCCGGTCGCCTGCGGTCCGGTCACCCGTGATCCCGTCGGCCGCAGTCCGGTCGCCTGCGGTCCGGTCACCCGTGATCCCGTCGGCCGCAGTCCGGTCGCCTGCGGTCCGGTCACCCGTGATCCCGTCGGCCGCAGTCCGGTCGCCTGCGGTTCTGTCGCTCGTGATCCCGTCGCCTGCGGTGCCGTCTCCTGCGGCCCGGTCGCCTCGATCGGTGCGACGGCCATGACGCGCCCCCTTCGTACCCACGTCACGACCCGCCCCTTTGGTACCCAGCTCACGACGCGCCCCTTTGGTACCCATGCCCGGCCGATGCTCACGGCCCGTTCCCGGCCGATGCCCACGGAACAGGCGCAGAGCGTAGCGGCGGCGGCAGCGCACGCCCCGGTCGTCCGGCGCGCCACTCGGCGGGCGTCCCCCGTTCGGCCCTCCGTCCGGCGCCGCACGGGGAGGGGCCTATCAGGATGAAGGGGCCGAACGGTCGGCGCGGGACTGCGGACGCCGCCCCGGATGCGAGGCAGAGGGGGGTGCGCCCATGCAGTTCGACGACGACGCCGATCTGGACACGTCCGAGGTGCAGGACGTGCGGGGCAGCCGGATTCCCGGCGGCAGGGCGACGGTCGGCGGCGGCATCGCGGGCCTGATCGCGCTCGTCCTCGGGCTGCTCTTCGGGGTCGGCCCCGACCAGCTCGGCCTCTCGTCGGGCGGCGAAGAGCCCGCCGCATCGTCCTCGTCCGTGGCGCAGGTGCAGCAGAACTGCCGTACGGGACAGGACGCGAACACCAAGGAGGACTGCCGGATCGTGGCGGTGGTCAACAGCCTGCAGGACTACTGGCGTCCGGAGTTCCAGCTCAGGGGCGGGACCTACTCCCCCGCGCAGACGGTCCCTTTCACCAGCAGGGTGGGCACCGCGTGCGGCGCGGCGTCGTCGGCGGTCGGCCCCTTCTACTGCCCCGGTGACCGGAAGGTCTATCTGGACCTGGGGTTCTTCGAGGAGCTGCGGACCACGTTCGGCTCCAGCGGCGGCCCCTTCGCGCAGGCGTACGTCGTGGCGCACGAGTACGGGCACCACGTACAGAACCTCATGGGGACGCTGCAGCGCTCCCAGGACGGGCGCACCGGGCAGAACAGCAACGCGGTGAAGGTCGAGCTGCAGGCCGACTGCTATGCCGGGGTGTGGGCGCGGCACGCGACCCGCACCCCCGACGACCGGACGGGCAGGCCGCTGATCACCAGTCTCACCGAGGCGGACATCCGCGAGGGCCTGGACGCGGCGGCCGCGGTCGGCGACGACCGCATCCAGGAGAGGTTCCAGGGCCGGGTCACACCCGAGACCTGGACGCACGGCTCGGCCGAGCAGCGGCAGCAGTGGTTCTACGAGGGCTACCGCACCGGCGACATGGGGCAGTGCAACACCTTCCGGTGAGCCGGACGGGCCGCTACACCCCTCCGGTGTGCACCTGGAACGCAGCCCGGCGGACGGCCTTCGCGAGCGCCGGGTCGGGGTGCGCGGCGGCGAGCGCGACCAGGACCTGGACGGTGCGGGGGTGGCCGATCCGGCGCACCTCGTCCAGGAGCGCGGGCACCGTGGGCTGGACCGCGGACTCCAGGTGGCGGATGAGCAGATGGGTCTCGCCGTGGTCGGCGACGGCCGCGGCGGTGTCGACCCACAGCCACGTCGACTCGTCACGGGTCAGGACCAGGTGGACGTCCTCGGGGTCCGCGCCCTCCTGCTCGGCCAGCCAGATCAGGGCGTACGGCCGCAGCGAGGTCTCGTCCACGACGGCCCGCACCTCGGCCTCGGCCGGGGCGCCGACCACCCGCAGGGCCTCGAAGGCGAGGCCGCGCAGCAGGGCGTCCTCGCCGCGTGCCGCCTCCAGGAGCTCGGTGACGGCGCTGCCCACGGGGCGCGCGGCGAGCCAGGCGCGGTACTCGGAGCGGGCCGCTTTGGGGCGCAGGCGTGCGCAGCCGCGCAGCATGTCGGCGGCCGCCTGCTCGATGTTCCCCGCCGGGCTCTGCGCGGCCACGCAGATCTGCTCCAGCTTGACCCAGACCGCCCAGCTGCCGAGCGGCGTGAGCGTGGCCTGCCCGTCGGCGTACGTCAGCGCGCCGACGGCGGCGAGACCGCGCAGGGCCCAGTCGAGGAGGGTGGGCAGGGAAGGGGCGTCATCGGGGTCCACCGGCTCGGGCTGCGGGCCGTAGGGGATCTCGCAGCGTTCCGTACGCAGTTCCGTGACGCGCTGGTCCAGGAGGTCAAGGAGCTGCGGCAGGGGGACGGGACCCGCCGAGAGCTGCAGCAGGGTGAGGAGCTGCGGCATGGCCTCGACGGTCTCGGCGACGGCGGCGGGCGGCAGTTCGCGCGATGCCGCGTGCGCCAGGGACCAGGCGTCGAACAGCGCGACCCAGCCGCGCAGCACGGCGGCGTCGTCGCGGTCCCAGGCGCGCAGGCGCCAGCCGGGGCGCGCGCTGTCGCCGTGCACCTCGACGAGGCCGGCGAGCCGTGCGGTGTCCCAGTCCGCCCTGACCTGATCCGCGGTCAGGGCGAGTTCCGCGGCGGCCCGTTCGGCGGTGGCGGTGGAGAGGGTTCCTTTGCCGTCGCGCTCGCCCCCGCCGCTTCCCGGGCGCAGCGACGCGTCGGCCCAGCGGGCCACCCGCACGGCGTCGGCGAGACCGGCGCGGGCCATGCGGGCCAGCTCGGCGGGGGCCGGTGTGCCCTCGGGCGGCCGGGGCGCGGGACGGCGCGAACGGGCCTCGGTCACTGCGCCGGGAGCAGTCAGGGGGCGCGCTGCGCCGCGATCCGCCGCTGCTCGCCTCTCGGCCATCGGGGACTGAGCACGGACGAGTCGGAGCCTTGAGTCGCGCGGGATACGGGACGTCACGGGAGCAGTCTTCCTGTTGACGGTCCGAAAACCCAAACGGAATGACTTCGTGAGGCTCCGGAGCGCTACGTCCGGGGTGCGCGGGGTGCTACATCAGGGGCGTGAGGAAGCGCCGCAGCACCTCTTCGTAGCCCGCCGGGTCCGCGTTCCACATGGCGCCGTGGGGCGCATCCGGAACCGTGTGGAGAGTGACGAGTTCCGGGCGCCGGGCGGCCAGTTGCCGGGACAGGCCCCAGGGGGCGATGACGTCGTCGGGGCCGTGGAAGAGCAGGGTCGGCACCTTGAGCACGTCGGGGTGGGCGGCCTCCAGGATGCGGTCGCCGCGCAGGCCGGTCCGTCCCTGGGCGGCGCGCACCGCGAGCGGCAGCAGGAAGCCCGGCGTGCGCCGGGCCGCGGCGAGCGCACGCAGGGTGACCTCCCAGTCGAGCACCGGGGAGTCCAGCACGAGGCCGCTGATGCGGTCGCGCAGGGCCGAGTACGCGGCGGCGTGCAGGGCCATGGCGGCGCCGGTGGACCAGCCGTGCACGATCACGTTCTCTGCGCCGTAGCGCACGGCGTAGCGGATGGCCGCGTCGAGGTCGCGCCACTCGGTCTCGCCGAGGTGGCCGAGGCCGTCCGGGGAGCGGGGTGCGCCGAGGTCGCCTCGGTAGGCGAGGTCGAGGATGGGGAACTGCAGGCGGTGCAGGAAGTCCATGACGACCATGGGGTGCTCGCGGGTGGTGCCGAGGCCGTGCACGGTGATCACCCAGGTGTCGCGGGCGCCGGGCACGAACCAGGCGGGCAGGCCGCCGAGTTCTCCGGGGATGTCCACGTCCGCGTGGTCGATGTCGAGCGCGGCGTGCGGGTCGCCGATGTACACCTGCGGGGTGAGCCGGACCCGGGCGCCGGGGTCCAGGGTGCCGTGGGTGACGGCTTCCAGGCGGCGTACGACGGTGTCGGCCTCGTGCGGCGCGGAGTCGACGACCGGGCCGATCACCGCGTGGCTGCCGGCGCCGCCGAGGCCGTATCTGCCGGGGCGCAGGCTCGCGAGGGCGCGGGTCAGGGTGATCTGGCCTGCCGCCGTGGCGTGGACCGTGAGGCGGGGCCCCGGCAGGGGGCGGCCTGCCGGGGTCTTGAGGGCGGCGTTGCTGGCGACGCGGCCCGCCGCGATGGCGGCTGCGCCGGCCAGGAGGGCGGTCGCTGCGGCGGTGACGGCCGTTGCCGTCGCTTTGGCTGGGCGCACGTGTCCAGTGTCGGCGGGGTGGCTGGGTAGGGCCAGTGGACGGGGGCTGTGGAGTGATTCCGGCTGCGGACCGTTGCGCCTGCGGCGGGCTTCTTCCCCAATCCCGCCCCTTCCCGAAACTGGGGGCTCCGCCCCCAGACCCCCGAAGTGGTGGACGCCACGGGGCTCCGCCCCGGACCCCGCTCCTCAAACGCCGGAGGGGCTGGATGATTCAGCCCGTCCGGCGTTTGAGGACGAACTCGGCGAAGCCGGTGATGACGGCAACTGCGCGGCCGGCGGAGCCGGAAAATCGGGAAGGGGCGGGATTGGGGAGAGGCCCCGCAGGGCTTACCCCTGCCCGTACCCCCGCAGTCGGTCCTCCGCTTCCCGTAGCTGGGCGTCCGACAGCAGGGTCGGCGCGTGGCCGGGGATCGCGCTTGCCGTCAGCCAGAGGCGGCACATCCATTCCAGCTGGGCCGTGCGGTCGTATGCCTGGTCCAGAGTGTCTCCGTATGTGATGGTTCCGTGGTTCTGGAGGAGACAAGCTGTGCGCTCGCGCAGGGCGTGCAGCATGTTCTCGGCCAACTCGTCCGAGCCGTACGGCGCATACCGGGCGACGCGGGCGGGGCCGCCCATCGAGGCCGCCATGTAGTGGATCGGCGGCAGCTCCGGCAGCAGCGTGGAGACGGCCGTGGCGTGCACCGCGTGGGTGTGGACCACGGCCCCGGCGGAGGTGTTGCGGTAGATCGCGAGGTGCATCGGCAGTTCGCTGGTCGGGGTGAGGTCGCCGAAGAGCCGGGCGCCGTCGAGGTCGACGCCGACCGCGTCCCGCGGTGTGAGGCGGTCGTAGGGGACTCCGCTCGGGGTGACCAGGACCGTGCCGCCGACGCGTACGGAGACATTGCCCGACGTGCCGACCACCAGGCCGTCCGAGACGGTCCTGCGAGCCGCCGCGACGAGATCGCCCCAGGCCCGTTCCACCGCGTCCTGCCGCTGCTCAGTCATGCCGTGATCCTGCCAGCCGGGACCGCGGCACCGCAGTGCGGAGCCGGAGCGTCCGTATCGGCGTGTTATGGGCATACATCCCCTTCTGGCGATGATTGGCTGGCGATCGACCGGCATGCGGTGATCTTCCAGTAACCTCTGGGGGATTTGTCATGCACGTCGCCATCCGGGGGGAAATATGGCTCGTGATCACAAACCGTCCCGTCGCCGCGCCCGCGTCATCGCCGCCTCAGTGGCAACGCTGGCCCTGAGCGGGACCGCCCTCGCCGAGATTCCGGTTTCGGCGGCGGGCAAGCCTAGGGGCCACGACGTCTCGTCGCACCAGAAGAACGTCAACTGGCAGAAGGCCAAGAGCAAGGGCGCACGCTTCGTGTACGTGAAGGCCACCGAGTCCCACACGTACCGCAATCCCCACTTCAAGCAGCAGTACAACGGCTCCCGCAACGCGGGCATCGTCCGCGGGGCGTACCACTTCGCCGTACCGAACAAGTCGTCCGGCAAGAAGCAGGCCGCGTACTTCATGAGCCACGGCGGGCGCTGGCGGGCGGACGGCTGGACGCTGCCGCCCGCGCTCGACATCGAGCACAATCCGTACAGCAAACGCAAGTGCTACGGCCTCAGCAAGACCGGCATGGTCAACTGGATCAAGTCGTTCAGCAACGAGGTGCAGCGCCAGACGGGACGCCGTCCCGTGATCTACACGACCACCAAGTGGTGGAACAACTGCACGGGCGGCAGCCGCGCCTTCGCGGCGAATCACGCGCTGTGGCTCGCGCGCTGGTCGTCGACGTCGGGGACGCTGCCCAAGGGGTGGTCGTACTTGACCATCTGGCAGTACGACAACGGCGGCGAGCTGCCGGGTGATCAGAATCTCTTCAACGGCTCGATGAACCAGCTGAAGAGGTTCGCCCGAGGGTAGCCAAAAGCCCTTGGAAGCCCGGATTCCGGGCCCCGTACCGCCGCTCCGGACGATCTCCGTCACGGTTCCGACGGAAGCGGAGTGGCGGTGCCCCGCATCGAGTCACCGCACCGCCCGGCCCAGTTCACTTTCCGTTCACCCAGGTTGCCTACGTTCCACTTGCCACTGACGTCCAACAGAAGCCTGGGTAAATGGAACACATCACGCTTCTCCTCGGGATCGTGATCGTTACCGCTCTCGTGTTCGACTTCACGAACGGTTTCCACGACACAGCCAACGCGATGGCGACCACCATCTCGACCGGCGCCCTCAAGCCCAAGACGGCGGTGGCCATGTCCGCCGTGCTGAACCTCGTCGGAGCATTCCTCTCCGTCGAAGTCGCCAAGACGATCTCTGGCGGCATCGTCAACGAGGACGGACTGAAGACAGAGGTCATATTCGCGGCCCTGGTGGGCGCGATCCTCTGGAATCTGCTGACCTGGCTGGTGGGCCTGCCCTCCAGTTCCTCCCACGCACTCTTCGGCGGCCTCATCGGCGCCGCCGTCATGTCGATGGGCTGGTCGTCGATCAACGGCGGCACCGTCGTCACCAAGATCCTGATCCCGGCCCTCGCCGCGCCGCTCGTGGCGGGTCTCGCCGCGATGGCGGCCACGCGCCTGACGTACCGGATCGGCCGCAACACCGACACCAAGTCGACCGCCAAGGGCTACCGCGCCGGCCAGATCGCCTCCGCCGGCCTCGTCTCGCTGGCGCACGGCACGAACGACGCGCAGAAGACCATGGGCATCATCACGCTCGCCCTGGTCACCGGCGGCGTCCTCAACCCCGGCGCGAACCCCCCGATGTGGGTCATCGTCTCGGCCGGTGTGGCCATCGCGCTCGGCACCTACCTGGGCGGCTGGCGCATCATCCGCACCATGGGCAAGGGCCTCACCGACCTCCAGCCGCAGCAGGGCTTCGCCGCCCAGACCAGCGCCGCGACGGTCATCCTCGCCTCGTCGCACATCGGCTTCTCGCTCTCCACCACGCAGTCCTGCTCCGGCGCCGTGATGGGCGCGGGCCTGGGCCGCAAGGGCGGTGTGGTCCGCTGGTCCACGGCGACCCGGATGTTCGTCGCCTGGGGTCTGACGCTCCCGGCCGCCGGCCTGGTCGGCGCGGGCGCCGAGTTCCTCACCAAGCAGGGCCCCTGGGGCATCGCGGCGACCGCGGCGCTCCTGGTCGGCGGCTCGGCCGTCATCTGGGTGCTCTCGCGGCGCAACGCCGTCGACCACACGAACGTCGCGGACGACGAGATCGGCGGCTCCGACGCGGAGCCCGCGGGCGTCGTGACCACCGCGATCGCCGCCGTCACGCCGCCGCCCACCGGCGCCGCCGCGACGGCCGCCGACGACGACCACGTCAAGGCCACCATCCCGGCCCCGACCGGCTCCGTGGCGGACCCCGCCCGGCCTGCCACGGTGTAAGGACAGATCAGCATGGACATCGACTGGGCAGCTCTCGGCTCCGTCTTCGGAGTCAGCCTCGCGGTGACGGTGGCCCTGGTGGGCCTGTTCACCCTCGGCATCGTCGGCCTCTCCAAGCACGAGGCGGCCGCCTCCGGCGCCGCTTCCGCCGCGGGCGGCAACGCTGCGGCGGCGCGCGCCGGCGCGTACGCGTGCTTCGCGCTGTGCGCGGCCGCGGTGGCGTACGGGATCTATCTGATCGTCGCCTGACGGCCGGAGTTCGTCGCCTGACGACGGAGTTCGAGGTGGGGTGCGAGACGCTTCGGCGTCCCGCACCCCACCTTCGTATGTGGGCCTTGGCACACTCTCCCGTCGCAGGTCAAAGGCGAGTTGACGGGCGTTCGCGGGCGTGGTGGACTGCCGGAGCCATTACGGCGGCAGAAGAGGAAGCCGGTGCGAATCCGGCGCGGTCCCGCCACTGTCACCGGGGAGACGACTCCCCGTGAGCCAGGAACTCTCGCCCGCCGATCACGTCGAACCAGGGCGCGGACACCCTGAGTGAGGACATATCGCCATGCGCGGCCGCCCGTTGCCGGTTCCTGTGCCCCCGCCTGTCCAGGCCGGGCCCGTCGCTCCCCTTCACGTAACGGTCGGCTGAACCCGTGTGTGCCGATCGCGACTTCGCGTACGGCGCCGCCGCCGGGCTCCTCGGTGACCTGCTTCTCGGTGATCCTCGCCGCGGGCATCCGGTCGCCGCGTTCGGGCGTGCGGCGGGTGCCGTCGAGCGTGTCCTGTGGCGGGATCACCGCGGGTGGGGCGCGCTGCATGCCGTGGTGTGCGCCGGCGGTGCTGCGGGTGCCGCCGCCCTTGCCTCTTCTCTTGTACGTCGCCACTCGCGCGCCGGATCGGTCGCGCTGACCGCCGCCGCGACCTGGGCCGTGGTCGGCGGGACCTCGCTCGGGCGTGAGGCGCGGGCCATCGGCGGGGCGCTCGCCGCGGGGGACATCGAGGTGGCGCGGGAGTGGCTGCCGCATCTGTGCGGGCGGGATCCGCAGGCGCTGGATGCCGACGGCATCGCGCGGGCCGTCGTCGAGTCCGTCGCCGAGAACACGTCCGACGCCGTCGTGGGGGCGCTGGTGTGGGGGGCGTTGGCGGGCGTTCCGGGGCTTGTCGGGTTTCGGGCCGTGAACACGTTGGACGCGATGGTGGGGCACAAGTCCGCGAGGTACCTCCGGTACGGGTGGGCGTCTGCTCGGCTCGATGATGTTCTGGGGTGGCCGGGGGCTCGGCTGACCGCCCTGCTGGCGGCTGCTGCGGGGGATTCGCCCTCCGGGGCGCTGCGGGCCTGGCGTGACGATGCCGCCAAGCATCCGAGTCCCAACGCTGGGCCCGTTGAGGCGGCCTTTGCCGGGGCGTTGGGGGTGCGGCTCGGGGGGACTCTCTCGTACGGGGGGCGGGTTGAGCATCGGCCTGTTCTCAATGGGGGTGGGCGTGCCGTTGCCGTGGCTGACATCGAGCGGGCTGTTCGGCTGTCTCGGCGGGTTGGGCTGCTGGCGCTGGGGGTTGCCATGGCCGCCCGTCCGAAGCGGAGCCCGGCAGTTGGGACTGTGCCCACCCGTTCCGCCCTGCGGAACGCCTGCCCACAGCAAGGACGGCAGAGCAAGTCAAGGAGAACCTCATGAGTGGCGGGCTGCTTGTTGCCGGAACCACCTCTGACGCCGGGAAGAGCGTCGTCACCGCCGGGATCTGTCGGTGGCTGGCTCGCAAAGGAGTTTCCGTCGCGCCGTTCAAGGCGCAGAACATGTCGCTCAACTCCTTCGTCACGCGCGAAGGCGCCGAGATCGGGCGGGCGCAGGCCATGCAGGCGCAGGCCGCCCGGGTCGAGCCGAGCGCGCTGATGAATCCCGTGCTGCTCAAGCCGGGCAGCGACCGCAGCAGTCAGGTGGTGCTCATGGGGAAGCCCGTGGGCGAGATGAGTGCGCGTGGCTATCACGGCGGGCGCCAGGAGGCGTTGCTCTCGACCGTGGTGGGATGTCTTGAGGAACTTCGGGGCAGCTATGACGCCGTGATCTGCGAAGGCGCGGGCAGTCCCGCCGAGATCAATCTGCGGCGTACGGACATTGTGAACATGGGGATCGCGCGGGCCGCCCGGTTCCCCGTCGTCGTCGTCGGCGACATCGACCGCGGTGGCGTCTTCGCCTCCTTCTTCGGCACGACCGCGCTGCTCAGTGCCGAGGATCAGGAACTGGTCGCCGGGTATCTCGTCAACAAGTTCCGGGGCGATGTGTCGCTGCTCGCACCCGGGCTCGACATGCTGCAAGGACTCACCGGGCGGCGCACGTTCGGTGTGCTGCCGTTCCAGCACGGGCTCGGCATCGACGAGGAGGACGGCCTTCGGGTGTCCCTGCGGGGTGCCGTGCGGGAGTCCGTCGTCGCTCCCCCGGTCGGCGAGGACGTGCTGCGGGTCGCCGTCTGTGCCGTACCGCTGATGTCGAACTTCACGGACGTGGACGCGCTCGCCGCCGAACCCGGTGTCGTCGTGCGGTTCGTGGACCGGGCCGAGGAACTCGTCGACGCCGATCTCGTGATCGTGCCGGGGACGCGCGGGACCGTGCGCGCGCTTGAATGGCTGCGCGAGCGTGGGCTCGCCGACGCCATCGCGCGGCGTGCGGCCGAGGGGCGGCCCGTGCTCGGGATCTGCGGCGGCTTCCAGGTGCTCGGCGAGCACATCGAGGACGACGTGGAATCGCGCGCGGGGGCCGTGGACGGGCTCGGGCTGCTGCCCGTGCGCGTGCGGTTCGCCCGCGAGAAGACCCTCGCCCGGCCCGTCGGCGAGGCACTCGGGGAACCCGTCGAGGGGTACGAGATTCATCACGGCGTCGCCCAAGTCCTGGGCGGAGAGCCCTTCTTGGACGGCTGCCGCGTCGGTGAGGTGTGGGGCACGCACTGGCACGGCTCCCTTGAGAGCGACGCGTTCCGGCGGCGCTTCCTCACCGAGGTGGCCCGCGCCGCCGGGCGCCGTTTCGTGCCCGCGCCCGACACCAGCTTCGGCGCACTGCGCGAGGAGCAGCTCGACCTGCTCGGAGACCTGATCGAAGAACACGCGGACACGGACGCGCTGCTCAGTCTGATCGAGACCGGCACACCGTCCGGTCTCCCCTTCATCGCACCGGGGGCACCCTCATGACCGTCCTGCTTCTGTCCACCGCCGACACGGACCTGCTGGCCGCCCGTGCCTCGGGCGCCGGGTACCGCATCGGCAACCCGACCCGGGTCGACGTACAGAACGAGCTGCCCGCCCTGATCGAGGGCGCCGACATCGCCGTCGTACGCCTCCTCGGCGGCAGGCGCGCCTGGGAGGACGGGCTCGCGGCGCTGAAGGCCGCCGGGATCCCGACGGTGCTGCTCGGCGGCGAGGCCGTGCCGGACGCGGAGCTGATGGCCGAGTCGACCGTGCACGCGGGGTCCGTGGCGGAGGCGCTGCGGTATCTCGTCGAGGGCGGCACGGGCAATCTGCGCGAGCTGGTGCGCTTCCTCAAGGAGGACGTCCTCGCGGCGGGTCGCGGCCGGGCGTCGGCCGCCGACACGCAGGAGCGGCAGAGTGCCGAGCCGCAGAAGATGCCCGAGTACGGGGTGCATGGCACCCGGGAGTACGTCGAGGGCCGGCCCACCGTCGGTGTGCTCTTCTACCGGGCGCACCAGCTCTCCGGGAACACCGGCTTCGTGGACACGCTGTGCGACGCGATCGAGGCGCGGGGCGCCAACGCCCTTGCCGTGTACTGCGGTTCGCTGCGCGGCGCCGACGCGGGCCTGTACGAGATCCTCGGGCGGGCCGACGCCCTGGTCGCCACCGTCCTCGCGGCGGGCGGCACGCATGCCTCCGGCGCGAGCGCGGGCGGCGACGAGGAGGCCTGGGACATCGGCGCGCTCGCCGACCTCAACATCCCTGTGCTGCAAGGACTCTGCCTCACCTCGTCGCGGGCGACGTGGGACGCGTCGGACGCCGCGCTCTCCCCCATGGACGCCGCGATGCAGGTGGCGATCCCGGAGTTCGACGGCCGTGTCATCACCGTGCCGTTCTCCTTCAAGGAGCAGGGCCCCGACGACGTACCGGTGTACGTCGCCGACCCCGAGCGCGCCGCCCGGGTCGCCGGAATCGCCCTGCGGCACGCCCAGTTGAAGCACAAGCCGAACGCCGAGAAGAAGCTCGCGCTCGTCTTCACGGCCTATCCCACCAAGCACTCGCGTGTCGGCAACGCCGTCGGGCTCGACACGCCCGCGTCGGCGGTGCGCGTGCTCGACTCGCTGCGCGATGCCGGATACGTCGTCGAGGGCCACCCGGACAACGGCGACGAGCTGATCCACCGGCTCATCAACGCCGGTGGCCACGACGTCGAGTGGCTCACCGAGGAGCAGCTGGCCGCCGCGCCCGCGCGCGTGCCGCTCGCCGACTACCGGGCCTGGTTCGACAAGCTGGCCCCCGAGCTGCGCGACGGCATGCTGGAGGCGTGGGGCGAGCCGCCCGGCAGCCTGTACGTGGACGGCGACGACATCGTGCTCGCCTCCCTGCAGTTCGGGAACGTCGTCGTGATGATCCAGCCGCCGCGCGGCTTCGGCGAGAACCCGATCGCGATCTACCACGACCCGGACATGCCGCCCTCGCACCACTACATGGCGGCCTACCGCTGGCTGGAGCTGTCCTTCGGCGCCGACGCGGTCGTCCACATGGGCAAGCACGGCACGATGGAGTGGCTGCCGGGCAAGGGCCTCGGCCTGAGCGGGAGTTGCGCCCCGGACGCGGTGCTCGGCGAGCTGCCGCTGATCTACCCCTTCATCGTGAACGACCCCGGCGAGGGCACCCAGGCCAAGCGGCGCGGGCACGCCACGGTCGTCGACCACCTGGTGCCGCCGATGGCACGGGCGGACACGTACGGCGATCTGGCGAAGCTGGAGCAGCTGCTCGACGAGTACGCACTCGTCAGCGACCTGGACCCGACGAAGGCCCCTGCCGTCCGCGCGCAGATCTGGACGCTGGTGAAGGCCGCCGAGCTCCACCACGACCTGCATGTCGACGAGCAGCCCGACGACGGCGAGTTCGACGAGTTCGTCATGCACATCGACGGCTATCTCTGCGAGATCAAGGACGTACAGATCCGTGACGGCCTGCACATCCTCGGCGGCGGCCCCGAGGGCGAGGCGCGCGTCAATCTGGTGCTCGCCGTACTGCGGGCCTCGCAGGTGTGGGGCGGCCAGGCGAACGCGCTGCCCGGCCTGCGGGCCTGCCTCGCCGAGCACTTCGGGCTCAGCGAGAAGGAGCTGCTCGCCGAGCCGGGCGCCGCCGTGAAGGTGGCGGACGGTCTGACGTCCCTGGTCGACGGGCCCGCTCGGACCGGCGCCGACGCGCTTGACCTCCTGGAGCAGCTGTGCCGACGCCTCGCCGAGGGCATGGAGGAGCGCGGCTGGAAGCTGGAAGCCGTACGCAGCCTCGTGCGAGACGTGCTCGGGGTCGAAGTCACTCCCGCCGTGGCCGTGTTGGGCTTCGCCTGCGAGGAGGTCGTGCCCCGCCTCGCGCGGACGACCGACGAGATCGGGCACATCCTGCGGGCGCTCGACGGCGGTTACGTTCCCGCCGGTCCTTCCGGGTCGCCGACGCGCGGGCTCGTGAATGTGCTGCCGACCGGACGCAACTTCTACTCGGTCGACCCCAAGGCCATCCCCTCGCGGCTGTCCTGGGAGGTCGGCCAGTCCCTCGCGGACTCGCTGATCGCGCGGTATCTGGCGGACACGGGTGAGTACCCGAAGTCCGTGGGTCTGACCGTGTGGGGCACGTCGGCGATGCGTACGCAGGGCGATGACATCGCGGAGATCCTGGCGCTGCTCGGCTGCCGTCCCGTGTGGGACGACGCGTCCCGGCGCGTGACCGGCTTCGAGATCGTGCCGGTGGCGGAGCTCGGGCGGCCGCGCATCGATGTGACGGTGCGCATCTCCGGGTTCTTCCGCGACGCGTTCCCGCACGTCGTCGGCCTGATCGACGATGCGGTACGGGCCGTGGCCGAGCTGGACGAGGCCCCGGAATC
Source organism: Streptomyces sp. NBC_01381 (assembly GCF_026340305.1). Lineage (NCBI taxonomy): Bacteria > Bacillati > Actinomycetota > Actinomycetes > Kitasatosporales > Streptomycetaceae > Streptomyces > Streptomyces sp. NBC_01381. Next base: position 3,450,733 of record NZ_JAPEPI010000001.1, on the reverse strand, counting down.
CAATTACGTACGCGCCCACGCGGACGAGGACACCGCCGAGCACGGCGACCGGCGCCGTGCCACGTCCCGGATCTTCGGGTCCAAGCCCGGCGCCTATGGGGCGGGCCTCCTTCCGCTGATCGACGCACGCAACTGGCGCAGCGACGCCGACCTCGCCGAGGTGTACGCGGTGTGGGGCGGCTACGCGTACGGGCGTGGGCTCGACGGCAAGGCCGCGCGCGGGGACATGGAGACGGCGTTCCGGCGGATCGCGGTCGCGGCGAAGAACGTCGACACCCGCGAGCACGACCTGGTCGACGCCGACGACTACTTCCAGTACCACGGCGGCATGGTCGCCATGGTGCGGCACCTGACCGGCGAATCCCCCGAGGCGTACGTCGGGGACTCCGCCACGCCCGACCAGGTGAAGACGCGCACCCTGGGCGAGGAGACCCACCGGGTCTTCCGGGCCCGCGTCGTCAACCCCCGGTGGATGGCGGCGATGCGCCGGCACGGGTACAAGGGCGCGTTCGAGATGGCCGCCACCGTGGACTATCTCTTCGGGTACGACGCGACCGCGGGCGTGGTCGACGACTGGATGTACGAGAAGCTCTCCGCCGAGTACGTCTTCGATCCCGAGAACCGGGAGTTCATGCAGAAGTCCAACCCCTGGGCCCTGCGCGGGATTTCGGAGCGGTTGCTCGAAGCGGCCGAGCGGGGTCTGTGGGCGGAGCCGGACGCACAGACGCTGGAGCGGCTGCGGGCCACGTACCTCGAACTTGAGGGTGAGCTGGAGGGGGACGGATGAGTTCCGACGCCCCACGTCCCGCCCCGAATCACCTGATGGAGGCCTTGTGAGCACCCCCTATCCGTTCACCGCGCTCGTCGGACAGGACGACCTGCGGCTCGCCCTGCTGCTCAACGCCGTCTCGCCCGCCGTCGGCGGCGTGCTCGTACGCGGCGAGAAGGGCACCGCCAAGTCCACCGCGGTGCGCGCCCTTTCGGCGCTGCTTCCGCAGGTGCCGGTGGTCGCCGGGTGCCGGTTCTCCTGCGATCCGGCCGCCGCCGATGCCGCCTGCCCCGACGGTCCGCACGACGTCGGCGGGGACTCGGTGCGGGACGCCCGGATGGTCGAGCTGCCCGTGGGGGCGTCCGAGGACCGTCTTGTCGGCGCGCTCGACATCGAGCGGGCGCTCGCCGAGGGGGTCAAGGCCTTCGAGCCGGGGCTGCTCGCCGACGCGCACCGCGGCATCCTCTACGTCGACGAAGTCAACCTGCTGCACGACCACTTGGTCGATCTGCTGCTCGACGCCGCCGCCATGGGCGCCTCCTATGTGGAGCGCGAGGGGGTGTCCGTGCGGCACGCCGCGCGCTTCCTGCTCGTCGGGACCATGAACCCCGAAGAGGGCGAGCTGCGGCCGCAGTTGCTCGACCGGTTCGGGCTCACCGTCGAGGTGGCCGCGTCGCGGGAGACCGACCAGCGTGTGGAGGTCGTGCGCCGGCGGCTCGCGTACGACGACGACGCGGAGGGCTTCGCCGCGCGGTGGGGCGACGAGGAGACCGCGCTGCGGACCCGGATCGTCGCGGCGCGCGCCCTGCTTCCCCAAGTGCGGCTCGGTGACGGGGCGTTGCGGCAGATCGCGGCGACCTGCGCGGCCTTCGAGGTCGACGGGATGCGGGCCGACATCGTGATGGCGCGTACGGCGACGGCACTTGCCGCCTGGGCCGGGCGCGAGGACGTACTCGCCGAGGACGTCCGGCAGGCGGCGCTGCTCGCCCTTCCGCACCGGCGGCGGCGCAACCCCTTCGACGCTCCGGGACTCGACGAGGACAAGCTGGACGACACCCTGGAGCAGTCCGGGGGCGATGAGGGCGACGACGATCCGGATCCCGACGGGCCCGGCGGGGGCGGCCGGCCCCCGGAGAGCGGTCCGGACTCGCCCGGCACTCCCGGGGACCAGAGCGAGGCGGGCCAGGAGGACGAGGCGTCCGCCGCGCAGGCTCCCGCCGCCGGTGGCGGTGAACAGCAGGCCGTGCGGGCCGCCGAACCGTTCCGTACGAAGATGCTGAGCGTGCCCGGACTGGGCGAAGGTGCCGCCGGGCGGCGCTCTCGGGCGCGTACCGAGCACGGCAGGACCACCGGGGCCCGGCGGCCCCAAGGGGCCCTCACCAAGCTGCACTTGGCGGCCACCGTGCAGGCCGCGGCCCCGCATCAGCGGGCGCGCGGCCGGTCGGGCCGGGGTCTCGTGGTGCGCAGGGACGACCTGCGGCAGGCGACACGGGAGGGGCGCGAGGGCAACCTCGTCCTCTTCGTCGTGGACGCCTCCGGGTCCATGGCCGCACGGCAGCGGATGAGCGCGGTCAAGGGGGCCGTCCTCTCGCTGCTGCTCGACGCCTACCAGCGGCGCGACAAGGTCGGGCTCGTCACCTTCCGGGGCACGAGCGCCGACGTGGCGCTGCCCCCGACCTCGTCCGTCGACGCGGCCGCCGCGCGCCTGGAGTCGCTGCCCACGGGTGGGCGTACGCCGGTCGCTGCCGGGCTGCTCAAGGCACACGAGGTGCTGCGGGTGGAGCGGCTGCGGGATCCGGCGCGGCGGGCCCTCGTGGTGGTCGTGACGGACGGGCGCGCCACGGGCGGGCCCGAGCCGGTGGCCCAGGCGGGGCGTGCCGCGCGGCTGTTCGGGGCGGCCGGGATAGCCTCCGTGGTCGTCGACTGCGAGTCGGGGCCCGTGCGGCTCGGGCTCGCCGGGCAGCTTGCCGGTGAGCTCGGCGGTACCGCGGTGACGCTGGACGAGCTGCGGGCCGAGTCCATCGCCGGGCTCGTCAAGGACGTACAGGGATCGGGATCTCGTATGACTCGCATGAGGAGCGTCGCGTAATGCCGCAGGGACAGCCGAGCGTCGTGCCGGACGACGGACTCACCACGCGTCAGCGGCGCAACCGCCCGCTCGTCGTCGTGCACACCGGCATCGGCAAGGGGAAGTCCACCGCCGCCTTCGGGCTCGCGCTGCGGGCCTGGAATCAGGGCTGGCCGATCGGGGTCTTCCAGTTCGTGAAGTCGGCGAAGTGGAAGGTGGGCGAGGAGAACGCCCTCAAGGTCCTCGGGGCCTCCGGCGAGGGCGGGGCCGTCGACTGGCACAAGATGGGCGAGGGCTGGTCGTGGATCCAGCGCGCGCCCGCCGACGGCGAGATGAGCAACGAGGACAAGGCCCGCGAGGGCTGGGAGCAGGTCAAGCGTGACCTCGCCGCCGAGACGTACCGCCTCTACGTCCTCGACGAGTTCGCCTATCCCATGCACTGGGGGTGGGTCGACACGGACGAGGTCGTGGAGACGCTGCGGAATCGGCCGGGGAATCAGCATGTCGTGATCACAGGGCGCAATGCTCCCGATGCGCTGGTCGACTTCGCCGATCTCGTGACGGACATGTCCAAGGTCAAGCATCCGATGGACGCCGGGCAGAAGGGCCAGAGGGGCATCGAGTGGTAGCTCGGCTCGTCGTCGCAGCGCCTTCCTCCGGAAGCGGGAAGACGACTGTCGCCACGGGGTTGATGGCCGCCTTCTCGGCGGCCGGGCTCGCCGTGTCCCCGCACAAGGTGGGGCCCGACTACATCGATCCCGGGTATCACGCGCTGGCCACGGGGCGGCCGGGGCGGAATCTCGACGCGTATCTCTGCGGGCCCGAGATGGTCGCGCCGCTGTTCGCGCATGGGGCGCGTGGGTGCGATCTCGCCGTGGTCGAGGGCGTCATGGGGCTCTATGACGGGGCCTCGGGGCAGGGTGAGCTCGCTTCTACGGCGCAGGTGGCGAAGTTGTTGCGGGCGCCGGTGGTTCTGGTGGTCGACGCTTCGTCGCAGTCGCGGTCCGTTGCCGCGCTTGTGCATGGGTTCGCCTCGTGGGATCCGGAGGTACGGATCGGGGGCGTCATCTTGAACAAGGTGGGGTCCGCGCGGCATGAGGCGTTGCTGCGGGAGGCCTTGGACGAGTCCGGGGTTCCTGTGCTGGGGGCGCTGGGTCGGGCGCAGCAGGTCCACGCGCCCTCGCGGCACCTGGGACTCGTGCCGGTCGCCGAGCGGCGGGCTGAGGCTGTGGACTCTGTTGCGGCGTTGGCCTCGCGGGTGCGGGAAGGGTGTGACCTGGAGGGGATTCTGGGGCTGGCCCGTAGCGCGCCTGCGTTGTCCGGTGACACGTGGGACCCGGAAGTTTCGCCGGACGCGCTGAAGAGCGAGAGCCGCAGGCCTGTCGTCGCCATCGCCGGTGGTGCCGCCTTCTCGTTCTCCTACGCCGAGCACGCCGAGCTGCTCACCGCCGCCGGCGCAGACGTCGTCACGTTTGATCCTCTCCATGACGAGCAACTGCCGGACGGCACCGCCGGGTTGGTCATCGGCGGTGGATTTCCCGAGGTGTACGCTCCCGAGCTTTCCGCCAATGAGCCGTTGCGGAAAGCCGTTGCCGAGCTTGCGCTCGGTGGGGCGCCCGTCGCCGCCGAGTGTGCCGGGCTGCTCTATCTGACGCGGGAGTTGGACGGGAAGCCCATGTGCGGCGTGCTCGACGCCCGTGCGCGGATGTCGGAGCGGCTGACCCTCGGGTACCGGGAGGCCGTCGCCGTGTCCGACAGCGCGCTCGCGGCCGTCGGGACCCGGATGCGCGGGCACGAGTTTCACCGCACCGTCGTCGAACCGGGCGCCGGGGCGGCTCCCGCCTGGGGTCTGCACGCCCCTGAACGGCGCGTCGAAGGCTTCGTACAACAGGGTGTGCACGCGAGTTATCTGCACACGCATTGGGCCGCCGAACCCGGTATCGCCCGTCGGTTCGTAGAGAGGTGCACGGCATGAGCAACACGCTGGTCGGAGTCGGTGTCGGGCCCGGTGACCCGGAGCTGGTGACCGTCAAGGGCGTCAACGCGCTGCGTGCCGCCGCTGTCGTCGTCGTACCGGTCATGGACACCGGTGAGCGCGGGCGGGCAGAAGCGACCGTGCTGCACTACGTCCCCGAGGACAAGGTCGTGCGTGTCGTGTTCGCGCTCAACGAGCGCACCGACCGGCAGCGCCGCGAGGCCGCCTGGGACGCCGCCGGCGAGCGGGTCGCCGAGCTGCTGCGGGAGCACGGCTCGGTGGCGTTCGCGACGATCGGCGACCCCAATGTGTACTCGACGTTCACCTATCTCGCGCAGACCATCGCGGAGCTCGTGCCGGGGGCCGGCATCGAGACCGTGCCCGGCATCACCGCCATGCAGGATCTCGCCGCCCGCAGCGGTGCCGTGCTCACCGAAGGCACCGAGCCGCTGACGCTGGTGCCGGTGACCGCGGGTGCCGCCGTGCTCAAGGACGCGCTCGCCGGGCCCGGCACGGTCGTCGCGTACAAGTTCGGGCGGCAGGCCCAGGAGGTGGCGGCCGCACTGCGCGAGACGGGGCGCACGGAGGACGCCGTGTGGGGGTCCGCGCTCGGCCTTCCCGAGGAGTCCATCCGCTCGGCCGCCGAGCTGGACGAGACGCCGCTGCCCTATCTGTCCACGCTGATCGCTCCCGCGCGGCGCGAGGGCGGCCGGGGCGGGAAACTGTGACCTCGGTCCGCACCGCGGCGTCAGTCCGCGATGCCCACCACCAGCCAGATGAACGCGGCTCCCGCGATCGTGCACAGCACCGTCGAGCGGGCCGGGTGCTCGTGGTGCGCCTCCGGCAGGATCTCCGCGGCGGCCAGATAGAGCAGCGCTCCGCCGAAGAAGCCGAGATATCCGCCGAGCAGTTGCTCCGGAATGGTGAAGAGGAGCGTCGACGCGGCGCCCACGACCGGGGCCACCGCGTCGGCGAAGAGCATCGCGAGTGCCTTGCGGCGGGCGTTCCCGTACAGGCTGGCGATCGTGTACGTGTTGAAGCCGTCCGCGAAGTCATGGGCGATGACCGCGAGCGCCACCGCGAGGCCCATGCCCTGGCCCACCTGGAAGGCGGCGCCGATCGCGACGCCGTCCATGAGGCTGTGGCCGACCATCGCGGCGGCCGCCGTCAGACCCACCTGGGGCGCCCTGCCGTTGACCTCCTCCGCCCCGTGCGCCGCCTGACGCACCGCGAGCAGCCGCTCCACCAGGTGCGCCACGAGGAAGCCCGCCACGAACAGGAGCAGCGCCGCCGGTACGCCGAAGACCGGGCCGCCCGCGGCCTCCAGGGCCTCCGGCAGCAGGTCGAGGCCGACCACGCCGAGCATCAGACCGCCGGCGAGCCCCAGGACGAGGTGACGCCGGTCGGTGACCCGCTGGGCCGTCCAGCCGCCCGCCAGGGTCATCAGAAAAGCGCCGAGCGCCACGAACACAGCCATGCGCCCTTGCTAGCCGATCGACCCCCTGCCCCGCACATCCATCCGCGGGGCGACACCCACGGATTTCTGTTCCACCACTGATTTCTGTTCCACCACTGACTGTTTCTGTTTCGTACGAGAGGAACTCCACCCATGGCCGACGCCGAAGCCACCACCGGCAAGGTGACCTTTGTCGGGGCAGGGCCCGGCGCCGCCGACCTGCTGACGTTCCGTGCCGCACGCGCCATCGCGGAGGCCGATGTCGTCATCTGGGCGGCGAGCCTGGTGCAGGCGGACGTCCTCGATCACGCGCGCGAGGGCGCCGAGATCCTCGACTCGGCGACGATGTCCCTCGAAGACGTCGTCGCCGTGTACGAGCGCGCCGCCGCCGAGGGCCTGAAGGTCGCCCGCATCCACTCCGGCGACCCGGCCCTGTGGGGCGGCACGCAGGAGCAGGTCGACCGGTGCGCCGGGATCGGCGTGGCGACGGAGATCGTGCCGGGCGTCTCGTCCTTCTCGGCGGTCGCGGCGATCGCGCAGCGCGAGCTGACGATCCCCGAGGTCGCGCAGTCCGTGATCCTCACCCGGCTCGGCGGCGGCAAGACGCCGATGCCGCCCGGCGAGGAGGTGCGGGAGTTCGCGCGGCACGGCACGACGATGGCGCTGTTCCTCTCCGCGGCACGCAGCGGCCAGCTGGTGCGTGAGCTCCTGGAGGGCGGCTACCCGACGACCACGCCCGTCGTCATCGCGTACCAGGCGACATGGCCCGAGGAGCTCGTCCTCAACTGCACCATCGAGACCCTTGAGGAAACGGTCAAGGAACACCGCCTGTGGAAGCACACGCTGTTCCTGGTCGGACCGGCCCTCGCCGCGCACGGCACCCGCTCGCACCTCTACCACCCGGGCCACTTCCACGGCTTCCGCAAGGCCGACCCCGAGGCGCGGGCCGCGTTGCGCGCGGAGAGGGCGAAATCGTGATCACCGTCTTCGGTACGGGGACGGGGGCGCCGCTCGACACCGCCGCCCTGGACGCGGTGCGCGCCGCGGGGCTCGTCGTGGGCGCCCGGCGGCACATCGAGTCCGCCGGGCTGCCGCCGGGGACGGCCCGGGTGGTGATGGGGCCGCTCGCCCCCGCGCTCGACGCCATCGAGGAACAGCTGGCGAAGGCCGACGGGGCGGCGGAGGGCGGCGGCGTCGTGGTGCTCGCCTCCGGGGACCCCGGGTTCTTCGGGATCGTGCGGGCACTCGCCGAGCGGTTCGGGTCCGACCGGCTCGACGTCCGGCCCGGTGTCTCGTCCGTCGCCACCGCCTTCGCGCGGGTCGGGCTTCCGTGGGACGACGCCGTGGTGGTCAGCGCGCACGGACGCGATCCGCGCACCGCCGCGAACGCCTGCCGCGCGCACCCCAAGGTGGCCATCCTGACCGGCCCCGGCAGCGGCCCCGCCGAACTCGGCGCCGAGCTGGTCCGGCGCGCCGACGCCCGCACGCTCGTCGTCGCGAGCGCCCTCGGCGACCCGGAGCACGAGCGCGTGGAACGGGTCACGCCGGCCGAGGCCGCGGCCCGCGACTGGGGGCCAGCGGTGAGTGTCGTGCTCTGCCTGGACGAGGAACGGGCCCTCGCGCCGCTGCGCACTGTCGCGGGGCCCCGGCCCGGACCCGCCCAATGGGCCCTGGATGAGGGCGAGTTCACCCACCGCGACTCGATGATCACCAAGTTCGAGGTGCGGGCGCTCGCCCTCGCCCGGCTCGGACCGCGCCTGGGCGACCTGGTGTGGGACATCGGCGCGGGCTCCGGCTCGGTCGCCGTGGAGTGCGCGCGGTTCGGCGCGGCGGTCGTGGCCGTGGAGAAGACCGCCGACGGCGTCGAGCGCATCCGCGCCAACGCCGCGGCGCACGGCGTCGACGTACACGCCGTGCATGGGGCCGCGCCCACCGTCCTGTCCGATCTCGCCGACCCGGACGCGGTGTTCATCGGCGGCGGCGGGCGTGAGCTGCCCGCGATAGTGACGGCGTGCGCGCGGCGGGCCCGGCGGTCCGTCGTCGTCGCCATGGCGGCGCTCGACCGGGTGCCCGCGGTGCGGGCGGCGCTGAGCGGTGCCGGGTTCGACTGCGACGGCGTACTGCTGCAGTCGTCGCGGCTCGCGCCGCTGCCGGGTGAGGTGTCGCGGCTCGCGGCGACCAATCCGGTCTTTCTGGTGTGGGGCACCCGCCCCTCATCTCCCTTGTCTGAAGGAGTAGTTCAGTGATCGGCCTGATCTCCGCCACGGCGGCGGGCGGCGCGGCACGCGACCGTCTCGCCGCGGCGTGGCCCTCGCGGACGCGGGTGTACGAGGGGCCCGTGCGGGGCGCCGTGGAGCGGGCCTTCGCGGAGTGCGAGCAGGTGGTGTGCTTTCTCGCCGCGGGCGCCGTGGTGCGGCTCTGCGCGCCGCTGCTCCAGGGGAAGGATGTCGACCCTGGGGTGGTGTGCGTCGATGAGGGCGGGCGGTTTGCCGTTGCCCTGCTGGGCGGGCATGAGGGGGGTGCGAATGCCCTTGCCCACGAGGTGGGGGATGTTCTGCGGGCCTTGCCTGTCGTGACGACCGCCACCGACTCCGTCGATGTGCCGGGTCTTGACATGCTGGGGCTGCCGGTTGAGGGGGATGTTGCGGGTGTGACCCGTGCGGTGCTGGACGGGGAAGCCGTTGCTCTCTGTGACGAGTTGGGCTACCCACTGCCTGCGTTGCCGCCTAACGTGACGTCGCTTGATCGGGGCCCCGAAGTTGAGCCTGTGCCCACCCGTTCCGCCGTGCGGAACGCCTGCCCACAGCCGGGGCAGACGACCGTGGCGACCATCCGGGTCAGCGATCGCCGCGCTGAACTCGGGGACAGGGAAGTCGTGTTGCGGCCGCCCACCCTCGTCGTAGGCGTCGGCGCCAGCAAGGGTGCGCCCGTCGAAGAAGTGCTCGGGCTCGTTCAGGACACCCTGCGGGACGCGGGGCTCTCCGCCGCTTCCGTCGCCTCGCTGGCGACCGTCGACGCGAAGGCCGACGAACCCGGCATCGTCGAGGCCGCCGCGCGGCTCGGGGTGCCGGTCGTGACGTACGCGGCCGACGAGTTGGCCGGGGTCGACGTGCCGAACCCGTCCGACGCGCCGCTCGCCGCCGTCGGTACGCCCTCCGTCGCGGAGGCCGCCGCACTGCGCGGCGGCGGTGAACTCCTCGTGCCCAAGCGGAAGTCGGCGCCCGAGGGCCGTGCGCCGATGGCCACCTGTGCCGTCGTGCGGCGGAAGCCGCGCGGACGGCTCGCGGTCGTCGGGCTCGGTCCCGGCGCACGGGACCTGCTGACGCCGCGCGCCCGCGAAGAGCTGCGCAGGGCCTCGGTCCTGGTCGGTCTCGACCAGTACGTCGACCAGATCCGGGACCTCCTTCGCCCCGGCACGGTCATCATCGAGTCGGGGCTCGGCGCCGAGGAGGAGCGGGCGCGTACCGCTGTCGCGGAGGCGCAGAAGGGGCAGGCGGTCGCGCTGATCGGTTCGGGCGACGCGGGCGTGTACGCCATGGCCTCGCCCGCCCTTGCCGAGGCGAGCGACGACATCGACGTCATCGGCGTACCCGGTGTGACGGCCGCGCTCGCGGCGGCGGCGATACTGGGCGCGCCGCTCGGCCACGACCACGTGTCCATCAGCCTCTCCGACCTGCACACTCCGTGGGAGGTCATCGAGCGCCGGGTGCGCGCGGCGGCCGAGGCGGACATCATCGTCACCTTCTACAACCCGCGCAGCCGGGGCCGCGACTGGCAGCTGCCGAAGGCCCTGTCGATCCTCGCCGAGCACCGGGAGCCGACGACGCCGGTCGGTGTCGTACGCAATGCCTCGCGCCCGGACGAGTCCGCGCGCCTGAGCACGATCGGCGAACTCGACCCGGGAGTCGTCGACATGATGACGGTCGTGACGGTCGGCAACACCGCGACCCGTGAGATCGCGGGCCGCATGGTGACTCCGCGCGGTTACCGCTGGCAGCACGCGGACCAGTCGGCCGACCCTTCGGAGGTGTCCAAGTGACCCGTGTCGTCCACCCCATCGAGCAGGAGTCGTTCCGGCGGCTCCGGGCCCGCCTGGACACCTCGCACTTCGCGCCGCTGACCCGGGCGGTCGTGGAGCGCGTCATCCACTCCGCCGCCGACCTGGAGTACGCGACGGACCTCGTCACCGACGAGGACGCCCTCGTGGCGGCCCACGCGGCGCTGCACGCGGGTGCGCCCGTGGTCACCGACGTGGAGATGGTCGCGGCGGGCATCACGAAGCGGCAGACGGTGTGTCGTTTGAAGGACGCCAAGTCGGGCCCCGGCCTTACCCGTTCGGCCCACGCGATCCGTCTCGCGTACGAGGAAGTGGGCCCCGGGGCGCTCTGGGTGATCGGCTGCGCGCCGACCGCCCTGGAGGAACTGCTCGTGCTCGACGCGGCGCCCGCCCTGGTGATCGGCCTGCCCGTCGGCTTCGTCGGTGCCGCCGAGTCCAAGGCGGCGCTGCGCGAGAGCGGCCTTCCCGCCGTCAGCAATGTCTCGGAGAAGGGCGGTTCGGCGGTCGCGGCGGCCGCGCTGAACGCGCTCCTGTACCACCCCGCGCCGTCGCCGAAGTCGACACCGCACTCGCAGTCGAAGTCTTACGAAGCACCCGCAACAACCGAGGAGTCCCCGTGACCACCCCGCCCGCACTGCTCATCGCCGGCCACGGCACCCGCGACGAGGCCGGGGCCGCAGCGTTCCGGGACTTCGTGCAGGAACTCGCCCGCCGCAACCCCGAACTCCCGGTCGCCGGCGGCTTCATCGAGCTGTCGCCGCCGCCGCTGGGCGACGCGGTCACCGACCTGGTGGAGCGGGGCGTCAAACGCTTCGCCGCCGTCCCGCTGATGCTGGTGTCGGCCGGGCACGCCAAGGGGGACATCCCTGCGGCGCTCACCCGTGAGAAGGAGCGCCACCCCGGCATCTCCTACACCTACGGCCGCCCGCTCGGCCCGCACCCCTCGCTCCTGAAGGTCCTGGAGCGCCGCCTGGACGAGGCGCTCGGCGGCGCGGCGCGCACGCCCGAGGACCGCGCGGACGTGACGGTGCTGCTCGTCGGCCGCGGTTCGACCGACCCGGACGCCAACGCCGAGGTGCACAAGGCGGCGCGGCTGCTGTGGGAGGGGCGCGGTTACGCGGGCGTGGAGACGGCGTTCGTCTCGCTCGCGGCGCCGGACGTGCCGTCGGGCCTCGACCGCTGCGTACGGCTTGGCGCGAAGCGGATCGTGGTCCTGCCCTACTTCCTCTTCACCGGCATCCTGCCGGACCGGGTCCGCCAGCAGACGGACGGCTGGGCGGCGGCGCACCCCGAGGTCGAGGTGCTCTCGGCGGATGTGATCGGCCCCGAGGAGGAGCTGCTCGACCTCGTCATGGAGCGCTACCGGGAGGCGGTCAAGGGCGACCTCCGGATGAACTGCGACTCCTGCGTCTACCGCATCGCGCTGCCCGGCTTCGAGGACAAGGTGGGCCTGCCGCAGCAGCCGCACTTCCACCCGGACGACGACGGGGACCATGGGCACGGGCACGGACATGGGCACGGACACGGTCACCACCACGGGTCCCATGCGCACTCCCACTGAGCCTGAGACCGACACCGGGTACGACGGCGAACTGGACCTGCGGCATCACGGGGATGCCGAGGTCCGGGGCGCCGCCGGCCTCACCGACCTCGCGGTCAACGTCCGCGCGAACACCCCGCCCGACTGGCTGAAGCGGCACATCGCCGCCTCGCTCGACGGCCTGGCCGCGTATCCGGACGGGCGGTCGGCGCGGGCCGCGGTGGCGGCGCGGCACGGTGTGTCACCGGACCGGGTGCTGCTCACATCGGGCGCGGCGGAGGCGTTCGTACTCCTCGCGCGGGCCCTGAAGGTCCGTCAGCCGGTGGTCGTGCACCCGCAGTTCACCGAGCCCGAGGCGGCTCTACGGGATGCGGGGCATGTGGTGGGCCGGGGGCTGCTGCGGGAGTCCGAAGGGTTCAGGCTTGACCCGGCGGTGGTGCCGGAGTCGGCCGACCTGGTGGTGATCGGCAACCCGACCAACCCGACGTCGGTACTGCACCCGGCCGCGTCCATCACCGAACTCGCCCGTCCCGGGCGGGTGTTGGTGGTGGACGAGGCCTTCATGGACGCGGTGCCGGGTGAACGGGAAGCGCTGGCCGGCCGTACGGACGTACCCGGACTCGTCGTCCTGCGCAGCCTCACCAAGACGTGGGGCCTGGCCGGACTACGGATCGGTTACGTCCTCTCCGACCCGGAGACGATCGCGACACTGGCGGGGGCGCAGCCGCTGTGGCCGGTGTCCTCGCCGGCGCTGGCGGCGGCGGAGGCGTGCGTGGCGTCCGCCGCCTTGGCCGAGGCGGCGGACGCGGCTTCCCTGATCGCCGCCGACCGGGCCCATCTCCTCGCGGGGCTCGCGGAGTTCGCCTCCGGCGGGGTGCGGGCCGTTCCGGCGGCGGAGGGACCGTTCGTCCTGATCCGGGTGCCGGGGGCCGCCGCGGTGCGCTCCACGCTGCGGGAGCGTGGCTTCGCCGTGCGACGCGGCGACACGTTCCCTGGCCTGGGCGCGGAGTGGCTACGGGTCGCGGTCCGTGACCGGGGGACGACGGATCGGTTCTTGGCGGCGTTGGGGTCGGTGCTGGGGGGCTGACCCCTTCCCGAGGCCGGGCAAGACCGCCGCTTCGCGGCGGATCTTTCCCGCCCTCCCCCAAGCTCTTAATGAGCAGGGGGGACCCCCTTCCCGATTGCCCCGAAGTTGCCCGCCCACCCGTCAACAGGGCTTCCAGCCCGGCCACAGACCTTCCAGCCCGTCGAGGGGGTCCCCCCTGCTCTTTAGGAGCTTGGGGGAGTTTGAGGACGAACTCGCCGGAGGCGGTGATCCACGGCCACCTCGCGGCCGGCGCAGCCGGAAGATTTCGGGAAGGGGCGCCCGCGGGCGGAGCGCGTTCATGGACACAGCGGGGAAGAGAAAGCGCCGTCCACCAGCACCGGCACCACCCTCGACGCATCCCGCTCCACCGCCACCGCCACATCCCCGGCGAAGCCGCCCGCCGCCAGCTCTCGCCCCGACGCACACTCCGCCACCGCCACCGCGACGTCCCCGCACGACGCGTACCCGCCCGCCGCCACCTCCGCCTCCGGCGAAAGACGCCCCCCGCCCAGAGCGGAGATCACCGCCCCCGCCCCCAGCGCGTCCTCCAGCGCGGGCCGCAGGCTCCCGTCCTCCCACCGCTCGCCGGAGGCGACCACCGCGACCGGCCGGTCAGTGGTGCCGAAGCCCTCCCGGGCCAGCCAACCGCCCACCGCCGCCGCGTTCCTGAGGCATCCGGCGACCACCACCCCGCCCGCCTCCGACGCCGCCGCCGCGATCGCGGACCCATTGGGCGAGGGCAGCACCAGGCGGGACGCGAAGGGTGCCCGGCGCAGCGCGGCGGGGGAGAGCGACCACGGCGTATCGGGCGTCACCGCGCGCCGTCCCACCGCCAGCACGGCGCCCCGGTCCGCCGCGTACGCCACCGCGCTCTCGTCCCGCCACGCGTACGGGAAGACCCGTGTCCCGGCGTCCACCGCGACCGACACCGCGGTCGTGAACGACAGCACGTCCACTACGACCAGGCACGCCACATCCCCGCCCGCCATCAGTCGCCGCGCCCCTTCGGGTCCCCACTCGAACCGCACCCCGTACCCGGCCTGGGCCCACCAGTCGGCGGCGAACAGGGCGACGTTGCGGGGCATACGACTCCTCCGGCTGCGAGTTGACCGCACGCGTGACGCGACGGCTGCTGGCCAGTTGGGCCTAATCGATCCCTGGGCGGATGTCAACGCGCACGGGCGCCGCCCATCCATCACTGGCCACGGTGGCGGAGTCCGCGCCCGGTTATCGTCCGGAGTGCCCGCTCGCGAGCCGCCACTCGCGGTTGAGGGTGCCCAGCGGGATGCGGTGCTCGATGATCGGCGTACCGAACAGGGCGAGCCGGAAGTGGAGTTGGCCGCTCAAGTCGAAGCCGCCGTACAGCGCCCAGGCGCCGGTCACCGAGGTCTTGCCGTCGCTGGACGCGGTCGCCTTGGCGTCGGCCTCGCCGCGTAGATACGGGGCGAAGTCGGCGGTGACACCCACGGCCCCGTACAGGCCGACGGAGGCCTCCGCGCCGAGAGCGCCCTTGACGCGCCCGGCGGCGGTGACGCTCGCGTTCACCGGGGTGCTGTGCACGGCCGACGTGCCGACCGGGGCCCAGCCCTTGCCCGAGGCGTAACTGCCGCCGACCCGGAAGTCGCCCTTGACGTCCTGCTGGACGTCGAGCGTGACGTGGCCGTCGGCCTCCACCTGGATGTAGCAGGTCAGGTCGAGGTTGACGACGACGGGCACCGGGCCGACCTGGATGACGGGGGTGCTGTGCAGTTTGGCGAACGGGATCCGCTTGGGCTCCCCGGTGCTCGCGGCGGCGCGGCCCTTGAGCGCCCACCGCGAGGACCAGTCACCGCTCATGCCGAGGAAGGCGGAGCTCGGAGCGAAGCCGCCGTCCTTGTTGCCCTCGTAGGAGAACTCGACCTCGGGGGCGAGCTGGACGAAGCCGGAGACGGAGGCACCGGCCGAGGCTGGGGCGTCCTTGGCGGTATCCACCGAGGCGTTCACGTCGAGCCGCAGATTACCGAGGGGGAGCTTTGCGCCCTTGGGCCCGAAACGCACGCCCTGGCTCTTTGCCCAGGAGAAGCTGACGCCCTTGGTCAGAGGCTCGACCGTGACCGACGACGGGTCGACCGGGACCTTGCCATCGGCCTTGTCGTCCTGGAGGACGGAGGCCAGCGTCGTGGAGGCAGTCTTCACCTCGGTGCCGCGGTCGGTCTCCCCCACGACCTCGGTGACCTTGGCGAGCAGGCCGTTGGGAGCGCCGTGCGCCGGCGCGCTGGCGATGATGTCGCCGACGGCGACGGGCTTGTCAGGCGCGGCGGAGTGGCCCGGCGTGGCGGTGTGCCGCTGCGGGGCCGTGGATATGACTGCCTGTCGGCTCGTCTTGTCGTACGAGGCCACCTTCAGCGAGGACTTCTCGGGACGGCCCTTGCCGGTATGGGCGCGGGCCACGGCGGTCGGCGCGGGCGACGCCTGCGGCGCGGCGTCCACGTCGAGCCGCCGGGTGCCGTCGGCTGTCGGCGTGGTGGCGGTGCTGCTGCTTTCGGGCTCGGCCGCGTTCGTGTCCGGCGTCGAGGAGCAGCCGGTGGCGGCGAGCGCGAGGGCGGTCAGGCCGGGGAGCAGGAGGCGTCTGGAGAGCGTGCGCACGTAGGTGTGACCTTTGGATTGGGGGGGTGGGGGGCGTTACCCACAGGTAACGCGAAAGTGGATCATGCCATGTGCGCACGGCGACGGTCACCTTGAGCGTGCCCCAACTCACCCGCGGTGCACACTGGTTGAAGCTTCACTGACGAGGGGTGGGGCGGCGCCAGATAGTTCCGCGCATCGACGGCCTGGGCTACTGGGTCCTTCCCGAGGCGTGCGGGCGGGGCTCCTGGGGCGAGCCCAGGACCATCCACCCGGACCTCCATCTGCACGCGCGGCCGGCCACGGACACGAGGGCGGCCGAGAAGTCCCGTTCAGGGCACAGCTCTTGGTGGCCGCCCGCCCGGCTTCGGCGCCACGAGCGGCGCCGGCACCGCGCACTCCCTGTCGGACAGATCCGTCGGATACGCGCGCCGCTCCCCGGCCATCCCGGCCTCCATCAGCGCAGGCATACCAACTCACCTGCCCTGAACGGGGCTTCTCAGACGCCCTCTGGCGCCCATGCCGTTGCGTCAGCCGCGATCTTGGCGTGCCGTTCCGATGGCGAGCGGGATCCGTCGACCGATGGCCGTGTCGGCCGGTGCGGAAACCGTCCCGAGTATCAGCTGGCCGCGCCGCGCAGGCGGTCGAGACCAAGATCGGCCGTAACGCAACGGCGTTGCCCTTAGAGGGCGATACCCGACAGCTTGGACAACCTCAATAGCTCCGGATTGCCCTCATCCATGGGGCAGAGGATGTCAACCCACCACCCTCCCGTTCAGCACAACCCTCCGCGGCGCCCCCAACACCCGCACGTCCTCCCGAGGGTCCGCCTCGTAGACCACGAGGTCCGCGGGGGCGCCCTCCACGAGCCCGGGGCGCCCCAGCCAGGCCCTCGCCCCCCACGTCGTCGCCGACAGCGCGTCCACCGCCGGGATGCCGGCCAGCGTCAGCTCCGCCACCTCCGCCGCCACCAGGCCGTGTGCGAGGGAGCCTCCGGCGTCCGTGCCCGCGTAGACGGGGACGCCTGCGTCGTACGCCGCCCGCACCGTGTCGTAGCGGCGCTCGTACAGGCGGCGCATGTGCTGCGACCAGCGGGGGAACTTGGACTCGCCGCCGTCCGCGAGCTGCGGGAACGTCGCGATGTTCACCAGCGTGGGGACGATCGCCACGCCCTTCTCCGCGAACAGCGGGATCGTGTCCTCGGTCAGGCCCGTCGCGTGCTCGATGCAGTCGATGCCCGCCTCCACCAGGTCCCGCAGGGAATCCTCGGCGAAGCAGTGGGCCGTCACCCGCGCCCCCAGGCGGTGGGCCTCGGCGATCGCCGCCTCCACCTCGGGGCGGGGCCAGCAGGCGGTGAGATCGCCCGCCTCGCGGTCGATCCAGTCGCCGACCAGTTTGACCCAGCCGTCGCCGCGGCGGGCCTCCTGGGCGACGTACGCGACGAGGTCGGACGGCTCGATCTCGTGGGCGTAGTTGCGGATGTAGCGGCGCGTGCGCGCGATGTGCCGGCCCGCGCGGATGATCTTCGGGAGGTCCTCGCGGTCGTCGATCCAGCGGGTGTCGGACGGGGAGCCCGCGTCGCGGATGAGGAGGGCGCCGATCTCGCGGTCCGTCAGCGCCTGCTTCTCCGCCACCTCCGGTTCCACCGGGCCGTGCGCGTCCAGGCCCACGTGGCAGTGCGCGTCGACCAGGCCGGGGAGCACCCAGCCCTCGATCGTGGTGATGTCCGCCGCCGCGTGCGCCGGGCGGTCGTACGTGACCCTGCCCCCGACGACCCACAGCTCGTCCCGGACCTCGTCCGGGCCGACGAGCACCCGCCCCTTCACGTGCAGCACCGTGTGATCGCTCATGTACAGCAGCTTAGGAGCCTGTCGGTACGCTCGGTCCGGCAGCCCGAACGAACTCGTGAGCGAAGTGAGCAGCGAAGTGAGCAGCACCGTGACGACGCATCCATTCCTTGACCTGGCCCCCTTGAGCGCCCGGCACTTCGCCTCCATCGAGGAGCGCGTCGCCGGTCTCCTCGCCACCTCGCAGGACGTCGTGATCATGCAGGGCGAGGCGCTGCTGCCCCTGGAGGGCTGCATCCGGGGTGCGGCTCAGCCGGGTACGACCGCGCTGAACATCATCACCGGGCCGTACGGCCAGACGTTCGGGAACTGGCTGCGGGACTGCGGGGCGACGGTCGTCGACCTCGCCGTCCCCTTCCACACCGCCGTGACCGCGGAGCAGGTGCGGGCCGCCCTCGCCGAGCATCCAGAGATCGATTTCGTCTCGCTCGTGCACGCGGAGGCCGCGACGGGCAACACCAATCCCGTCGCCGCGATCGGTGAGGTCGTGCGGGAGCACGGTGCCCTGTTCATGCTGGACGCCGTCGCCTCCGTGGCCGCCGAGCCGCTGCTTCCGGACGCGTGGGGCGTGGACCTGTGCGTGATCGGCGCGCAGAAGGCGATGGGCGGCCCCGCGGGCGTCTCGGCGGTCTCCGTGAGCGAGCGCGCCTGGACACGGCTCGCGGCCAATCCGCGGGCGCCGCGCCGCTCGTATCTCTCCCTCCTGGACTGGAAGGAGCGCTGGATCGACGGCGGCAGGAAGGCGCTGCTTCACGCACCCGCCCAGTTGGAGATGCTCGCCCTCGAAGCCTGCGTGGAGCGGATCGAGGCGGAGGGGCTCGACGCCCTGATGGCGCGGCACGCCACCGCTGCCGCCGCCACGCGCGCGGGTGCGCTGGCGCTGGGTGGGGGCCTGGAGCCTTATGTGTACGAGGCCCAGGACGCGGCCCCGGTCGCCACCACCCTGCGTGCGCCCTCCGGCATCGACGCCTCGGAGCTGGTCGCGAAGGCCCTGGCAGCGGACCCGGTGCTTCCGCTGGTGGCGGGCGGAGGCGCACTGGCCAAGGAGATGATCCGGGTCAATCACTACGGGCCGGACGCGACCCGTGGCGTCGTGCATGCCTCGCTCGCGGCGCTGGGTGAGGCGATGGGTGAGGCCGGCCTGACGGTCGACCTGGAAGCGGCCCGCCGCGCGGTGACGGCCGCCTGGCAGTAGGCAGGAGCCGGGCAGCGGGGGGCTCCCTCGCTCTCAGCGAACAGCGGCCGTCCGGGACCGGCGGCATGGCAGCGTGAGCGCCGTGACCACCTTGCCGGACGGTCGTCCCGTTCCCCGCCCCACCGCCGACGAGCGCGCCATGCTCGCCGACTGGCTAGATTTCCACCGCGCCACGCTCGTGGTGAAGTGCGTCGGCCTCGAGGACGCGCAGACGCGGATCGCCTCGGTCCCGTCCTCGTCGCTGACCCTGCTCGGCCTGGTACGGCATCTCGCCGAGGTCGAGCGGAACTGGTTCCAGCGCGTGCTGGCCGGGCAGGACGTGCCTCCGGTGTACGAGGATCCGGCCGGGGGCTTCACCCTGGACCCGGAGCAGATATTCGCCGAGGCCCTGGCCGTGTGGCGGCGCGAGACGGCGCTGAGCAGGGAGCTCTGCGAGGGGCGCGCGTGGACGACATCGGGCGGCTGAGCGCGCGGGAGGCGGCCGTCGCGGGCAGCGACGGGGTCAGCCTGCGCTGGATCCTCGTACACCTCGTCGAGGAGTACGCACGGCACAACGGCCATGCCGATCTCCTCAGGGAGGGCATCGACGGAGTGACGGGACCGTAAATACTCTACGTAAATTCACGGACGCATTCTCACCGGCGCCTCATCCGCTTCTCATCGCCTCTTTATCCACTTTATCAGCGCAGCTTCCCGTATTCTTCTGCCCGCTTTCCCGGGACCTAAACACCAAGATTTCGACAGCGCCAACCGACGTAATTCGGGCACGTCTCGACGGAGTTACGCGTCTGTGACGTACTCCACATCAGGTCCGGTATAGACCTTTCGTCCCGCTCAAAATGGGCGATACCGCCGGAGCTTCCTGCGGGCGCGCACCCCCGCGTGATAACACATGACGCGCTCTCGCGTAACCCCTCCTCGCGATGCAATCCAAGAAATTGCTCGGTAAATTCAATACGCATGACCGCTGCACAAGCCGATCTACCGACCGACCTGCACGCGAATTCCCTGGAAATGCCCGAGGGGTTGCGGCTCGACACCCCCGCCGTCGCCGACGGCGCCGCGATCTGGCGGATCGCCCGCGACTCGAAGGTGCTCGACCTCAACTCCTCGTACAGCTATCTGCTGTGGTGTCGTGACTTCGCGGCGACCTCCGTCGTGGCCAGAGACGCCGACGGGCAGCCCGCGGGATTCATCACCGGCTACATCCGGCCCGAGCGGCCGCGCACCCTGGTGGTCTGGCAGGTGGCCGTCGACCACGCGCACCGTGGTCGGGGGCTCGCCGGTGCGCTGCTCGACGGACTGACCGCGAAGGTCGCCGCCGACCGCGAGCTGGTCTCGGTCGAGACGACCATCACCCCGGACAACACCGCGTCCGAGCGGCTCTTCACCTCGTACGCACAGCGGCACGGTGCCTCGGTCGAGCGCACGGTGCTCTTCGACGCGGGGCTCTTCCCCGACGGCGGCCACGAGCCGGAGGTTCTGTTCCTCATCGAGCCGATACCGCCGATCGCGCCCGACGCGCCACGCGGCTGACGACGGCGTCACCCGCGTCCCCCCTCGCTTTCAGTCAACTCCCCCCACCTCCCACGCCTTTCCATCTCCCAGGAGATCTGCTGTGACCATCACCCAGCCCGACCTGAGCGTCTTCGAGACCCTGGAGTCGGAGGTGCGCAGCTACTGCCGCGGTTGGCCCACCATCTTCGACCGTGCGCAGGGCAGCCGCATGTTCGACGAGGACGGCCACTCGTACCTCGACTTCTTCGCCGGGGCCGGCTCGCTCAACTACGGGCACAACAACCCCGTCCTCAAACGCGCCCTCATCGACTACCTGGAGCGCGACGGCGTCACCCACGGTCTCGACATGTCGACGACCGCCAAGCGCGCGTTCCTCGAGTCGTTCCAGAACATCATCCTGCGCCCGCGTGACCTGCCGTACAAGGTCATGTTCCCGGGCCCGACGGGCACCAACGCCGTCGAGTCCGCGCTGAAGCTGGCCCGCAAGGTCAAGGGCCGCGAGTCGATCGTCTCGTTCACCAACGCCTTCCACGGGATGTCGCTCGGCTCGCTCGCCGTGACCGGCAACGCGTTCAAGCGGGCCGGCGCCGGCATCCCGCTGGTGCACGGCACGCCGATGCCGTTCGACAACTACCTCGACGGCCAGACCCCCGACTTCATCTGGTTCGAGCGGCTGCTCGAGGACCAGGGCTCCGGCCTCAACCAGCCCGCCGCCGTGATCGTCGAGACGGTCCAGGGCGAGGGCGGCATCAACGTCGCCCGCGCCGAGTGGCTGCGCAAGCTCGCCGACGTGTGCGAGCGCTGGGACATGCTCCTGATCGTCGACGACATCCAGATGGGCTGCGGCCGCACCGGCGCCTTCTTCTCCTTCGAGGAGGCGGGCATCGTGCCGGACATCGTGACGGTGTCCAAGTCCATCAGCGGCTACGGCATGCCGATGGCGCTGACCCTGTTCAAGCCCGAGCTCGACGTCTGGGAGCCGGGCGAGCACAACGGCACCTTCCGCGGCAACAACCCGGCGTTCGTCACGGCTGCCGCCACCCTCGAGACGTACTGGACCGACGGCTCGGCCATGGAGAAGCAGACCCGCGCCAAGGGTGAGCAGATCGAGGAGGCGTTCGCCGCCATCGTCGAGGAGAACCCCGGCGCGATCAAGGAGTACCGCGGCCGCGGCCTGGTCTGGGGCATGGAGTTCCTCGACAAGGAGCGCGCGAACACCATCGCCAAGCGGGCCTTCGAACTCGGCCTGCTCATCGAGACGTCGGGCCCCGAGGGCGAGGTCGTCAAGCTCCTTCCGGCGCTGACGATCACCGCCGACGAGCTGGACGAGGGCCTTCGCACGCTCGCCCGCGCGGTGCGCGAGACCGCCTGAGCGGTGCGCCGGGCCGCCCCGCCGGCCCGGCCGCCCGCGTCTTCACCCCCGTAAGAGAAAAGGAACCAACTCACCGTGATCGTCCGTTCGTTCAAGGACATTGAAGGCACCGACCGGCACGTCAAGGCCAAGTCGGGCACGTGGGAGAGCAAGCGCATCGTCCTCGCCAAGGAGCGGGTCGGCTTCTCCGTCCACGAGACCATCCTGTACGCGGGTACGGAGACGTCGATGTGGTACGCCAACCACATCGAGGCCGTCGTGTGCACGAAGGGCGAGGCCGAGCTGACCGACGACACGACCGGCGAGAAGTACACGATCACGCCGGGGACCATGTACCTGCTGGACGGGCACGAGAAGCACACGATGCGGATCAAGGAGGACTTCCACTGCATCTGTGTCTTCAACCCGCCCGTCACGGGTCGTGAGGACCACGACGAGAACGGCGTGTACCCGCTGCTCACCGAGCCGGAGCCGGAGTCGGCGCCGCAGGGCTGAAGCCGCAGGGCTGAGCACGCCCCCCTGAACTCCCCCGCCGCCCTCCTTCCTCTGGGCGGCGGGGGTGTACATCCCGGAAAGGGCCGTACGAGAGGAGAGGCAGGCAACACCATGACCACCGCACCCGAACGCACCGCCGATCTGTACCCGACCCGAGGCGCCGAAGAGGTCCTCATAGAGCGCAAGGACCCTGTCGTGTGGTCCGAGCCGGGTGCACCGGGGCCCATCGCGGCCGACGATCTGGCGGGGTTCGAACGGGACGGTTTCCTGGCGATCGACCAGCTCATCACCCCCGAAGAGGTGAGCGTCCACCACGCGGAGCTGGAACGGTTGATCGGTGATCCCGCGATGCGGGAGAACGAGCGCTCCATCGTGGAGCCCCGTTCCCAGGAGATCCGGTCCATCTTCGAGGTGCACAAGATCAGCGAGCTGTTCGCGAAGCTCGCCGCCGATCCGCGGGTGGTGGGACGGGCCCGGCAGATCCTGGGTTCCGACGTCTACGTCCACCAGTCCCGGATCAATGTGAAGCCGGGCTTCGGAGCCTCCGGCTTCTACTGGCACTCGGACTTCGAGACCTGGCACGCGGAGGACGGGCTCGCGAACATGCGGACCGTCTCGGTCTCGATCGCGCTCACCAAGAATCACGACACCAACGGCGGCCTCATGATCATGCCGGGGTCGCACAGGACGTTCCTCGGCTGTGCGGGCGCCACGCCGAAGGACAACTACAAGCGGTCCCTGCAGATGCAGGACGCGGGCATTCCGTCGAACGAGACGCTGACCAGCCTCGCATCGGACCACGGCATCCGGCTCTTCACCGGTGAGGCGGGCTCCGCGACCTGGTTCGACTGCAATGCCATGCACGGTTCGGGGGACAACATCACGCCGTTCCCGCGCAGCAACGTCTTCATCGTGTTCAACAGTGTGGAGAACACGGCGGTGGAGCCGTTCGCCGCGCCGATCCGGCGGCCCGTGTACATCGGGGCCCGGGACTTCACGCCGGTGAAGTAACCCGCCATACAAGTGAGTTGAAGCGGCCCGGCACCGGCAGGTGGTGCCGGGCCGCCTCGCGTCGCGCGTACCGGTTGTCGTACGGACCGGTTACAGCGCCGGGTAGTCCGTGTAGCCCTTCTCCGTACCGCCGTAGAACGTGGCCGTGTCAGGGGTGTTGTACGGGCCTTCGGCCTTGAGGCGGGCCGGCAGGTCGGGGTTGGCGAGGAACAGCGCGCCGAAGGAGACGAGGTCCGCGGCGCCCTCCTCGACGAGGGCCAGCGCGTCGGGTCCCGTGGGGCCCTCGGTGGAGGGGTTGAGGACGAAGGTGCCGCCGAAGCCGCCGCGCAGGGCGGTCACCAGGTCGCGGATCGGGCCCACCTCCATGACGTGCAGATACGCCAGGTTCAGCGCGTCGAGCTCCTTCACGAGGGCGGTGTACGTCGCCTCGAGCTCGTCCTGCGGCTCGGAGATGTCGTTGAACGGGTTGCCCGGCGAGAGGCGGATGCCGGTGCGCGCCGCGCCGATCTCCGCGGCGACCGCCTTGGCCGTCTCGACCGCGAAACGGATGCGGTTCTCCGGGGTTCCGCCCCACTCGTCGGTGCGCTGGTTGGAGCCCGGCGCCAGGAACTGGTGGATCAAGTAGCCGTTGGCGCCGTGCAGTTCGACCCCGTCGAAGCCCGCGTCGATCGCGTTGCGGGCCGCGGCCGCGAAGTCGGCGATGGTGGCGCGGACCTCGTCGCCGGTCAGCTCGCGCGGCGTGACGAAGTCCTTGGGGCCATCGGCCGTGTAGACCTGGCCCTGGGCGGGGATCGCCGAGGGGGCCACGTTCACCAGGCCGTCGGGGAGCAGTACGGGGTGGCCGATGCGGCCGGTGTGCATGATCTGCGCGAAGATCTTGCCGCCCGCCTCGTGCACGGCGGCGGTGACCTTGCGCCAGGAGGCGATCTGCTCAGCGGAGTGCAGGCCCGGGGTGTCCGGGTAGCCCTGGCCGATCACGGACGGCTGGATGCCCTCGGTGATGATCAGGCCCGCCGATGCGCGCTGGGCGTAGTACTCGGCGGTGAGCTCCGTCGCGGTGGCGCCGTCGCCCGCGCGGCTGCGGGTCATCGGTGCCATGGCGATGCGGTTGCTGAGCGGGGTGCCGGACAGGTCGATGGAGTCGAACGCGGTGGTCATCAGGTGCCCCCAGGCATTGGCATAGGTTTGTGTCGGCCGACTCCATTGGTCGGCCAAGTAATTCAACCAAGAGCCACTGTAGCGCATTCCTTGGCCGACCAAGCTAATCTTGTGCTGGAGACTGTTGGCACCCTGCCGACCCGACCAACGCCCGACCTGGAGTTCCGATGGCTGCCGAGGCCGATCCCGCCTGTACCGACGCCGACCTCCTCCCCACCGCCGCGCGCCGCGGGCCCGTGAGCCACACCGTGAGCCGGGTGGCCCGGCTGCACCGGATCGCCGCGGGCAAGGTGCTGAAGGGCGTCGGGCTCTACCCCGGCCAGGAGTTCGTGATGATGTACCTGTGGGACGCGGGGCCCGTGCGGCAGTCGGAGCTCATCAAGGCCATGGACCTGGATCCCTCGACCATCACCAAGATGCTGCAGCGCCTCGAACAGGCGGGGCACGTCCGGCGGCGGCAGGACCCCGACGACCGGCGTGCGGTCCTGGTCGAGGCCACGGACGCGAGCTGCGGACTGCTGCGGGAGGTGGAGCTCGCCTGGGGCGACCTGGAGGAGCACACGCTCACGGGCCTCGACGCGAAGGACCGGACGGAACTGGCACGCCTCCTGGGCCGGGTGGAGGCGAACCTCTGCACGGAGACGGCAGACTGCCCGGAGGAGGCCCGCAGGGCTGCGGCGGCAGTGACGGGCGGGGCATAGCGCCCGGCCGCCCCCGCTGTGGGCAGGCGTTCCGCAGGGCGAGTGGGGTCTCCCCTGCTCGAGCGAAGCCGAGAGCTTGGGGAAGGGTGGGCACAGCCCCAGCCGCCGGGCCCCGATACAGCAGGGCGCCAGGGCGTCAGGCCACAGCCTCAGCCGGGGAGAGGCTCACAGCCAGGACAGGACTGAGGCCCGGTTCAGGAGGCGGTCGGCGGCTGCCTCGTCCCCCGCGACCCCGCGAGGAACCTGCGCGGGGTCGCTACGGCCCCCGAGGAGCAGGCAGAAGTCCACCGGGTCCAGAACCACCTCCGCGGCCACCGGCTCGTCCTGACTGCCCAGGACCCACTCCACCGCACGCCCCTCCCCCGACACCGTCAGCGCCACCGGCTCCGCACTCGCCCCGACGGCCCGGTCGAGCATGCGCACGGCAAGCCGCACCAGCTGCCAGAGATGATCGGCGAGCGGCGGCGGAACGGGTTTGTCCAGGGCCCTGCCGATGTCGTCCGCGTGCACCCACGTCTCGAAGGCCCGCACCCGGAAGTGATCCGCCAGCGGAAGCCGGACACCCATCAGCGTGGCGGCCCGCCCGGCAAGCTCCGGATCGTGCGCCGCCGGGGACGAGAGCAGCGCGGCGGACTGCGCCCGCCAGTCGGCGACCGTATCGGCGGGCGCCCGCCGCCGCTCGCGCGAGAGGGCGTCGGCCGTGCGCGCGGCCCAGACCGCACGCCAGGGAGTCCCGTCGACGGACACGGACGGCGACGCGGACGCGCCCGTCGCCAGGCCGAGACGCACGGCGAGCGCCCCGTCGGCGGCGATCAGATGGGCGACGGTGTCGTGCACGTCCCAGTCGTGCACCACGGGGGTACCCCAGGGTCCGTGCTCGTCCAACTCCGCCAGGAGCGCCTGGAGTCCGGCCACGGCCGCGGCGTACGGCGCGGCGTGTGCCGCGGTCCGCGGCGCCGCCGCACGGGCGCCGAGTGCGCCGGCGAGGGCACGCCGGGCGGGTGCGGGCCCGGCGGGGAGCGGCGGCCCGTCCAGGTCGCGCACGGCCGCCCGCAGCCGCGCGGCCTCCGCGGCGCACAGCTCGCAGTCGGCCAGATGCGGGGCGACCACCCGCTCGTCGCCCGGCATGAGCGCGCCGAAGGACCAGGCGCCGAGGAGTTCACGTATGGCTTCGTGATCCGTGGTCATCACGCGCCTCTTTCGCCTGGAGCTTCGGCAAGTGCCGGGTCGGGTGGGTCGGTCAGGGCTTCGGCCAGGGTGCGCAGGGCCGTGCGTAATCGGGTCTTCGCGGTGCCCTCGGGGATGCCGAGTTCCACCGCCGCCTGGCGGTAGGTGCGGCCGGCGAAGTAGGCGAGGTGCACCACCTGCCGCTGCGGGAGCGGAAGCCGGGCCAGCGCGGAGTGCAGCAGCAGGGAGCGTTCTCGTGCCATGACCACGTCTTCCGGGGGCGGGTCCTGCGTCGGGATCGTGTGCAGCGTCGCGTCGTCGGCGTGCGCCGCCTTGCGGTGGCGCTCCTCGCCGCGCACCCAGTCCACCGCACGCCGGTGGGCCAGCATGGACAGCCAGGTGCGCAGACTGCCGCGCCGCGCGTCGAACGCGTAGGGCCGCGACCACAGGTGGGCGAAGACCTCCTGGGCCACGTCCTCCGCCCCGGCGGGGCTGCGCGTGACGCGGCCCGCGATCCGGTGGACGAGGCCGCCGTACGCGTCGTACACCTCGGCCAGCGCCGTCTCGTCGCCGTACACCAGCCGTTGGTGCAGATCGGTGTCCTTGAAGGGCTGTTCCGCCACTGCCACTGTCCACCACCGCCTCGTGCGGCCACCCCGTCCTGCCTTCCTAGCGTGCCGCCGCCCCCAGCGCCAGTGTTCAGCCGGACAGCACGTCCAGGAGCCGGTCCACGTCCGCCTCCGTGTTGTACAGGTGGAACGAGGCTCGCAGCAGCCCCGCCCGCGCGGAGGTGATGATCCCGGCGCGGCTCAACTCGGGCTCCCTGTCGGCGAGTCCGGGCACCGACACGATGGGCGACGTGCCCGGCACCGGTTCGTGGCCCAGCGCTACGAGTCCGGCGCGGTAGCGGGCGCCGAGCGCCGTGTCGTGGGCGTACACCGCGTCGATGCCGATCTCCTCCAGGTACGCGAGGGACTCGGCCGCCCCGTGGTAGGCGAGGAAGGCGGGCGGCTCGTCGAAGCGGCGTGCGTCCGGGGCCAGTTCGGTGAGCGGGCCGTACGTCGAGTTCCAGGTGTCGGCCGAGGCGAGCCAGCCGCCGTGCAGCGGGACGAGGGTCTCCTGCGCCTCCTCGCGCACCGTCAGGAACGACGTGCCGCGCGGACACAGCAGCCACTTGAAGGCTCCGGTGACGGTGTAGTCGTACAGACCCGCGTCGAAGGGCAGCCAGCCGGCCGCCTGTGTCGCGTCGTTGAAGGTGCGCGCGCCATGGGCGGCGGCCGCCGCGCGCACCGCCGCGTCGTCGGCGATCCGGCCGTCGGCCGACTGCACGGCGGACCACACGACGAGGTCGGTCGTGGGGCCGATCGCATCGGCGAGGTCCTCCAGGGGCACGTAGCGCACCTTGAGGTCGCCGCGCACCACGAAGGGGTTGATGATCGAGCTGAAGTCGCCCTCGGGGAACAGGACTTCGGCCCCGGGCCGCATCGAGGCGGCGACAAGACCGGTGTGCACGGCGACCGAGCCGCCGCACGCCACGCGCCCGTGGTCCACCGCGACGAGCCGCGCGAAGGACCGGCGTGCGGCGTCCACGACCTCGAAGCTGCCCGATCCGCCGCGCCTGCCCGCGCCGTTCTCGGCCGCGAGGGAGTGGATGGCCGCCACCGCGCGGCCGGGCAGCAGCCCGCAGCTCGCGGTGTTCAGATACGTCGACGTGGGCGCGAAGTCGGCACCGTTGATGATCCCCATGGGACCAACTCTCGGGCCTGTCCGCGCCCACGTCCATTGATGATGTGTACGGGGGACCTGTCAGGGCTGCTTACACGTCACACGTCGGCACCGGGCTGCGGAACCGCGCAGCCGTCCGGGCCGCAGGCGTCGCCGCCCGCGAGGGTCGTCAGCGGCGAGCGGCTGCCCCACGCCTGCTCGAGGGCCTGCGCGAAGACGTCGGCGGGCTGGGCCCCCGACACGCCGTACTTGCGGTCGAGGACGAAGAACGGCACGCCGTTCGCGCCCAGTTCCGCGGCCTCGCGCTCGTCGGCGCGCACGTCGTCGGCGTACCGGTCGGGGTCGGCGAGGACCGCGCGGGCGTCCGCCGCGTCCAGACCCGCCGCGACGGCGATCTCCACGAGCCGCTCGTCGTCGTCGAAGACGGACCGCTCGTCGGCGAAGTTGGCCCGGTACAGGAGCCCGATCAGCTCGTCCTGCCTGCCCTGCTCCTTGGCGAAGTGCAGCAGGCGGTGCATGTCAAAGGTGTTGCCGTGGTCGCGGCCCTCGGTGAGGTAGTCGAGGCCCTCGGAGGCGGCGTTCACGCCGAGGTTCCGCTCGGCCTCCTGGGCCTGCTGCTCGCTCATGCCGTACTTCTTGGCGAGCATCGGGATCACCGGGCCGCTGTCGCCCTTGACGCGCGTGGGGTCGAGCTCGAAGGAGCGGTGCACCACCTCGACGTCGTCACGGTGCGGGAAGGCGGCGAGCGCCTTCTCGAAGCGGGCCTTGCCCACGTAGCACCAGGGGCAGGCGATGTCGCTCCAGATCTCGACGCGCATGTGTGCAGCTCTTTCCAGGTCGTACGGGTGGTGCGGAGGGTCCCTCCGGTCAGTTGAACAACGTACGACCGTCGGTTCTCATTCCCCGGCCGCGTCCGACACGGCAAAGCGCATCCGCAGATGGGTGCCGGCGCCGTCCGCGCGCTCGGCGGGCCGCCAGCCGTGGCGGGCGTAGAAGGCCTGGGCCCTGCGGTTCTCGCGGTGGACGTCCAGGCCCGCCTCGCGGATGCCGTCGGCGCGCCACTGCTCCACGCACGCGGCGTGCAGCGCGGCGCCGACACCCGCGCGCCAGTGGGCGGGCTCGACGTGGAACTGGAAGAGCTGCGCCGTGTCCGCCGCGTCGCCGTCGGGCGTACGGAAGGACGCGAGGCCCACGACGCGCCCGTCCCGGACCGCGCACAGCACATGCCCGTCGCGGCGCCCGATGGCGCCCCGCCACATCGCCGTCCCGTCGACGCCCGCGTCCGGCGGCCCTTCGGGGTAGTACGTGGCGCGGGCCCGGGCGTGCAGAGCCGCGAGCACGGGTGCGTCGGCGGGCAGTGCGGTGCGGATGACGGTCGGCATCACTGCCTGCTTCGGGGTGGGCGGTGTGGGAAGTGCGGAGTGGATCACGCTGCGATAGACGTGCGCCGCGCTTTCTGAGTTCCGGGGCGCGTGGAGGGGCGTGTCCCGAGGCGGCTGAACTGGGCGCGGTAGGCGCTCGGCGTGAGCCCCGTGCGGCGCACCAGATGACCGCGCAGCGAGTCGGCCGTGCCCAATCCGCACGCCTGGGCCACCCGGTCCATCGGGAAGGACGTGGTCTCCAGGAGCTCCTTGGCCCGCTCGATGCGCTGGTGGAGCAGCCACTGCAGCGGGCTGACCCCGCTCTCGGCGTGGAAGCGCCGGGTGAGGGTGCGCACGCTGACGCCCGCGTGCCGGGCCAGGTCGGTGAGGGTGAGCGGCTCGTCGAGGCGCCGCATGGCCCAGCCTCGGGTGTCGGCGCAGGCGTTGCCGCGCTCGGGCGGCAGCGGGGTCTGGGTGAACTGGGTCTGGCCGCCCGGCCGTACGGGGGCGACGAGTGCGGCCCTGGCGACCTCGTTGGCCACCGCCGCTCCGTAGTCGGTGCGGATGATGTGCAGGCACAGGTCGATCCCGGCTGCGTACCCGGAGGACGTCATCACCTGGCCGTCCTCCACGTAGAGGACGTCTCCCTTGAGGTCGAGCGCGGGATAGCGGCTGCGCAGCTCCTCCGCCAGCTGCCAGTACGTGGTGGCGCTGCGCCCGTCGAGCAGACCCGCCTCGGCGAGCACGAAGGCGCCGCTGCAGATGGAGGCGATGCGGGCGCCCCGCTCTGCGGCCTCGCGGACGGCGGCGACGGTCAGCGGGTCGGGTTCGTAGCGGTGTCCGGTGCCCGCGACGAGGAGCGTGTCGGCGTCGCGTACGGCGTCGAGCCCGTGCTCCACGTGCAGGCTGAGGCCGCCGGTGGTGGCGATGGCGCCGGGCCGCGGGGTGCAGACGACCACCTCGTAGCCGGGGCCGCCCGGCACCTCGACCTTGCCGAGGAGCATCTCCGGGATCGCGAGGTTGAACATCGACACAGGTGAGGGGGCGATGACGACGACGCGATGCGCGCGGTGGGCACGGTGGTCGCCCTGGGAGCGGGGCATGGCCAGAACCTCCGGATGTATGGCATTCAGGCCACTACTGTAGCCGCGCCGCAGCCCGCAGACTCAGGGGCATGGCAACGAACTCCCTCACCGAACCCCCCGGTCACACGGGCGACTTGACGCGGCCGCACCCCCGGTCCGCACCCCCCGGCAAGGGCCGGACGTCACCCGTCCTCACCCTGGTCGCCGCCATGCTGGGCTTCGCCCTGATCACGCTCGACGCCTCCGTGGTGAACGTGGCGCTGCCCGCGATCGGCGGCGAACTCGGCGGCGGCATGTCCGGGCTCCAGTGGGTCGTGGACGCGTACACCCTCGCCTTCGCCGCGCTGATGCTGTCCACCGGCGCGCTCTCCGACCGGATCGGCGCGACCCGGGCGTACGCGATCGGCATCACGGTCTTCACGGCGGCTTCCGTGGCGTGCGGCCTCGCACCGTCGCTGCCCGCGCTGATCGGCGCGCGGGTGGTGCAGGGGATGGCGGCCGCGGTGGTCCTGCCGGCCTCGCTCTCCCTGGTCCGTCAGGCGTACGCGGACGCGGCGGGGCGGGCGCGTGCGGTGGCGATGTGGGCGGCGGGCGGTTCCGTCGCGGTGGCGCTCGGTCCGGTCGCGGGCGGCGCGCTGACCACGGCGTGGGACTGGAGCGGCATCTTCTTCATCAACGTCCCCCTGGGCGCGGTGGCCCTGGTGCTCCTGCTGCGGGCGCCGCGCTCGCAGCGGCGTCCCGCACCGCTTGACCTGCCGGGGCAGGCGCTGGCGGTGGTGACCCTGACGGCGCTGACCTTCGCGGTGATCGAGGGCGGTACGACGGGTCTGCTCGCCCTGGCCGTCGTGGTGGCGGGAGGTGCGCTCTTCCTTCGGACGGAGGCGCGGCAGCCGCATCCGGTGGTGCCGCTCGGGCTCTTCCGCAACCGGACGGTCGCGATCACAGTCGCGGCGGGGGCGGCGTGCAGCGTCGCCTTCTACGGTCTCGTCTTTGTCTTCAGCCTCTTCTTCCAGCAGGTGCAGGGGCATTCGGCACTGTGGGCCGGGCTGATGTTCCTGCCGATGACGGGGCTCATCGCGGTGACGAATGTGGTGGCGGGGAAGCTGGCGGCGCGGGTGGGGCCGCGGGTCCCGATGCTGGCGGGACAGTCCCTGGCCGTGCTCGGCCTGCTGGTCCTCCTCTTCGCCGACGCGTCGACGCCGG